>DJMM01000089.1 GCA_002435365.1 Ignavibacteriales bacterium UBA6490
CTCTCAAGGCTTTAGCCTTTTATATTGAAGTTAATGGAAATGTTAACAGATTTATTTTAACTTGCCGATACAATTTTACCATACTATACTCCTGATAAATGAAATATTCAGCATTCATAATCCTGTTCACTTATATTCAGCTTTTTTCGCAGCCGGTATCCGAGCCCATTGAATCCGATTTTTACAACTTCTTTTTCAGGCTTCAGAATAAAACCTCATTAAACCAGCCTGTAAGATTTCCGCTCACAAGGAGCGAAATACTTACCACTATCGGGAAGCTTGGAATTGACGGATTTATGATAAAGGGACTGGAAAACCCGGTCACCACCCTGGAATGGAAAAAGATCTTCTACTACCTGTCAGAATTTTCCGGCCAGCTGGGGGGAAGCGAATCCGCTTTTCTTAAAGATGACAGGGATTTTTACCATCTTTACAGCTACCGGGATGAGAATTTCAGTCTAACCCTGGATCCTGTTTTTACGGTTTCATATCAAAAAGGGAATAAATGGAGCTTGTTTTACCGGAACGGTCTTTATGTACGGGGCGGGTTTTTAAATAACTGGGGGTACAGCCTGCTTTTCTATGATAACCACAGCCGACTAGCCTCAAATTACAAGTACAATTATTTTTCGAGGAAACCGGGAATACATGTGGCGGTGCGGGAAGGCGATTACAGCGAGCTGCGCGGCGGCATCTGGTATGATTTCGGTTACGGAAGGATCTCCGCTGCAAAGGATTTTCTGAAAATAGGGTCCGGCATGGACGGACAGATAATTCTTTCAGGCAAAGCACCTTCCTTTCCTTATATCAATCTTGAGCTTCAGCCGGCGGACTGGCTTAACTTCAACTATTATCTCGGTTTTTTAAGTTCCGTGCTGCCCGACTCATCAACATACCGTTTATTAAGCACAGCAAGGAACAGGTATAATTATACAATCGACAGAAGGGATAAATATATTGCGCTGCATTACCTTACATTTTACCCGGCAGGCACGTTAAGCATTACGCTCGGGGAATCGGTTATATTCAGCGACAGGCTGGAGTTTCTGTATCTTGTTCCGGTAATGTTCTTCCGTCTTGCCGATCATTATTATTCGCATGGCGATAGCGGCGACAATGCCCAGATATTTCTTGATGCTTCATACCGCTACCTGCCCCTGCAGACAAAGCTTTACTTCACTCTTTTTGTAGACGAGCTTCAGATAACCAAATTCCTTGAAGGGGATGCCTCGGCAAACAAGCACCTGGGCTATACCGCAGGCGCATACATCACCGATGCACTCACCGATAACCTCAGCTTCAACATAGAATACACAAGGATAAATCCATTCGTATATAATAATTTCAATCCGGCACAGACCTATTATTCATCCGGCTACCAGCTGGGTCACTGGATCGGCTCAAATGCAGATCAGATCCATTTAGGTTCCAGGTTTGATGTTCATCCTTCCGGCATGGACAGGAGTTTCGGGTATTTTGAATTATGGTACGATTATATACGGAAAGGAAAAAAGGAAACCGTTGAAGAGCAGTATACCTTTCCCAATCCCGGATTTTTATACGGCGGCATAAGCTACTATTCCGATCTGGGGATTTCATTCAACTTTGAACCGGTAAATTCCTTAAAGCTCAGACTTGAATATGTGCGGCACTTGAAAAGCACCGGCAGGTTCATAACCGAGTATGACATAAATGAAAAAGACTGGATGGAATTTTCAATTGGGTTTGGTCTTTAGCTTTTTTTTCACTGCCTGAAGGCAGCGGCAAAACAAATTTTTAATTTGTTATTATTTTTTTCCACTGCTTGCAACTAGTGGAGCATTTCACATAATCAATTCTTTCAAGGCTTTAGCCTTAACAAACCTGCCTGCTTCAGTTTCACTTTTCCATATTTCCCTTCTTTTTGTGTATATACATGTTAATAAAAGATTTTTCTTGCTTTGAAGATTAAAAATTTTTAATTTTAGAAAGATTAAATTAGTAGGATTTACCTATAATGGGCAGGTTAAAGGTAATGTTTACTTGATCTCTCTACAGTGCGGGTTATCGGGCAACCCTAATGTTAGTAACGGAATAAAAATTGCGTTTGTTCTTAAATATTTGTTGTAGTCTTCCGGTTCCTGATGTAACTGTTTTCCAGGGAACTGGTAGCGGCAGTACAAAATCTGGCCAATTCCAAAATTAAACAGGTAACGGGCTCATGCAGTATTTTTTGGTTTTTTTCTCCAGTTTAATAATCACGATTTTCTCGACTCCCATTCTTATTAATTTCCTGACAAGATTGAATATAGTTGACGTCCCTGGCGGCAGGCACATCAATACATCCGCTATTCCAAGAATGGGGGGGATACTTATCTACCTGATCATCATTCTTGCTCTGATCGGTTATTCTGAAAATTTCAATACATTCCGCGTTATATTCATGGCATCGGCACTCCTGGCATTCTGCGGAGTTCTCGATGATATGAGAAACATGAAATGGCATTACAAATACCTGTTCCATTCGGCTGCTGCGGTAATCCTGATGCTCTTCTTATATCCGATGCTCCACCAGGTCGAAATTTTCGGAACCCTGCTTCCCTATCCGATTGATCTTATAATGCTTTTTCTTTTCATTACCGGGTCAATTAACGCGGTAAACATGCTTGACGGCATGGATGGTCTGGTAAGCGGGTATTCGCTGCTTCTGTTTATGGTTATTTTTATGCTGGCATTCAGCATAGGCAGTTCATTCCTGATGATACTGTCGGCTGCATGTATCGGCAGTCTTATCGGCTTCCTGAAGTTCAATGCAAACCCCGCAAGGATTTTCCTGGGTGATACAGGTTCGCTGATACTCGGATTCTTCCTTGTTGTTTCAGCGCTGCTGCTTATTCACGATATAAATCCTTATTCGCTCGACCTCGGCTTCCCCATTATTTTAATGGGCGTGCCTCTTATCGACACCCTGCGGGTAATAACTGTAAGGATATGGAAAGGAATCAGTCCCTTTACGCCGGACAATAGTCATATTCATCATATGATCTCCGGAAACAACATCAGGCATAAAACCACTGTATTCATTATACAGGTATTTACTGTTTTCTATATAGTTCTTTCCATTTTATATCTATACTACCACAGTTTAACTGCGTACATTCTGTTCTGTCTCTCAGCCATAGTGCTGTTCAATATCAGCCAGCTGGTGCACCTGTTCAGATCAACGGAATTGCTTCAGCATTTTTTTGCAAAGCTGTTCACAACGCACCTGATCACCATCGATCTTTACAAAAAGTACCTGCTCCCGTTTTCAGCGGTGTCGGTGGCAGGAATTATCTTTCTGCTTTTCCCGGGGGATGCGGAACTTCCGTACGATGTAATAGTACTTATGCTTGTAATATGCGGTCTGCTGTTCGCTGCTTCCTATATTCACAGCAGGAAGGATCACAGCTATAACGATATTTATGTGCTTATAAATCTGCAGATCTTCTTTTCCCTTACAAACCTTACCCAGCCATGGATAAGGTATAATGCGTTATGGAACGACAACATTCTTCCCTACCTGGCGGTATTTTCGCTGGCCGGCATTATTGTTTTCTTTCTTATCTACAGGTTCGGCTTTTCCGGTGATAACAGGACCTTGTTCAGCGGGCTGGATATGATCACTATTATCCTGCTTATTTTCCTGCTGATAATGAATAATATGCTGGATATAAAGGGACTGAATTTTATAGGCGGTAATATTATACTGGGATTTACAATTTATATCTGGTATAAAATAGCAAAGTTTATTGTTCCCGAGTTAACTAAACCGGCTTTTTATTTATCCTTTGCGCTTCCGCTGATAACGCTGATAATTATCTCATTATAGCACGTATCGTTCCTTTTTCTGAAAAGTCTGATTGCTCCGGTGAAAAATGCTCCTGACATAAGCATAAGCACTGAGAGTGAAATAATTTCCAGTATTGTATCCGCTAATATTTCCAACACTTTCTCTTTCTTAAAATTATAATCCCTTTGGTTTGTTTTTTATTCTGTCGATTATCATAGTAGCGACTAACAGTATTATACCTGCAATTATTCTGATAGTATCATCCATAACAACTCTTTTTTTTGCATGCTATAATAGTCATATCAAATTAAGTGAGTGTTAATTTATTATCAAGAAACTGTTAAGTTNNACGAATGACCATAACCTTGAAACCTGACTAAATAAATATAAGCTGTACGATTACAAAGATTGGCAGCAGAATTATCAGCGAAAATTTTATCATATAGCTGAAAAAGTCGGGCATCTTTATATTATTCTCCTCCGCCACAGCCTTCACCATGAAATTAGGTCCGTTGCCGATATAAGTCATGCTGCCGAAGAATACGGAGCCGATTGAAATTGCTCTGAGCAGTTCGGCCGGTATTCCCGCGGCCATATTTCCGGTTGTTTCACCCAGTCCCAGGGCCAGCGAATGAAAAGTAACGGCAGTTGGGGTGTTATCAAGAAAGCTGCTCAGAAGTCCCGTATAATAATAAAACTGCTGGGGCAGGATTACACCGAGTGTTTTGGCATTTGCTTCAAGATAAAGGAGACAGGGAACCATTGTAATAAAGATACCGAGAAAAAGATAAGCTACTTCCTCGATCGGCTTCCAGGTAAAGTTATTGCCTTCCCTGGTAAGCTTTGTTGTAAACAGGAGGGACATAATTGCCATTGCCGCTATTACCCCCTCGCGGATGAATTTGTAATAATGATTGGTTTTGATTATTTCCACATACTGCTCATTCAGGAAAGCAACTGCAAGCACCACACCGGCCAGCCAGAGAAAATTTAATTTCCCTTCTATTTTAATGGGGCGGATAAATTCTTTATCCCTCAGCACTGCTGCAGGCGGTTCTTTCTTATGATAGTATGAATCCACAAAAAAGTAAACAAGGATCAGGAGTCCGTTTGTAACCAGCCATTCGGGAAACAGCTGGAAGAACCATGTAAAGCTGGCGCCGCGCAGGTACATCATAAAAAGCGGCGGATCGCCGAGGGGAGTCAGGAGGCCCCCGCAGTTTGCAATTACTCCGATAAAAAACAGTATGGTATGTACTTTGAAAGTCCTTTCCTTATTTGTCTGAATAACCGGCCTGATTAAAAGCATGGCCGCTCCGGTAGTTCCCATAAACGAGGCAAGCACCGCCCCGATGCCAAGAAAAAGAGTGTTTACTGACGGCTTTGCTTCGATATCTCCGCTAAGGTAGATACCCCCGGTAATTGTAAACAGCGATCCTAGCAGAACAATAAACGGCACATAATCAAATACCAGAGTATCAAACAATCTTTCCCCGAGGTTGCTGAAAAGAAGAAATATAATAACCGGAATACCCAGTGCAACGGCCACATAAAGTTTGTTTATGTTTTTTTCCCAGAAGTGATTCCATGTAAGCGGGAATACTGCTATCGATGCAAGCATCAGAACAAAGGGGATAAGAGTTAAGAGCGGAACATTAATCAGCGTATTTTCCATATAATCCTAAAGAGTAAAAATAATTTGGTGTGAAAGATATTATTAAATTTTTGTGTGAACAAGGAATATTATTCTGCTGCCGGGCTGATTAATATATTTCCTGACGGTTTTAAGTCAGAACCCGTTACCTTTTGTATATTTCCGGCGGGTGATCGTTCCGGGGAAAATCAGGTACCGGGTTTTGAAGCTGCTGCTTAATCTTGTACCTTGAGCCTTATTTATTTATTTTTGACCACTTTTTTACTTTTGGGAATGTCCATTTATGAGATTAAGCAAGTATTTTGTACCTACTTTAAAAGAAGTACCGAGCGAAGCGACTGTTATAAGTCATATTCTCATGCTCCGCTCCGGTATGGTAAGGATGGTTTCTGCCGGGATATATTCTTTCCTGCCGCTTGGTTACAGGGTTATTAAAAAGATTTCCGGGATTATCCGTGAAGAGATGGATGCAATAGGCGGACAGGAGTTTCACCTGCCGGCACTGAATCCAAAGGAATTATGGGAAGAAACCGGACGGGTGGAAGCATTCGGCGATACCATGTTTCATGTAAAGAACCGGGAATATGTTCTGGCCCCTACCCATGAAGAGATAATGACATTCCACGCCCGCAATGTTGTAAAATCATACAAGGATATGCCGCAGATCTGGTACCAGATACAGACAAAATTCAGGAACGAAGCTCGTCCGCGAAGCGGTGTAATAAGAGGGCGCCAGTTTTTAATGAAGGATGCCTATTCATTCGACTGCAACCGGGAGGGTCTGGATCTGTCTTATAAAAAGCATGACAGCGCCTACCGGAAAATCTTCGACCGGTGCGGTTTAAAATATTTTGTTGTCGGTGCTTCCAGCGGTGCCATGGGCGGAACCGGTTCCGAAGAATTTATGGTTAAAAGCGAAGCCGGCGAGGATACAGTAGCGTACTGCGAAAACTGCGGCTATGCTGCAAACGTTGAGATTGCCGTTTCTAAAGTTATTGAAAGAGGACGGGAGGATGCCGGACGCGAGGTGCATAAAATCCATACTCCTGCTGTAAGAAGCATCGATGAGCTTTGTGAGTTCCTGAAGATAAAGGAAACCAGCTGCGCAAAGTCAAGAGTGTATATTCATAATGATAATGTTCCGGTTCTTGTTCTGATGCTCGGAAACGATGATGTTAATGAAACAAAGCTTCTCAAAGTTACGGGAGGCAGCATTCGTCCCGGTCACCCGGATGAGCTTAAGGAAATTACCGGTGCGGAGGCAGGTTCCATCGGTCCGATAGGATTCAGCGGAAAAATAATTGCCGACCTGCGTCTCAGGGATGCAAACAACCTGTACAGCGGTGCTAATGAAACAGATTACCACTTCGGCGGTATCGATCTGCTAAGGGATGTAAAGGAGATAGAGTATCACGACCTGAGGAGTGTAAAACCGGGTGAGGCCTGTCCGTCCTGCGAAAACAAGCTTGATGTTTTTACGGCGATAGAGCTGGGACATATCTTCAAGCTCGGTACAAAGTATTCCGAGTCGATGGGCGCAAGGTATCTTGATGAAAAAGGGGAAGATCATCCTATTGTTATGGGCAGCTACGGCATCGGCGTCGAAAGGATTTTTGCCTGCTATCTTGAGCAGCATCATGATGACGCCGGGATTATATGGGATAAAGTGCTGTCACCGTTTGATGTTCATTTAATTGCTTTGAACATGAAAAAAGAGGCCATCGTTGAAAATGCTGATTCAATTTACAAAGATCTTTCAGATGACGGATTTTCAGTAATCTATGATGACCGGGCTGACGCGCAGGCAGGATTTAAATTCAATGATGCCGATCTGCTCGGTATTCCGGTTCAGGTTATAGTTGGCGAAAAGAAACTTAAAGACGGCAAGGTTGAGTTAAAAATAAGAAAGACGGGAGAGCGGTTCGATATAAAAATTGATGAGCTTAAAAGTAAGGTAAAAGAGCTGGTACTGTAAAGCCTGTAACCGACTGCTTTTATCTGTCCCCAGCTTTGATAAATATTCTTAATTCGCCAAGGTCTGACAACAAATTATCAGAAAATAAAAAACCCGCGGACAGAGGTTCGCGGGTTTTTCTTTTTTTTGAATTTATCTTTTATGTGCAGGGTTTTAGTTCTGCACTACAGGCAGTTTAACTTCTCTCAGCCTTGAGGGTTTCTCCTTTGCTTTGCCATTTCTGCCGTTATTGTTCTTACTGTTCTTTGTTTTGCTGACCGGATTGTTCCTGTCGGGATAATTTTTATAAACATACACTTTATGTTTAAAGTTCCTCAGAATAATCTTCTCATTATCCTTATGCAGAACATAGTTTGGTATTAAAGGAATTTTCCCGCCTCCTCCGGGCGCATCGATTACAAAATGCGGAACTGCAAGCCCGCTTGTATGGCCGCGGAGATTTTCAATTATTTCCAGGCCGGTTTCGATGGAGGTCCTGAAATGATTTGCTCCTTTTGTTTCATCGGCCATATACATATAATATGGGCGCACGCGAATCTTCAGAAGTTTCTGCAGCAGGTCCTTAACAATGGCGGGATCGTCATTGACCCCTTTCATAAGAACCATCTGGTTGCCGACGGGGCAACCGGCATTTGCAAGCATTTCACACGCCTTTGAGCTTTCGGGAGTAATTTCCCAGGGATGATTGAAATGGGTATTTATATATATCGGATGATATTTCTTCAGCATTTCAACCAGGGAATTTGTAATGCGCTGCGGAAGAACGCACGGCATTTTGGTTCCAAGGCGGATTATTTCAACGTGCGGTATTGTTCTTAGACGCTGAAGGATTTTTTCAAGCATCATATCGGTGAGCATAAGGGGGTCGCCTCCCGAAAGGATGACGTCTCTTATTTCCGTATGCTGCTCAATATACCTGAAGGCACTTTCAAGGCCGCGCATTGATATTTTCTGCTGGTTGCCTACTTTTCTTTTTCTTGTACAGAAGCGGCAGTAAAGTCCGCACTGACTAGTCACCAGAAAAAGAGCACGATCAGGATACCTGTGTGTAATATTGGGAACAGGACTCATGGCATCCTCCATAAGAGGATCCTCAGCTCCTTCAAGATCTTCAAGCTCCATTTGATCGGGTACGCATTGCAGCCAGATGGGATCGCCGGGGTATCTTATCAGGCTCAGATAATAAGGATTTATCCTTGCCTGGAAGAATTCTTCCAGCTCCTCCGCAATTTTGCGATCCAGATTAAATTTTTCCACAAGCTGATCGACAGAGTGAATACTGTCCCTGATCATTTGCTGCCACAGTTCCATAACTAACCCTTTGGTTTATTATTTCTGAAAAATTTTCCGAAAATCAGCAGATTATCACCGACCGAATAAAAGTCCCTGATCTCTGCTATAATAGAATATAAATTTTTAAGATAAAACCTGCGGGTACCGGCATAATCATCTTTTGATGATGTCTCTGCCAATAACCATCTTCCGTTATTACTAATAACAAATTCCTCTGCGTGGCTCAGAAGCGCACTTCCGACACCTTTTACCGGCGATTCGGGATCTGAAACAATCCAGTACAGATCATACGTACCATCGGTAAGAGGTCTCATTCCGGTGCAGTAATAACCAACCACACTGTTATCATGCTCATAAACAAAAACATGATAATCGGTCTGGTCAGGGTTAAATGCTGTTATATTAACCAATTCCATCGCAACACTTATTTCGCTGCTTTTGAAATTCGGTATCCTGCCCAGCACACTCTCAATTACGGCAGCGTCAGCTTGCTTTAACCTGCGTATCATACTCTTTCCTTGCAAGTGCAAATCCTGCAATCCTTGATAACAGCTGCGAATATGAGATTTCCGCTGCTGCTGCGGCTCTTACAAATCCTGAATCGAGAGATATATCGGGATTGGGATTAACTTCAATAACATATGGACGTTTTTTTCTGTCAATCCGTATATCAATCCTGGCATAGTCACGGCACTTCAAGGTTTTGTAAGCATCCAGCGCAATGGATTCGATCGACTTCCTGAGTTTACTATCCAGTACAGCGGGACACTTGGGAACCGTGCTGTTATAGTAGGTGCTTCCTTCAATCCATTTACCTTCATAGGTAACAATCTTTGGAAGTCCCTCCGGAAGATGAAACTCTATTTCTGATACCGGTAATACTTCTCCCCCTAAAACAGCTACATTGAATTCCCTTCCCTCAATGTATTCCTCAATAATTACCGGCTGATTATAAGTGGCGACAAGGAAGCCCAGATGGGTCTGAAGTTCTTCCATATCATTAACCACGGAAAATTCCGATATACCGATGCTGGCATCTTCGTTAGCCAGCTTCATTATGACGGGGAAATTCAAATCAAAATTATCTGATGAAACTTCAGTCCCCGGCGTTACTTTCATAAAACCAGGTGTATCAACCCCGAAGGATTCAAGGATGTTCTTTGTAAGAACCTTATCCAGGCATGTACCAAGAGCTATTGGTGTGTTTCCGGTAAACTGTACACCAAGGATCTGGAAAAGACCGGCAACACAGAACTCCAGCCGGGAGATTCCCTGAACCGATTCAACAAAGTTGAAGATTATGTCGGGCTGGTAATCATTAATAGTGTCAATAAGCTTTATTATATCTCCGTTCACGGCAAATTCGGAAACCTGTGTAAAATTTTCTTTCAGCGATTTCCTGATTCTGCCAATCTCCCTCTCGAATACAGATTCACTAAGATCTGTACCTTTCTTTTTTTTCTCGGCCGGCTTCCCGTTGTATACAGAAAATATTGTAGCTGGCGAGTTATAGCAGATAAGTATCTTTGCATCTGTTTTCATAAAAGATTATACCTCCTTGCAGCAGTATAAAGAACCCGGTTTATCATATCATTATATGACATGCCGGAAATCCTGGCGGCTTTGGGAAAGCATGAATTATCTGCCGGATCCGGAAGAATTCCCGGCAGAGGATTTATCTCTATTATGTTGGGTATATTGTTCCTGTCCAGACGTATATCAATCCTGCTCCAGTCCCGGCATCTCATAACTTTGAAAGTTGACAATGCCGCGGCTTTGATTCTTTCTTCGAGCTCCGCAGGAATATCGGCAGGGCAGCTGAACACATCGAGAGGATTTTCCCTTGTGTCAAGTATCCATTTCGCTTCATACGAATAAATCGGAATAAAATCCCCGGGGAAATTCTTGTAGCTTATTTCCACGATGGGAAGTACCTCAACCTCGTTTCCGTTTCCAAGAAGGGCAACAGTAAATTCCCTGCCGGGAAGAAATTCTTCTGCGAGAGCCGGCTGTTTGTATTCCTCGAGTATCCGGATGGCCTCATTGCGCAGTTCCTGTTCATTTCTTACAAATGAAGAAGTATAAATACCTTTGCTCGATCCTTCGCCGACCGGTTTCACTATCATCGGGAACATGAACTGATCATTAATAACAAAATCTTTGTCTGCAATAGTAATAAAGTTTGGATTTGCAATGTTGTGATATGAGAGAATTTCTTTCGTCCGTGCCTTATCAAGACATATTGCCAGTGTAAGCGGGTCGCTTCCGCTGTATGGTATACCCAGCATATCAAGCAAAGCAGGAATCTGTGCTTCGCGGCTTATTCCCGAGAATCCCTCTGCTATGTTGAATACTATGTCCGGTTTTATTTCGCGCAGCACACCGAATGCATTATGATCCGCTTCAACAAGAGTTACATTGCTGTACTCATCAAGAGCTGCCTTAACTGCATTAATTGTTTCCCAGGTATCCCACTCCGCATAAGTATCGGAGATAATTTTTTCTGAAGCCGAATGAAGTTTACGATTAGGGGCTACGGATTCTGGGAAAGTTTCACTTTCTGGTTTGACATTGAAAGTTAATGCAACGTTCAATCGAACATTAAGCAAAGAAGATAAAATAAATTCTCCTTGTAAAAAATTTTTTGTGCAAATATAAACATTATATAATTCAAGTCAATGATTTTTTTTGCATTACCCAAAAAATTTTTTTCTCCGTCACGCTCGATATTTTTTAAAATGTGTTGAAGTCATCAAAAAAAATTGCGGGAAAAAATTAATTAAGCAATGCTCGCGTACTTTAAATTTTCAGAATAATGCACGCTGAGATTTTTTTTAATGAGCTGTGAAGAAGGAAAATTCAATGAGGGATCTTTTTCTATAATGCCGAATGCAGCATCTCTTGCCGCTATTACAACTTCAGTATCGGTCGCAAGATCTGCAAACCTTAATTCAGGAAAGCCGCTCTGTTTAATGCCGAAGATATCGCCGGGCCCCCTTAGCTTTAAATCTTTTTCGGCTATATTGAATCCATTGATGTGCTTAACCATTGTGCTGAGACGGACCGAGGCTTTAAATTTTTCAAGCTGAGCCGTCGAAATAAATTCATTGTCAATATTAATTTTCTGAGCCGCCTTCATATATTGCCTGTCCGTAACAAGTATGCAATATGCCTGACGTGATCCTCTTCCGACTCTTCCCCTTAACTGGTGAAGCTGAGATAACCCAAAACGGTGTGCGTCATTAATCACAATAATATTTGCTGTTTGTATGTCTATACCGACTTCTATAACTGTGGTGGAAACAAGGACGTCAAATTTTTTGGCGTGAAACAGCAGCATTATTTCTTCTTTTTCCTGCCAGGTCATTCTTCCATGAATTAATCCGACCCGTATTTTCTGCAGATAGGTTTTTCTTAACTGGTCGTATAAAGTTTCCGCTGCTTTAAGCTGAAGCTTCTCTGATTCCTCCACCAGCGGATAGACAATAAAGGACTGATCACCTTCACCGGCTTTTTTTATTATAAAGCTGTATATGTCTGGAAGTTTATCATCGCTTCTCAGATAAGTCTTTACCGGAATTCTGCTGCCGGGCATCTCATCAATTACCGAAGTATCAAGATCCCCGTAAACAGTCATTGTTAAAGTTCGGGGAATCGGAGTGGCGCTCATTATCAGAACATCCGGGTTTATTCCTTTTTCCTGAAGTCTCGCTCTCTGTGCAACTCCAAATCGATGCTGCTCATCCACTACAATTAAACCAAGGTTGCCGAAACTGACATCCTCTTCAAATAGCGCATGTGTACCGATTATAATATCGGCATCCCGCGTTTCTATTCCGGAAAGTGTTTTGTCCCTTGCCGATTTTCTCTGTCCGCCAAGAAGCAGACTTACTTTAATCTGCCTTCCCGATTTTTCCTTCAATAACGTCATCATCTTTGATATGTTTTTTGCATGCTGATCTGCCAGTATTTCAGTGGGTGCCATTAGAGCAGACTGATATCCGTTATCCGCAGCAATAAGCATTGCAATTACCGACACAATTGTTTTTCCGCTTCCTACATCACCCTGCAGAAGACGATTCATTGGAAATTCTGATTCAAGATCTTTTCTTATTTCGTGAAGCACACGCAGCTGGGCTTTTGTAAGTTCATACGGAAGTGTCTTCAGGAAATCCTTTACCAAACCGGTCTGTACGGTTTTAGGCTCGCCCCTGAACTTTTTTCTGAAACTGTTTTTCCTTATTGCTACAAGCAGCTCCAGATAAAACAGTTCTTCAAATTTAAATCTCTTCACTGCTCTTTCAAGTTCGGTGAATGACCGGGGATAGTGAAAATTTTTAACTGCATCCTTTATTCCGATAAGCTGGTGCCGCAGCAGTATATCGTCCGGGATCGTTTCTTCAAGATAATCCGCATAAGTCTCCGCCGCACCACCTATTATTTTCCTGAGGCTGAAATCGCCGATACTGGTTGCCCTTAACTCTTTCGGTACTGTATAAAAAGGGATTATTCCACCGGTGTGCAGAAATCTTTCCGACTCATCCTGGCTTATCTTATCGAAATCGGGGTGAATGAACTGCAGATTATCATATTTCGATACGACAGGCTTTGAAGAAATCGCATAAATGTCCCCCTCGGTGAATATTTTTGAGATATACTGTGCACCCTGAAACCAGATACAGTCAAAGAATCCGCTTTCATCTCTGAACGAGACGATAAACATTTCTCTTCTTCCCATTCTTTTTAATTCTGTGCTGTACACTTTTGCGATCACTGTAAGCTCTCCGTCAAATCCGTTCAGGACAAGCTGATAAGCTTTTGAAGAATTTACGGTGGCGCTTCTGTCCAGATGCTTTCTGGGAAAATAAAACAGCAGATCACGAATGGTCCTTATCCCAATTTTAGAAAATGCCGCTGCGCGTTTGGGACCTATCGATTTAAGATATTGAACGGAACCTTCCAGTGCTTTTATGTCTGCTGATTTCATGATTTAAAAAATAGTTTAGTCGTTCTGAATAAACAAATTACCCCCGTCGTGCAGATAATGTACCCGGTCCGGCCAGAGAACCTTAAATTTTTTTATATTTAGTATGTGAAAACAAACTATTAGGTGATACATTGGACTGGAACAAACTGCTTTCATCGAAATTATTAGGAGCGCCGGATAAATACTCATTTGATGACGGGCGAAGTCAGTATCAGAGAGACTTCGACAGAATCGTTTTCTGTTCGCATTTCAGGCGTCTTCAGGACAAGACACAGGTCTTCCCTCTCCCTGAAAGCGATTTCGTCCATACCAGGCTGACTCACAGTCTTGAAGTATCATGCGTTGGAAGGTCGCTCGGCAATATTGCCGGTAAAGTTATAATAGAAAGACATCCGGAGCTTAAAAAAAATTATTTCAATTATAACTTCGGTGAAATTGTTTCCGCTGCATGCCTTGCCCACGATATCGGAAATCCTCCCTTTGGCCACAGCGGTGAAGATGCAATATCCGAATATTTTCTAAGCGGAAATGGCAGAGAATTCTGTCAGAAGATAACCGATGCAAAGAAAAGAAATGACATTGAAATGTTTGAGGGCAACGCACAGGGTTTCAGGATAATATCAAAACTCCAGAATCCGAAACTTCCCGGCGGTCTGCGCCTTACTTATGCAACACTGGCGGCATTCACAAAATATCCGAAGGAATCAGTTATTCCGGTTAACACCGATACATCCCACACCAAGAGCAAAATATATAAAAAGTTCGGGTTCTTCCAGTCGGAGGTCGATCTTTTCAGAACTATTGCAGCGGAAACCGGGTTAAAGAAGAGAGACAACAACGATAATATTAATTGGTGGTGCAGGCACCCGCTGGCTTTCCTGGTTGAAGCAGCAGATGATATTTGCTACCGCATAATGGATCTTGAAGACGGATACCGGCTGGGACTTCTTTCATACGCTGATACCCACGATCTTCTATACCCCATTATCGGGAAAGAAGAGCTGCGCAACTTTAACGAGCGCGACCAGGATGACAAAATAGGATACCTCCGCGCAAAAGTAATTAATAGCCTGATAAAAGAAATCACCGGGATATTCCTGGATGAGGAAAAAAATATCCTGGAGGGATGTTATGAGTCGGACCTGCTGTCTTTTATTCCCTCGGGGCAGCAGCTTGAAGTCATCAAGAAAGTTTCGATAGAAAAGATTTATTCTATCCCTGCCGTAGTGGAAAGAGAATCTGCCGGATTCGAAGTTCTGGCAGGTTTGCTGGATGCATTCATTCGCGCAGTTAATGATCTGGCGGAGGGGAAAAAATCCGCGAGGAGTTTAAATCACATTAAGCTGTTCCCGAATCAGTTCACCGATGAAACCGGCAAGCCGGCTGATGATCTTTATACAAGGCTGCTTAACATTATTGATTTTGTTTCAGGAATGACTGATTCCTATGCCGTTTCTTTATTCAGAAAGATAAAGGGAATTTCGCTACCTGGAAAATAATTCCACTTTCATATCACGGGTCATAAGATCATTTGTGGCTTTTACGGGATCTTTGTCCTCAAAAAGGATATTATGAACTTCATTAATGATCGGTGTTTCTACTTTACACTTGGCAGCAAGACCGGAGGCGGATTTCGTTGTCTCAACTCCTTCGGCAACCATTTGCATTGATGCAAGAACCTCGCCAAGTTTCATACCCGAACCAATTTTTTCACCGACATATCTGTTCCTGCTGTGCCTGCTCATGCAGGTAACTATTAAATCCCCCATTCCCGAAAGACCCGCGAATGTATCGGCACGCGCACCCATGGCAGTACCAAGTCTTGAAATCTCTGCAATTCCCCTTGTCATAATTGCAGCTTTTGTGTTATCGCCGAATTTTGCGCCATCGATTATGCCCGCACCTATGGCAATTACATTTTTAAGAGATCCTCCAAGCTCAACCCCCAGAATATCGGTTGACGAATAAACCCTGAAGTAGGAAGTCATAAAAACCGTCTGAATAGTTTTTGACGTTCCCAGGTTCTGGGAAGCCGCAACAACTGCCGTGGGAATTTTCCTGACTACTTCTTCTGCGTGGCTGGGTCCCGAGAGTACGCTGATCTGACCTTCATCGAGAGAAGGAATTACCTCTTTAAGCATCTGGGACATTGTGAGGAGAGTTTTGTTTTCGATACCTTTGGCAACGCTTACAAGAATAGAATTGGAAATCTCAGAAGGAATAATGTTTTTTATGGTGGACCTGAGAAACTGCGATGGCACAGCCAGAACCACCACATCCTTCTGGTGAACTGCTTCGCTGAGATCATGAGTTACAATTATTTCATCGGGAATTTTTATGCCGGGAAGATATAATTCGTTGACACGCTCTTTATTAAGTTTAACCGCATAGGATTCATCGAATTCCCACAAGGTTACTTCGTGTTCATTAAAATGAAGCAGAACAGCGAGTGTAGAACCCCATCCACCGGCTCCCAGTACTGCTACTTTCATGTCAGGCCGCGGATTTTTTCTTTTTAAAACTTAATTTTGATTCGCTTCCCTCCAATAAACGGACTACGTTTTTTCTATGCGTATAGATAACCAGAAGAGCAAGAAAAATAACGAACGGCAGTAGTGTGCTGTACCCGGGAATATTTACATCAAAAATATTCTCCCTTATAACCAGTGTAAGGGGTACTGCCACTGCACCCAGTAATGAACCTAGAGAAACATAGCGGGATATAGTTACTACAAGAACAAAAACACCAATTGCTATCAGCATATCAACCGTGACTATCATCAGCAGCATACCAAGAGCTGTTGCAATACCCTTGCCGCCTTTGAAACCTGCAAAGACTGTCCATATGTGACCGATCACCGCGGCAATACCTGCAATAATCTGCACAAGCGTAAAATCATCAAAAGGAGTAATGTTTTCGAATGGAATGGTATCATAAAAAAGACGGGTTATCAGCACAACAGCAATAACACCTTTGAATGCATCAAAAAGTATCACAAATGATCCTTCTTTCCAGCCAAGCACGCGCATAACGTTTGTGCCGCCGGCATTGCCGCTTCCATAGTTCCGAATATCTATACCTCTTAACGCCTTGCTTACAATAAGACTTGTAGGTATGGAACCAACCAGATACGAGAAAACAACTATTGCTGCCAAAAGAATCATTTAATAAACCTATTCTAATTGAATAATTAAAGTAATTATATTAAGGATAAATATCAATAATTAATTAGATGCAAATATTCGACCGGGGATTCGGGATTTTTCCCGCTTTTTGCAATAAAACAAGCACTTTTTTAATAATCCGTTTTTTCTTAAAATGTATTTATGAAATATGCGATAAGTCTGATTTTGCTCTTTACTGCCCTGTCATGCAGCAATAATCCTGCTGATCCGGAATATAATTCCGAATTCCTCCCCCTGAGGGAGGGCAACTGGTGGAAGTACAAAGGATCTCTGGATATGACCGTAAATGTGGAATCGGTCGTAAAGATAAACGGGGAATTTTACTATCTTATAGTAAGATCTTTTCCGGAGTCATCGGATACGCTGAGGTTAAGGTATAAGTTCAATGACCGCCTGATGATCTGGTTTGAGGATAAAGAATATCTGTATATTGATTTTTCCCTCCCGGAGGGGAGTAAATGGAATTCTTTTTATAACTTTTATGGAGAGATCAGGGCCAAAGGGTTGAATTCAACTGTACCTGCAGGTATATTCAGTAACGTGACTGAGGTACTTTTTGAAAACACACTGATATCCGATGTTTACGAATTTAACCGGTATGCTCCCGGTGTGGGGATGATCTCAAGTTCGGGCTTTCGACGTAATTTTAGCCTGGTACAAGCCCAGGTTAACGGAAATATTTATCCATAATTAACCGGAGGTTTTGTGACTTCAATGGAATTAATAGCGCTTCTGGTGATTGCCGGAGTAACAGGTTCTATAGCTCAATCTCTTGTAGGCATAAGCAGAGGAGGATGTTTTATATCAATACTTGTCGGATTTATCGGGGCAATCGTCGGACAATGGGTCGGAAACTATCTTAACCTTCCCACCGTGTGGATAATTAAAATCGGCGAAATGGATTTCCCTGTTTTCTGGGGATTGATAGGTGCAGTTATTTGCACGGGATTTATCGCTCTTGTATCTCCCAGAAAAGTCTAAGTACCTTTCTTTTCTGAAATTTTGTTAAAAATAGCAGGGAGAATTTTCCCTGCTTCACCAAAATATGATTCACCGGCTACCGACGAAACTTCTGTTTCTTCAACATTCACTTCAACTATATATGCTCCCGCCCTTTTGGCAGAGTATATAAGAGACGCAGCCGGAAAAACAATGCCCGTAGTACCGACCACAAAAAATATATCGCAAGCAGAGGAAACTCGCTCTGCACCGCTGTACTGATCTTCAGGAAGGTACTCGCCAAACCAGACTACGTCGGGCCGGATTAAACCACCGCAGACACACCTGGGCACCTTATCTTTAATATCCAGGTCGTCATTATAAAAAGTTCTGCATTTGATGCAGTAATTTCTCTCAATATTCCCGTGCAGTTCATAAATATTCCTGCTTCCGGCCCGGCGGTGAAGATTATCAATATTTTGCGTAACAACAGATACTTTTTTAATAATCTCTTCAAAGCGGGCTATGGCGATATGTCCGTCGTTAGGTTTTGATTGGTGCACAATTCCCCGTCTGTATTTATACCACTCCCATACCATTTCGGGATTACGCATAAAAGCATTAAAATTTGCAAGCTCTTCCGGCTTAAGCTTATTCCATATTCCATCCTTGCCGCGGAATGTCGGAATACCGCTTTCAGCCGAAATACCGGCACCGGTAAAAAAAACAACTGAATCCGCCGATTGAAGTCTGGCAATCAGGTTTTCACTGATCTCCATGATTACTGGTCTTTAATCTCCTTTAAAAGATTTTTCGATTCCGCAATCATTTTCTGATCATCTTCATCAAGGATCGGCAATGCAGGAATTTTGTTAAGCTGCTCTCTTGCCAGATCATATTCGTCTTCTTCGATATATGCTTTGGCAAGGTCGAGGCGGTACATTATAAAATCGGGTCTTAATTTGATAGCTCTTTTATAATGCATTATGGCATCATCAATATCACCCCACGCAAGACCGAGCGGAAATCTGAATATGCTGCTTTTTTCACTCAGCTTTGCATGAGTCCGGCCAAGCACGTAATGAGCAGTAGCAAGATTATCGGTGCCGCTGTTGTTAAGCTTAATGGCGTTGTCAATATCTTCCTTAACATCATTTACCAGTCCCGCTGCTGAAAAAACACCCTTAAATAACGCAATTCTACCGTTTGCAATTGCTCTTCGCAGATAAGAAATGGTTTTATCGGGAGCAAGTCTCACGCATTTCTCTGCATACTGTAGGGAGAGTTCATATTTTTTCAGCTGGGCTTCTTCCTGTTCGTCATTGTTGGAGGGCATATGTTCCGCAATATCAACATAGGCACGGCTTAGCCGCCAGCATACTTCCCAGTTGTTCGGCGATGTTTTATCGGCCTGAAGATATTTATCCAGCGCTTTTTCATTCTGGAACGCACGTGTAAATTCATCACCTTCCTCCAGCAGAGACTCTACACTCTGTGAATAAAGTAACGAGGAAATTAGAACTGTGAACAAGAACAGTAGTGGTTTTCTCATTTTATTCTCCTTTATCGAATAAAGTTTTTTGAGTTTTCTGATTCCCCGTTTGAACTTCACCGGAAATCCCGTCGGAAATAGCAGCCAGCCCATGGATATAAAGATCGGTTGATGCCAGGTTAAGCCACTTTGTCCATTTGTTATCGCTTTGGGCTTCAGCCTGAACAGCATTCTTATATGCATTTACTTTGGCGCTTAATTCATCGGCATGATAAAGCGTGATGGCCTCAAGTGTTTTCGGAACAACCGGCGATGCAAATTCAAGCTTTCCCTGATGGCTAAGAACAATATGCAAAAGACAGTTTTTAAGCTCCTCCGGGAATTCCGGGATCGTGGAGATCTCCTCATTAATCTTAATAGCCGCAATAACAATATGACCGAGCAGCTTGCCTTTATCTGTATAATCGAATGATGTGCTGTATGAAAGTTCTTCTGTCTTTCCAAAATCGTGCAGCATTGCCCCGGCGGCCAGAAGGTCCCTGTTAAGAACGGGATGTATATCCGACAGCAGATCACATATTTTAATTATTTCAAGCGTATGTTCAAGCAAGCCATGCAGGTATGCATGATGCCATGATTTGCCGGCCGGCGCAAGAGCAAACCTGCCAAAATTATCTTCGCTGAATATTTTCAGAAGGAGCGTTTTCAGCCAGGTATCGGATATCTTATCTATACGATCATAAAACTCAGCTTTCATTTCATCGGGATTGCGGAGAGATTTAGTCATGAAATCATCATATGAGACCTCGTAACGGGAGGTATCCGTTTCAATATCCGAAACTTTTATCTGCAGCACTCCCTGGTATTCGTCAATCACTCCTTTTATTCTTATAATATCGCCGTTCTTTATAATTCTGCTGTATTTTTCGAAATCGTCCCATACATTCGCATTCATCGAGAAGGATTTATCCCCCAGAGTAAGGAAATAGTAAGGTTTATTGGCTTTGCTGACCCTTACTTCACATTTTTTTACAACAAGAAAATGGCTAACCTTATCGTCTTTCTTTAGCAGGATAAGGTCCTTTTGTTTAAGCATAAAATCCTACGGTTTAAAATCAATCAAAGTTACTAAAAATTAACAAAAAAGTCTTAAAGAACAGGTAATTCCGGTAAGTAAATAAGGGTGGTTCCGGTACAGGATTCGTTGAAATTATTCCGTTTTAAGGTTTAATTAAAAAAACATTTTTTTCTTAAATATTACAATATTTTAATAATCATATATACTTTGATCAGAGTGATCTTGGGGTCATCTTCCGTGGNNAGCCAAATGGTCGCTATCTGATCTTTTCCGGGTTTTCTTAAAACATTAACCGGTTATCGTCTTTTCTGATGTGAAGGACAGAAATATGAAGTACGTCCGGCAATTGTCCGGTGTGTAATTTTACCGCCGCAAAGGGGGCATTCACTGCCTTCACTGCGGTGGTTGAAAAGATAGTTCCGGGGGAGCTCCCCGTTTTCCCATTCACTTTTTAATGCGGTCTTAAGAACCGACATCATTTCAAGGTATATGTTTTTTTTCTTCCTCTCCGGTAAAGATTCAAAGGACGAAGAGGGGTGCACCCCGGCATGAAACAGGGCTTCATCCGAGTAGAGGTTTCCAAGACCGGAAAAAACCGACTGATCCATCAGCAGCGATTTTGCGGTCCCTCTTTTCGAATTTGTCACCGACTTAAAGTTATCATAAGTGAGATCAGATTTTATAGGATCTGTTCCAAGCTTCTTTTTCTTTATAAATACCGCCGGATCATCGGTAAGCGATATCAGTCCGAATTTTCTCATATTATCGTATGCGATATTAAATCCGCTGCTGAATTTAAACTCAAGCCTGATGTGCCGGGTTGAATCTTCCGGGAGCTTATAATAATTGAAACTGCCGGTCATGCCGAAATGAAGAACCAGGTATTTTTTGCTGCTGATGCCTGCAAAAAAATATTTGCCATGGCGCTCCGCCGTTATGAACTCATATCCCCGGGTGTGTTTTATAAACCCTGGAATGCTGCACTCTTTCAGCATCTCCGGTGCATAAAGTTTTACTTCGGATATTTTTTTATTAAGCGAAGTTTCTTCGAAGTACTTTCTGAAATTTTCTACCTCCGGCAGTTCGGGCATTTATTTCTCTCTCTTTTAAAATAAATATGATAATAATCGTTCCCGTAATAAATTTTATACATACTCCTGTTATTCCTGCCAGCGGGAGTTTTTAATTACAATCTGAATGGATTGTTTTTACCTGTTAAATTTTTTTCCACCATTCCTGCGATTGTCCTGCCGATAGAAATGGATGCTGTTGCGGCAGGTGATGGTGCATTTAATACATGTATCATCCGGTCGGATTCTTCAATCCTGAAATCGTCTATCAGCTTGCCCGAGATATCCAGTGCCTGTGCGCGTACACCCGCACCTCCCGTTTCGATGTCATCGGACTGAATTTCAGGAACCAGCTTCTGCAGTGCTTTTACAAATGCCGATTTATTATATGACCTGTAAAATTCATGAAAGCCCATGCCATAATGTTTTGACGCCATTTTCCAAAACCCGGGAAATGCTGCGTAGCCTGCAACATCTTTAAGCGAGAAATCCGATTTATGATATCCTTCGCGTTTAAAAGCGAGCACTGCATTCGGTCCCGCTTCCACTCCGCCCTTTATCATGCGGGTAAAGTGGACGCCCAGAAAGGGGAATTTAGGATCGGGAACCGGGTAAATTAAATTCTTAACAAGGTGGTGCTTTTCTTTTTTAACCTTGTAATATTCCCCCCTGAAAGGAATAATTTTTAAGTTAGACCTGACTCCGCACATTCTGGCAATAACATCCGAATAAAGACCGCCGCAGTTAAGGAGGAATCTGCATTTAACATCCCCGAGCGATGTATTAAGGATAAATATTTCCCCCTCGCGTTTTAAAGATATGAATCTGTGGCCGGTATTAATTTCACCGCCGTATTCCAATATTATTTTTGCATAAGCTTCGGTTACCTTTTTATAATCCACAATACCGGTCTGCGGTACATACAGTCCTGCAATGCCTGAGACATGCGGTTCATATTCTTTAAGTTCGTCCTTTTTCAGCCGTTTAAGTCCATCCAGCCCGTTTGCGCTGCCTCTTCTTTCAAGTTCTTCCAGGGCGGGAATATCCTTCTGAGTTACTGCAACAACCAGCTTGCCGCATTGTTCATGTTTTATATTATGCTCTAAACAGAAATCGTAAAGAAGCCGGCGTCCCTCGATGCAGTTCAATGCTTTCAGCGAACCCGGTTTATAATACAAACCCGAATGAATTACACCGCTGTTATTGCCGGTCTGGTGCATGGCCAGTTCATTTTCCGTTTCGAGAAGAATTACCGAATAATTTCCCTTTTTCTGCAGAGCCATTGCAGAGGCCGTGCCCACAATGCCTCCGCCAATTACTGCAATATCGTATATGGTAGATGATGACATAATAAAATTATATTGATTAATAATTCAAACTTAACTATTTAAACGGAAAAAGTTAGCCCGGTTAAAATTTAAAAATTAAGTAAAGGGATCACGGGAAGATTGGCTAATATTTTTCATATTTGTCCGGTAATGTTATATATTATTTGCATTCAAATGTGCTGATTACGGTTAATCGGCCTTAATCCGGACTGTTAAGTAACTTAAAGAGTAGCAACAGCCCGGAAAAGTTTTAATAATGATGAATAAATTACAAGATTCCTGACAATGATCTCTCTTTTTAATATCGACATGCTTCTGTATTATTCAATTTTCGAGCTGGATCTGACCCAGGTTATTTTTCTCCTGACCACCCTGCTTGCGTCAGTGGGACTGATAATAATTATATATTCAAGAAGCCGTGAATCGATAAAAAGCCGGTTATTTATTCTTATCCTGATACTGGTAATCGGATATTTAATATCTCACGCAACCCACTTCTTAATAATGCATTCATCCGACGTAACCATACTTGATAATTCATGTCATTCTTTCCTGTTGATGATTATAGTTACTATTACTTTCTTCACCTGGAATTTTCCCGAACCACGCAGAATCGGTGTTGTAAAAAGTCTTTTGGTTATTGTGCCCTCGGTTATAATGCTGGGCATGATATGGACCGGGTTTTTCATCGAAGAATCTTTTGCACATCAGCATATGTTTTCGGTTAAATATTCCTCTGCTTACCCGGTATTGCTGATTTGGTACGGGTTTTTAATTTCTCTTAATTTTTACTGGCTTATTAGTAAATATTACAAGGAAAAAAGCGAGGCACACCGCAAGCAAATCCTTATGCTGTTTCTTGGCCTGATCATTACAAACCTGGCCTCTTTCATATTCGGAATGTTTCTGCCATGGTATCTGGGATTCTATTACCTTGTGGAGATCAGCCCGCTTTCTTTTCTGGCTGGAGTGATTCTTTTTACCACCATTGCAGTGAACAGATACGACATGTTCCAGACTTCCATGCAGAAAATTCATAATTTCAGCATTTCCAAAAAAATCATCCTGTCTGCAATTATACTTGTTCCAATTATTATCCTGCTTATCCAGGTACCTCTTATCAGAATTATCTTCGAACCGGAAAGCAACCGTGAGTTACTCAGGTATTTTATGATAAGCGTATTCGGCGGAATTCTGGTAAGCATTATTATTGCGTTTGTGATTGTAAAAATCATCTCCAACCCCTTGCGGGTGCTGAAGAATGAAGCCCGGGAAATAGAAAAAGGAAACTACGGCATTAAGATCGATTTGTCGTCCAATGATGAATTCGGGGAATTAACAAAAGCTTTTAATAATATGGCAGATACCCTAAAAAGCAATTCTTCCGAACTGAAAAGCAAGGAGGAAAGAATATCGCTGCTTCTAAATGCTTTTGAGGAGTCTTCGGCCGCTATTGCTATTGTTTCCGACGACTTCAGAATAATCGAGGCCAACCAGCAGTTTTGCCGCATCGTGTATAAAGAAAGAGAGAATGTGCTGAACATGGAATTGCGGGATGTTCAGTTTAACGGGGCGCTAGCCGGGGAATTCGAAACCATAAAAAATGAACTGCACCTCTATTCAAAGTACAGGGGTGAACTGAGCTATGACGACAGGGTGCTTTTAATATATGCCACCCCCTCTTCAATCGGCAACAGGTTTCAGGGATATTTATTTATTGAAGTTGATATAACCGAGCAGAAGAAACTGGAAGAGCAGCTGCTTAAATCGGAAAAGCTTGCTGCGCTCGGCAAAATGGCAGCGGTTCTGGCGCACGAAATAAAAACACCACTTACCTCAATAAAAATGAATGCGGATATTATTGCCGGCGAGCTTAATCTTAACGATGAGGAAAAAGAAAATTTTAAAATAATTCAGACAGAAATAAACCGGCTGAACAATCTTGTTAAAGATGTTCTGCAGTTTTCCAGACAAATGGAGCTTGATTACTCGGTATTCAATCTTTTCGAGCTTACTGAAACGATAAGGTCGCAGCTTATTACAAAGCTTAATTCCAGAAGCATTTCTTTAATAAATGAAACCGCTGATATTACCATAAAAGCCGATAAATATAAATTGATGCAGGTGTTTATAAATTTAATCGAAAATTCGATTGATGCCGTGGGAAGCAGCGGCAAAATAAAATTAACTTCAGAGGTCGATCCCGGGGGTGAAATTATCAGCATATGGATTACTGACACAGGAACAGGAATAGGGAGTGATGTCAAGGTTTTTGAACCGTTTTATACCACCAAGACCTCAGGAACCGGTCTTGGTTTATCGGTAGCACAGAAAATTATTGAACAGCACCAGGGAAAAATAATTCTGGTATCTTCCAGACCGGGAGAAACGACATTCAGGATTACCCTTCCCGTAAACAAGACAAACAAAACAGAAAAAGATAATTTTTCACCAGGGTACAATCATGAGCAGTGAATTAAATTCCGATCAGACCGGTTACAGTATACTGGTCATAGACGATGACGAGTCCATCCGCAAAACACTTACCGGGTATCTGAGAAAACTGGATTATAAGGTTTTCTCTGCGGATAACGGCCTTACTGGAATTGAGATTGCGGAAAAGGAAATCCCGGATTTGGTAATAACTGATATAAAAATGCCGCAGGCGGACGGATTTGAGGTGCTCAAAAAAGTAAAAGAAATTGACAGCAATATTCACGTTATTATGATCACGGCATTCGATGATATGAACAGTACCGTTAAAGCAATGCAGCTGGGTGCATACGATTACATCGAGAAGCCTCTTGAAATAGAACGGCTTAAAATTACAGTTAACCGCGCTCTTGATAACAAAAAGATCAGTGAGCAGCTGTCGTCCTTAATTTCCTCCGGGTCAGCCGAATATCATATGGAGAATACAATAATCGGCAAATCTGCTGCAATGAAGGATCTGTACAAAAAAATCGGACAAACTTCCCCCAGCAGGGTCACTGTTCTTATAGAAGGTGAAAGCGGAACGGGAAAGGAACTGGTTGCCAGGGCTATTCACTTCAGCGGAATTACGAAAGATAAACCGTTTGTTGCAGTTAACTGTACTGCTTTAACTGAATCTTTGCTGGAAAGTGAATTGTTCGGACATGTTAAAGGTTCATTTACAGGCTCTACAAGGGACAAAAAGGGTAAATTTGAGCTTGCGGGTGAGGGTACAATTTTTCTTGATGAAATTTCCGAAATTTCCCCGAACCTGCAGGTTCAGCTGTTAAGAGTACTGCAGCAGCGTGAATTTGAACGTGTCGGTGGCGAGAACTTAATCCCGATGCGGGCACGTATTATTGCGGCGACAAATAAAGATTTAAACCAGCTCGTGAGGGATGGTAAATTCAGAGAAGACCTGTTTTTCAGGTTAAAGGTAGTTTCTATCCTGCTCCCGCCTCTGCGCGAACGGGCTGATGACATACCGTTTTTAGTAAGCCACTTCCTTTCAAAAATCAATAAGGAACTGCATAAAAACGTTACCAAGGTGCCGCCGGAGGTAATGGAAATGCTCAGGAATCATTACTGGGTGGGGAATGTAAGAGAATTGGAGAACATACTGATGCAGGCAGTTGTTCTGTCCAGCGAAGATATCCTTGCCAGAGAAAATATTCTTTTACGGAAACCGGATTCCATGGGGACTGAAGAGGGACGGGCACAATTTATTTCACTGGCTGAGAATGAGAAAAAACATATTAAAAGTATTCTCGACGCAGTTCAGTGGGATAAAAACAAAGCACACAAAATTTTAGGAATTTCACTGCCAACGCTCTATAGTAAAATTGAGAACTATAAACTTTCGCCATTCGGTCAGAAAGACAAATAACCCTTACTTAGAATTTTAATAGCGGGCAATTTATTCTCGGCAGTACCAGAACCCCTTTTTTAAGAACTTTAAAAATTTTTAAATTCTTTAAGTATCTATTCGGACATTTGCCCTCATATAGCTCATAATCAAGCAAAATTCATCAATTAATAGCGGCACAATTCTTTTAGTATTTAGTATAAAACCAGAACAATAATATGAATGAAAATAATTTAATTTGGCATTTGGGGTATCTGATTCTGACAATCGGATTGATAACCGCCTTTTTGAAAATTTTCAAGGAGAAAAAAAGCAGCTAAGGATTTTATATGCTAAAAATATTGGTAATGTTCTCTCTTGCTGCCGGAACCCTTTTCTCATTCCCTGCTGCGAATAACGGAGCTCTTGATTCTTTAATAAATCAGGCACTCAATGTAAGTCCTGCATTAAAAATGCTGAAGGCAAAATATAATGCTTCAGTAAGCAGGGTAAACATCAATTCCAATCTGCCTGATCCAACACTGACGCTGGGGCTGGCAAATCTTCCCACCAATTCATTTTCATTTACCCAGGAGCCTATGACCGGAAAAATTATCGGGTTAAGTCAGGCGTTTCCGTTTCCCGGTAAACTGGAAGCAGCAGCGGATGCAGCTGAAAAAGATGCGGAAATAGTTACAAAAGAAATAGCAGACGCAGAAAACGAGATCAAAAAAAATATATCAAAAAATTACTGGGAACTTGTTTTTGTAAGGAAAGCAATAGAAGCAGCAAACCAAAGCAGGATTTTGTTAAAAAATATCGCGGAAGTGGTGAGAGCAAATTATTCTGTGTCCAATGCCAGCCAGCAGAATATTTTAAAAGTTGAACTTGAAATTACAAATATTGCAGACAGGATTGAGGAGCTTAAGAACAAGGAAAATTCAGTCTCTGCCCTTATAAATGCACAGCTGCTTCAAAACACCCGTACCTACGTACCGGCGGATGAGCTTCCGGATATAACTTATCTGAGCTTAAACGAGGTTAAGCTGGATTCTCTTGCAAGGCTCAATCGTCCCTTCCTTGAAGGTCTGCAGATAGCAAAACAAAAATCCCTTTTGATGAAGAATCTCGCCGGATATGATTACTACCCGAACTTCAATTTGGCGCTTCAGTATTCCTTCCGGGACAGGATCTCGAAAACCAATATGCAGCTTGATGATTTTTTTACAGTAATGGTCGGAATAAGCCTGCCGCTGAATTATGGCGGAAAGGTTACTGCAAAAGTGGAGGAGGCTGAAGCAATGCAGAATATGTACGACGGGCAATACCAGATGTCCGTCCAAACTTTAAGCGGCAATTTCGGGTCTTCGGTATCAAAACTGAATTCCCTGCAGGAGCGCATAAAATTACTTGAGGAGGCCCTGCTTCCCCAGGCCAGGCAGACCTATGCGGCATCGCTTTCAAGCTACCAGGTAGCGCAGATCGATTTTATAAATGTAATTGATGCCCAAAACAGACTGTATCAGATAGAAACCAATCTCTATAGATTGAAATCGGATTATTTAATTGAGAAGAGTGAACTGGAGTTCTTAACAGGAACAGAACTCAATAAGGTACCAGGATTCACTCAGGAGTAAATTTATTGAAAAAGAAAAGCATATTTATCGTTGCAGGTCTTGCTGTAATTATATCAACAGCGGGACTCCTTTTCCTTCTTGCTTCCAACAATAGCAGCAGCACTGTTACTGCTGAAAAACAGTTATATACCTGCGGAATGCATCCGGAGGTGGTTACAAGCGAACCGGGAGACTGCCCTATATGCGGTATGAAGCTTGTACCGATAATAAATTCTAACTCAGCCGGCAGCGGGGAAAGAAAAATACTCTACTGGCGTGCCCCCATGGATCCAAATGAAATTTATGATGCACCCGGAAAATCGAAAATGGGTATGGACCTGGTTCCCGTTTATGAAGATGAAGAGGGCGGTTCTGCTATAGTTTCAATTGATCCCAGGGTTGTTCAGAATATGAATGTTAAGACCTCGGTCATCGAAAAGAAAAAATTATCTTCAGAGGTTGTTACCAACGGCATTCTTACTTCAAATGAAACCACAGAATACATAGTAACCACAAGGGTAAACGGCTGGGTGGAAAATCTTTACATAAACTATACCGGCCAGCCCGTAGCCAGGGATCAAAAGCTTATGGATATTTACTCGCCCGAGCTTGTAGCTGCACAGCAGGAATTAATTACCGCACTGAATTATCAGACTGCTGTGAGTAATACCAGCTTTAAGGAAGTAAGACAAAGCGGCGGCGAACTTCTTAAGAATGCAGAAAGAAAACTCCGTCTCCTTGAAATTCCTGAAAGCGATATTGAAAAAATAAAAGCTACCGGAGAAGTTAAAACTTATGTCACCCTTTATGCTCAAAGCAACGGAACTGTATTGGAAAAAAATGTTCTGAAGGGACAAAAGATAATGGCGGGAATGCCGCTTCTGAAGGTTGCCGATCTTTCCTCACTCTGGCTTACAGCAGATATATATGAATATGAATTATCAAAAATAAGAGAGGGTTCCGGAGCTAAAATCAGATTCAATTACCTTCCCGGTAAAACCTATGAAGGAAGAGTATCCTTTATTTATCCCACGCTGGACCCTAAAACCAGAACCGCAAAAATAAGGATTGATATTCCTAATTATACTGGTGAGTTGAAACCCTCCATGTTTGCAAATGTAATCATCCGCGGAAAAGACCTGGGCAGCCACCCGGTTGTTCCTGAAAATGCAGTAATCAGAAGCGGAAGAAAAGATATTGTTGTTGTTGCACTGGGCAGGGGAAGTTTCAAACCACAGCAGGTTGAGCTGGGCAGTTACTCGGACGGATATTACCAGGTATTAAACGGATTATCCGAAGGAACAAAAATAGTAACTTCAGCGCAGTTCCTGATAGATTCCGAAAGCAACCTGAGAGCAGCAGTAAGTCGGTTCAGGGGAGAGGATATCCTTAAAACACCGGAGCCGAAAGAAGTTCCCGGACACAACCACGACGCAGCGCCCGATAATAATAATGATGAGAAAGAACCGGCTGCCAAGAAAAACATGAGTACAGATAAGACCTCTAACCGGGGCAGCGGGCATTCCTCCACCCCGGGAAACAAGGATGTAATAGATTTGTACTCCCTTGATAAAAATAAGGACGGCAAGGTTTTCCAGGATCTGATGGATTGGCATATAATTTCCGATGAGCCGGGCAGATGCCCGCTATGCAATATGATTCTGCAGGAAGTTACTCTCCAGGAAGCAAAAAATAATTTAATTGTAAACGGATATAAAGTAAGCTAAGGAAACCCGGAGATCACAGATGGTAACAGGTAGCAGTAATAAGGATGGCTTAATTGCAAAGCTGATTGAATGGTCTATAAACAACAAACTTATGGTTGTTGTTTTAACCGCTGCTCTAATATTTGGCGGGATCTGGGCTGTATCAAATACTTACGTGGACGCGCTTCCAGATCTTAGCGATGTACAGGTAATTATTTTAACAGAATATCCCGGACAGGGGCCGCGCATTGTCGAAGATCAGGTTACTTATCCCCTCACTACCAAGATGCTTTCCGTTCCCTATGCAAAAGATGTCCGCGGCTACTCTATGTTCGGCTATTCGATGGTATATATAATCTTTGAGGACGGCACTGACATTTATTGGGCGCGAAGCCGTGTACTCGAATATCTGAATGGTTTGCGGAGTGTTCTGCCTGAGGGAGTTAGTCCGCAGCTGGGTCCTGATGCAACAGGCCTGGGGTGGGTTTACCAGTATGTGCTGCAGTCCGATAAAAGAAATTTGCAGGAATTACGATCGATACAGGATTTCTTCCTGAAATATGAACTCACTTCCATTCCGGGTGTTGCAGAAGTAGCAAGCATCGGCGGATATGTAAAACAGTACCAGGTAAATGTGGATCCCACCAGGCTTGCCTCTTATAATATATCCCTGCAAAAAGTTAAGATGGCCATTCAGCGAAGCAATAATGATGTGGGCGGCCGCTTAATGGAAATGGGCGAAATGGAATACATGGTGCGCGGACTGGGATATATTAAAAGTGAAAATGATCTTAAAAATATATCTGTCGGAGTTTCAGCAAATACCGGAACACCTGTATATTTATCCGATATTGCCGATGTAACAGTCGGACCCGAATTGCGCAGGGGACTCGCGGAATGGAACGGGAAGGGGGAAACCGTAGGCGGAATTATTATAATCCGTTATGGGGAAAATGCCCTTGCAGTAATAAATAAGGTTAAGGAACGGATTGAAGAACTTAAAAAATCGATGCCCGGTGACATTCAAATTCTTCCTGCATACGACCGGTCAACACTTATTGAAAGCGCTATTGATAATTTAAAAGGCAAGCTGTTCGAGGAAACTTTAATTGTTGCACTCATTATTATAGCTTTTCTGCTTCACGTACGGAGTTCGTTAGTTGCAATTTTTACATTGCCGACCGCCGTACTTGTTTCGTTTTTAATAATGAAGCTTCAGGGAATAAATGCAAACATAATGTCCCTGGGGGGTATCGCAATAGCAATCGGAGCGATGGTGGATGCTTCAATTGTACTTGTGGAAAATGCTGCTTCCCATATGTCATCAGACCAGGATAAACCAGATGACCAGCGGAAGCCGCACTGGCGGATTATTCTTGAATCCGCAAAGGAAGTTGGCCCTTCAATTTTCTACTCGCTGCTGGTAATAACAGTTTCATTTCTTCCGGTGTTTACACTTGAACAGCAGGAAGGCAGATTATTCAAACCCCTGGCATTTACAAAAACTTATGCCATGGGTGCCGCAGCAATTCTCGCTGTTACAATCGTTCCGGTTCTGCTGGGGTATTTTGTAAGGGGCAGAATAAGGAAAGAAGAAGATAATCCAATTACAAAATTTTTAGTAAAGCTCTACCACCCCGTTGTTGATTTTGTAATGAAAAGAAGATACTGGGTGATGACGGCCGCTCTGGCAGCAATCCTGGTAACAATAATTCCCTTTACCAGGCTGGGCTCGGAATTTATGCCCCCCCTGTATGAAGCCGATCTTCTTTATATGCCTACAACGCTGCCCGGAATATCTATTACAAAGGCAAAAGAATTACTTCAGCAGACCGATAAGATAATCGCATCGTTCCCGGAAGTTGAAACTGTGTTCGGTAAAATAGGACGAGCCGAAACCGCCACCGATCCCGCACCATTGACAATGATCGAAACCACTATCCAATTAAAACCGCAGGATCAATGGCGTCAAGGGATGACCCCGGAAAAACTTGTAGAAGATCTGAATGCCGCAGTACAGATCCCCGGATTGACTAATGCGTGGACCATGCCCATTAAAACAAGAATTGACATGCTTTCAACGGGAATCAAAACTCCGGTAGGCATAAAGATTGCCGGACCGGATCTGAATGTCCTGCAGGACCTTGGAAAGCAGATCGAGGAGGTCGCAAAAACAGTTCCCGGCACCCGTTCTGCCTATGCGGAAAGATCGGTCGGAGGAAACTATGTTGATTTTATAATCGACAGGTATGCGATAGCAAGATACGGATTGAATATTCAGGATGTACAGGATGTTTTTATGTCTGCAGTGGGTGGTATGAATATTACAAAAACCGTGGAGGGCCTTGAACGCTACCCCGTTAATCTGCGATACCAGAGAGACTATAGAGAAAATACTGACGCACTGAAACGGGTGCTGGTTTCCCTTCCTTCCGGTGGAAATATACCGCTTGAACAGCTTGGGAAGATTGAAATTGTTAAGGGTCCGCCGATGATCAAATCGGAGAATGCCCGTCCGAACACATGGGTTTTTGTTGATCTTACAACCTCGGACATCGGATCTTACATCCAAAAAGCAAAAGATGCAATTAATAAGCAGGTTACACTGCCTCCCGGATATTCAATAAAGTGGAGCGGACAATATGAATATATGGAAAGAGCTGCAGCACATCTTTCTCTTGTAATTCCGTTAACCCTTTTAATAGTAATTATGCTCCTGTATATGAATACAAAATCCCTGATCAAAACCGGAATTGTGCTGCTTGCACTTCCGTTCTCTATGATCGGAGCGGTATGGTTCTTATACCTGGCAGGATTCAACTTAAGTGTTGCCGTTTGGGTCGGAATTATTGCGCTGCTTGGCATTGACGCTGAAACCGGAGTTGTGATGCTGCTTTATCTCGATATATCATATGAGAAGTTCAGAAAAAATGGACTGCTCAAAACCATGGCAGATCTGAAAGAAGCAATATTTGAAGGTGCTGTAAAAAGAGTGCGTCCCAAAATGATGACCGTTATGACTACGATGCTTGGATTATTGCCGATTATGATCGGAGCGGGCGTCGGCTCGGATACAATGAAAAGAATTGCCGCCCCCATGGTCGGTGGAATTCTCACCAGCTTCATTATGGAGCTGACAGTATATCCGGCAATCTTTTATGCCTTAAAAAGAAGAGAAGTTAAAAAGCTGTGGGAAGAAAAAGAAGGATTGACCCCGGTAACAGCAAAATAATTATAAAGATCAATTACATTACATAATTAAAAACGGAGAATATATAATGAATAGTATAATTAAAATTGCGGCGGTAACTGTTTTCGCTGCTTTTATTTCAGTTTCCTTCGCACAGGAAAAAATAGATAACGAACAGAAACAGATGGAGTGCTGTCAAAAGAATGATGGTAAGATGGAGCACGGTAAAATGGAGTGCTGCAAAACGGATGATGGTAAAATGGAGCATGGTAAAATGGAGCACGGCAANNAAAATGGAGCACGGCAAAATGGAGTGCTGTGAAAAGAAAGAGGGCAAAATGAGCGAATCAAAAGATCATAAAATGATGATGCATAAAGAACAGGATTCCGGAAATCCCGTGGTAAGGAAGGGTATCGTTGATCTGAAAGCAATCGACAAGAACAAAGACGGAAAAGTATACCAGGATATGATGGACTGGAATGTTATTTCAGATGAACCGGGAGAATGCCCTTTATGCGGAATGACACTGAAAGAAGTCACTCTCAAAAATGCAGAAGAAAACCTGATAAACAACAACTTTAAGGTTAAAAAGTAACCTTATTCTGATCATTAACTTATGTAAAAGCTGCAACGCTGGGCGGTAAGGATTAAAAATATTGCCGGCAGAATCTATTGTGGTTCTCCCCCGGTATAGCCTTGGCATAGATTCGGCTATCCTCCCATTCTGACAGCCAAATTTAGCTGCCTGTTACGAAAGCAGGGGGATGGTAGCTGCTGAGATAAACAGATGATAATGCCAACCGGATCTGTTTACATTCAAAACCTGCTTCACCGGATACTTGTTTATTAAAATGATCAGTTCTTTTAAAATAAAAAAGGACAGGCACCGGGCCTGTCCTTTTTTTTAACATAAAGTTTTTTTACTTGATCAGTGTAAGCTTCTTTGTTGATACAAATTTACCAGCTTCGATCTTATAGAAATAAACACCACTGGCAAGATCTGAGCCGTCAAAATTCACAGAATAAGTTCCCGGATTTTTAACTTCATTCATTACCTGTGCAACCTGAATTCCAAGCAGGTTATAAACTGATATTTTAACGTTAGTTCTTTCGGGCAGCGAGAATTTAATTGTCGTTGCCGGGTTGAACGGATTGGGATAATTCTGGAACAGCTGATAGTCTGCCGCAACAGCAGGTTTATTATCTTTAACACCGGTTACGGACTCGGGTGAAAGCAGAAGGTTTGCTGTCTGGGTTAAATTATTTATATAATCAATACTTACGTTTACCGGCCTGCCCGAAGTATATTCGATCATATCGGCATAAACCTGGTAATCACCCGCATTGAGATCCGTCATCGTATAATATCCCGAAGGATCAGAGATTGCATAGCCAGCCAGGCTGCCGTTCATATCAAGTGCATAAACAAATGCCGCGTTTACGGGCTGGCCTGTATTATCGGCAACTATGCCGGTAACCACGCCTTCACCAAAACCGGAAACCGCATGCACAGTAAAGTCAATGCCAGTTATCATGGATGTTTCGTCCACCATTACCGAATCTGCAAGTCTCCAATTTAAAGTAGGCATTCCGTCATACCTGAAAAATGTAGGCAGAAATCCTTCGTCGGGAGAAGCAAGCAGAATATATTTACCCGGCATAAGATTGGTGAAGCTGTAATTTCCAAACTCATCTGTAGAGACTATATATCTTTTGAAATGCATCATCGGGGCAAGTCTGATAGCCGACACAAATGACTCAACAGGATTATCAAGAGTATCGGTTACAGTTCCGGAAATACCATTTTCAAAAACCGGTCTGTGCGACAGCACAAAATTAATATCTGTTATATTTCCGGTTACCGGGATCCTGTCTGCCTCCTGGTAAGTATACTTATTATCCCAGAATTCCGGGAAATAATCAAAACTCACCGGTTTGGCATATACAACAACAGTATCTCCTTCCCTAACAGGTACAGTAAAGTTCCCGAGGCTATCGGTTTTTACACCCATAAATCCGAGATGATGAGTGTTTCTTCGTATAGAGTGAATTTTAACAAACGCCATCAGCGGGTTATCCAGTGAATCTTTAACTGTTCCGCTTAAGGTATAGGTAACGGGCGGAACAAAGGGAGCCAGCCCAACTGCTACATTCAGCGAAGAGCCGTCTGTAACAACTATTTGTGTGGCTTCCTGTATAACCTGAACATTATCATAGAATTCACGTATATAACCATAAGCCATTGTTTTCATAAAATAGGAGCCGGCCGGGAGTGTTATGCTGAATGCGCCATCCTGATTAGTGTATGCTTTAAATCCAAAACTGCATCCGGAAATATTAAAGAACATTGCTTCAGCATTCGGAATCGGAAGTAATGTAGCATCGCTGGTTACAACACCGGAAACATTTCCGGTGGTTCCTCCCCCTCCTCCACTTGAAAGTGTAATCTCAACTTTGTTTGAAGGCTCGCTTTGACCCAGATTATTTACCGCGGTAACATAATAGGAATATGTATTTCCGGGCGCAACCTGATTATCGTTAAAAGTGGTGTGCATAATTCCGGAGGCTTTAATCTCGAAAGTCCCGGGATCATTTAACCCGCCTAATTTTTTATATACATTGAAACGGAGCATAGTACTTGCACTAACCCAGCTCAGTTTTACAAAAGGCGGGTGATTGTAACCGCTGACCTCAACAGCTGTTAAATTTTGAGGCGGCTGCGGCTGAGAAAGCACTAAGGTCGATCCAATTAACAGAAAGGAAAGAATAAGGTAAAATTTAGATTTCATTTGGACCTCATCAGGCATTATAATTTTAATGAATTGGTATAAATATATATGCTTTTTAGATAAAAATAAGACAAAATTTTCAGGTTTCAGGTTTAATTAGAAAATTTTAATTTCTGACCGGGAGCAACTGTTGTGCCGACTGTAACTATTTGTTAAAAAATCATACTAATTATCATTCAGAAGCCATATTTTCTTTGTCTTCAGGCAATAATTCATATTCAAGACTATGTGGTAACTGCCGGGAATTAAAGTTCCCCAATCTATTAATATAGTATTGACCTCTTCGTTTATATAATTCCGGGTATTTATTTTCATCTCCTGGCCCCGGATATTCAACAATTTTACCCTGGCTGCGGATTTATCTTTTGCCATACAAATACTATAATCCCAGTCCCCCCCGGATATATAATTAAATTCAATGTTTTCCATTAATTTGCTTTTGTTTCCGCAGAGTACAAATGAAAAAGCATCCGACCATTCGCCCCTTCCGGAAGAATTCTCCGAGCAGACTCTCCAGTAATAGATCCCGCCCGGATTAAGTTCTGGTAAATTTACAGATGAGGTATGAATGCTCTGGCTGAAAATTATTTTTTTAAAATCTGAATTCAGAGAAACCTCTGCTATATAATTTCCGGCTGCTGGTGTTCTGTTCCAGCTAAGTGATACCACAGAATCGCAGAGAAGACTTGTGTTTTCCGGTTTAAGGAGTTCCGGTTTCCCCGGTTTAACAGAATAATAATAGTCGCCTATTACGTTTAAAAGTTGGCTATGGCCGTTTATATAATCTAATCCCATTCTCCAGATAATTGTCCCCGCAATTTTGTTTTGCACTATATATTCGCTTTTATACCTGATTGAAGAAGTATCATCAATTGTAATGATACTATCTTTTGTGCTGAGATAAGGAACCTTTGCTTCATCATTCCAGTTATACTTCCAGCCGTAATTAAGTTTACCGAGCGCATCAGGATATATTACGGACCGGGCTCCGCTATGCGGATAATGCATTTCTTCCGATTCGAACAAATATCCGGCAAACTCCATTCCCATACACAATTTTTCTTCCGGCACACCTTTATTTTTCCAATGAGTAATCGACATGTCTACTGAAAAATCCTGTTTCGCTGTTGAATAGAGGGCGGTATTTAATCCCGATTTCGGCTCCCAGGGACCATAGAAATCATAAGTCATGATTCCGAACCAGGTAAGCTTGTCTTTAAGCTTTTGTACATCAAAAACATCATGATGATCGAGGGCGGGAAGAGCCGCACTTAAAATTTCCACTCCGGCGGAATCGAACGCAGTTCTTAATTCCGCTATAAAGTCATTAAAATTCTTTTTATCATCTTTTTTAGGATACTCCCAGTCGATATCCGCGCCATCATATCCATACAGTTTTATGAATCTGGTCAGATTTGAAATGAATAATGATCTTTTCCGGGGGTCCGCGGCAACCTGTTTAAAACCTCCGGAGCCTCCCCATCCGCCCACAGACACCACAATTTTTTTTCCGTTATCGTGAACAGCTCTTACCAGTTCCGGATAGATAAACGAACTGCTGAAGCTCAATTCCCCGCTGCTGTCCGGTATAATGAATGCATGAGCAATATGTGTAAGACAGTTATACTCAATTAAATCATGTGAAAATGAAGATTTATCCCCGTAGTAATATCCGACGACAATCTGTGATTTAATTGTTAGCGGTAAACATAAAAGCAATAGAAATAGCAGCTGCCGCATTGGTAATAATATTTATATTCTTATTTTGATCTGTGAGTTATATTTTTATACTCTGTGTCAGAAAGATGTCTACATAGTTTTTAATGGCTGTTTCCTTAACCGAGAAATTTGAGTCACTGAAAAAACCTCAGCAGCTTACCCGGATGATCTCCGAATTAAAAAAAGGGGATCAGATGCGGATTTCTGTGCCTATCGGCTCATCCAAAATTCTTCTGATTAAAAGTCTGGTACGCAATTTAACTGAAATCATTGTATTATTTCCCGATTTAAGGCAGGCTGAAGAATTTTTTGTGGAATCAGATATTACCGGCCTCTCAAACCATGCCATATTAATAGACAATTTTAAGGCGGAATCCCTTCAGGAAAAAATAACAGAAATTTCAAGGCGTACAGCAAAAGATCTTTCTTCTGATTCCGGGAGCGGGGGAATAATTGTAATTTCAACTTACGAGCTTTTAAACTACAGGTTCCCCACCAGGAACAGGATCGAAAAGGATACTGTAAGCATTTCGCCGGGCGGAAATATTACCTATGCAGAGCTCATTGAATATTTAAATTTTTTCAAATACCAGAAGGATAAGTATGTGGGGGCACCGGGAGAATATTCTGTTCGGGGATCGCTTATAGATTTCTGGTCATATAGTGAAAAAAATCCGGTAAGAGTGGAATTCGACGGTGACTTTCTTGAGTCGCTCCGCTATTTCGATTCTGAAAGCCAAAGATCAACCGAAGCTGCTGAATTAGTTTCCCTTGCCGCGCAAATTTCAGCTGAGGAGATCCCCGGGGAATTTGTGGATATCTTAAGCTACTTCAGCAATCCCCACCTAATTGTATCATCCTTCGAGCTTAATAATTTCAGCCCGGTATCGATCAATTCTTTCTCTGGCAGCGTGGCGGATCTGCATGAACCGGAAAAACAGCCGGAAGAAGTTTACGACGAAGAATATGCTGTCCCCTTTGAAAATGATACAGCGGCTGACCTAAGTGAAAACTCTGGTGGTTTCCATTTCAGCGATAATGCTATATGGATAGTGGAAGAAGAGTTAAACAAGGACGGCCGTTTCGAACTTGGCTTTAAGGAAGCCCCTTCAATAAACGGCAATTATGAAATATTGTTTTCCGTTTTAACCGGGTATGCAGAAAAAAATTATAATATTATCATAGCGGTTGAAAACGACCTTGCGCTTGCAAAGCTTTATGATCTTCTTGTCAATTATAAAGAAGAATTACTGCCTTTATTCGATGAGGGAAAAATAAAACTGGAAAGTCTTGCTGTAAAATCAGGCTTTCTTAGTGCTGAGGAAAAATTACTTGTATTAACTGATTACCAGATATTCAACAAGCCCTACAGGACAAAACTTCCCACATCAAAAAAATATAAAAAATCAAAATCAAAAGATTTTGCATCGATAAAAAGAGGGGATTATGTGGTTCATGAGGATTATGGGATCGGCAAATACCTGGGTCTGGAAACGATTAAAATCGGAGAGACCGACCAGGAGTCGATGAAAATCCTCTATAATGAAGGGGGACTTGTTTATGTTAACCTTAACTACATCTCGCTTGTAAAGAAATACTCCTCGAATGAAAATCTTGTCCCCACACTCTCGACGCTTGGCACAAACGAGTGGACAAACACTAAACAGAAGACCAGAAAAAAGATCCGGGAGGCGGCTCGTGAGCTTATAGAGCTTTATGCCAGGAGAAAAAATGCGAAGGGCATTTCCTTCGGGGAGGATACTATATGGCAGAAGGAGCTTGAAGCATCATTCCTTTACGAGGATACTCCCGACCAGGAAAAAGTAACTGCAGAAGTGAAACAGGATATGCAGGCGACAAATCCAATGGACAGACTTGTCTGCGGTGATGTCGGATTCGGAAAAACCGAGATAGCTGTACGCGCTGCATTCAAAGCAGTACAGGAAGGCAAACAGGTTTCAATGCTTGTTCCGACAACCATTCTTGCGGAGCAGCATTACAATACATTCCGGGACAGGCTGGCACAATTCCCCGTTAAAATAGCCGCGCTTTCAAGATTTCAGACTAAAAAAGAACAATCCGGAATAGTTAATGAGCTCGGTGAGGGAAAAGTTGATGTGGTTATAGGAACTCACCGTCTGTTAAGCAAGGATGTAAAATTCAAAGACCTCGGTCTTCTGATAATAGATGAAGAACACCGGTTTGGAGTGGCAGCAAAGGAAAAATTAAAAGCCATTAAAATAAATGTTGATACCCTTACACTCACTGCAACCCCTATTCCCCGAACCCTGAACCTTTCGCTTCTGGGTGCCAGAGATCTTTCAATAATTGCAACCCCCCCGCCAAACAGACAGCCTATCTATACTCAGGTTTCCGTGTTTGATGTCTTTAAAATCAGGGAATGGATATTGAATGAACTGAAGAGAAGCGGCCAGGTTTACGTTGTACATGACCGGGTTGAATCAATTGATAAGCTTGCTTCATATCTGAGTAAATATATACCCGAAATTAAAATCGGCATTGCGCACGGCCAGATGAAACCCTCAGACCTGGAGAATGTAATTCATAAATTCATTAACCGCAGCTATGATCTTCTCCTCTCCACAAAAATAATTGAATCGGGAATCGATATACCCAATGTAAACACAATAATTGTAAACAGGGCAGACCGGTTCGGACTGGCAGAGCTTCACCAGTTGAGGGGAAGAGTGGGCAGATCAGACCGTCAGGCTTATGCGTATTTTATAGTCCCGTCACTGGGCGGAATCAATAAAAAGGCGCTTCGCAGGCTGCAGGCTCTTGAAGAATATACTGATGTGGGATCTGGTTTCAGTATTTCCATGCGGGATCTTGAAATAAGGGGAGCGGGAAATCTGCTGGGAACCGAGCAGTCAGGATTTATAAATGATGTCGGCTTTGATCTCTATATTAAATTAATAAACGAGACCGTTGAGGAACTTAAATACCAGGAGTTCAGGGATATTTTCCGCGAGCTTCCGAAACCGGAAGCCCGAACAGAGCCGACACTGGACACATTCTTCGAAATCGGTATTACCGAAACATATATGCCGGATCAAATGGACAGACTTAACTTCTATACTGCCCTTTATTCAATAAAGGAACTGCAGGAGATTTCCGAGCTGCGGGAAGAAATGACCGACCGGTTTGGACCCGTTCCGGTTTTAGTAAGAAGACTTCTGTCTGCCGCCGAGCTCAGGTTCTTCGCTTCTCATGCATTGTTTGAAAGAATTATTATACAGAGAAAAAATATTTTTATTCTCCTTCCTCGTGGTGAAAATGAGGACTACTATAAATTCCATTTCGTTGAAATGATGCGCCTCATTATTGCAAAATACCCGGATAAGATTAAATTTACACAGCAGAAGGATGTCCTTAAGCTGGTTATTCAGAATTCTTTTGAGGATCCTGAAAAGCTTCTTAATTTTCTGATAGACTTCTCGAAAGAGATTGCAGAACTGAAATCATCGGGGAAAAAAATCACGTGAACCAATTTATATATCAATTAATCGGACAGAATATGAAAAGGTATATTATGTTGAGCCTTCTGGCGTTAATAAACTGGAGCTGTGTGCAGCAAAGCGAGGTTGATACAGACAAAATCAAACAGGAAATCATGAACGCAGATCTGGAGTTTTCAGCTCTATCAGTCCGCGAGGGTATCTCTGCCGCCTTTATTAAATATGCGGCTGATGATGTAGTTCTGCTCAGAGATAAAAGATTTCCGATAATCGGGATTGACTCGCTTAAAGTAGCTTTTAAAAACCGGTCTGAGGGCAGCCTGCTTGAATGGAAGCCCTGGAAAGCCGAGGCAGCTGCATCCGGGGATCTGGGTTACACCTTGGGAAACTGGAGACTGACAACTAAAGATTCTCTTGGAAATGACCAGATGTCTTACGGAAATTATTTTACGATCTGGAAAAAAATCAACGGCGAGTGGAAATATGTCGTTGACGGCGGTAATGATACACCCGAGATAAAAGACTTTTAGTTAACCTAGTTCTGTCTTCCGGTTATACTCTTTTTATATATACGGCAGTTATGTCATCGCTTTGTTTTGCCAATCCGGAAAAATACGAAACATCAGCTACCATGAAATCAATTAATTCCTTTGACGGCAGGTGGGATCGGTTTATAAGTATCTCTGTCATTTTTTCTTCAGAATATTCTTCTCCTTTTTCATTCATCGCTTCTGTTATTCCGTCGGTATACAGGAAAAGAGAATCGCCTTCGTTGAGAGTATAATTCTGTCCTTTAGACGGGACCCCGAAATTAAACATCCCCAGACTAAATCCGCCAGCGCTGATCTTCTCAATATTTTTGTCTTTTCTCAGCAACAGCGGGGGATTATGTCCTGCATTTATTACGCTCATTTCGTTTTTCCGGGTATCAAGCAGAGCGATAAAACAAGTTATATACTTATCTGGTGTGGTTGAGGTATAAATCAGGCTGTTCAGCCGGAGGGCTAATTCTCCCGGTGTAATATTAAATTCAAGATAGGTATGCAAAGCGGCGCTGAGTGTGTTTACAAGAAGCGCAGCACCAATTCCCTTTCCTGCAACATCAGCAATAATTACTGCGCATTTATCGTCAGGAAGTGATACGCAGTCATAATAATCACCGCCGACTTCCTTGGATGGTATATTCACACCCGCAATATCATACCCTTTTATCAGCGGAAGTGTCTGCGGTATTATTAACTTCTGAATAGTGGCTGCGACACTTAACTCTTTTTCCATTCTCTCAATTTCAATGGTCTGCTCATGCAGATCCTGATTTTCAAGCGAAGCCAGTATCTGGCGTGAAATTGAGTCCAGCAGAATCTTATCAAGATCACTGAAAAATGTTGCTCCCTTCCTGGTTTCCTTTTCAGATAATATAAACCGGAAGGTTCTGTTCTTATATTCGAACTTCGATTCGATGCTAAATTTGTTTGTCCTGATCACTTCAGGATCTGCTGAGGGGGGAAAAATGTACTGGTTGAACGAGTTTTTGTTCTTGTCAGATACTTCAATAAAGGCAGACGAAGCATTTGTAAGAGCCGTTGCCCTGGTAAGTCCCAGTTCGCAAAGTTCGCTCTGCCCGCTGCATTTTGATAAGTCGATGCCTGTATCGATGAGATTATTCAGCTGGAAAATTTTTTCGTGCAGCTCAAATACTAACTCCTTTACCTTCTTATGACTTAAATAGGAATTATAAGCGGCATCGAATACCTGAATAATTATCTGAAGTGTAATCTTGTCAAAGACTGAAAACTCAGTCTTGTCCAATTTTTTCCCGAGCAGGATTCCCAGAACGGAAGAATCTGCCAGCGGAACTACGGCTACTGCATTTATTTTCTTGTCGGCGGGGTACTCTATGCAGAAACGGGTTTTTTTTTCAATACAGGATATTAAATCGGGATTCCACTTGCCTCTTTGACTGATTTTCTTCCATTCGGAATCGGGATTACTTTTATGAAATAAATGAATACCTGCAATAATAAATGTTCCCCTGAGTATGTTTTCAAAATTTTTAACCATTTCGGAGAAATCAGCGGACCTGGCGAGTATTTCAAACCCTTCCTGAAATGATTCAGCCTGTAGTGAAAGTTTCTCTACCAGACGGTTTTCTTCCAAAACAAACCTCTTAAAATTATTCGTTTAGCCGGGTTGAAGCATGTAAAATCACTTTAGTGCCGACTCAACAGAATCGGCCTTTTCTGCAAACTGGAATAAACCCATAATATCGAATGTTTTCTCAATTGTTGCATCCAGATTTGTAAAAATAAGACGTCCTTCCTTTTCGCTCAGTTTCTCAACTATATCAATGAGATAGGAAATTCCAATTGAGTTGACTACTTTCGATTTCTCCATATCTATTATAACTTTGTCTATTCCGGTTTCGAAGTACTTTATAAATTCCTGAACTATTTTTTCACCGCCGACATTATTTATATATCCATCGGTTCTTAACACCAGTGTTTTATCGTGCAGTTCTGATATTAAATTAAAATCAACAGCCATTTATTCTCCGTTAAATTAAACTCTTTATAATAGAAATTTTGGTGCCCTGGGGCCCGGATTCAATCATCAGGTTATCAGACATCGATTTCATAAGTTTTAATCCCCACCCGCGCTTATAATCACTGCCCATCTTATTTTTAATATCAGGATCTTCAACTTTATCGGGATCAAATCCTTTCCCGTAATCGGTTACAAGAACCGTAAGTTTCTGCTTCGACATTATAAACTCTACCTTTACATAAGGATCTGAATCTCCTCCATGCTCAAAAGCATTAATAATTGCTTCCGTTACTGCAACTCTTGCTTCTCCAAGCTTGTCTGCCGGAATTCCCAGATAACCGCCCATTCTGTCAAGACCCTCGGTCGCCACCAGTTCAATATCAGGTATTCTGGGCAGTTTTATTTCCAGTATAACATCTTCCATAATAAAGCTCTCTAAAATTATAAAATAATTCTTCTAAATTCTATAAAGTTATTTTTCAAGCTGTTTTTTAAGCAGCTCGATGTTTTTTTGAACACCGGGACCGTATTTCCAGATGGCATAGTCTGAAAAGTACTTATGAGACTCCAGAAAATTAATAGAGCGTTCAATCCAGTATTTGTCAGAAATGTTTTTATCTTCCCTTATTTCAATTTCTCTTTTCAGCAGGTTATTTTTTTCAAAAAAGTCATCTCGACCCAGTGAAATCAGGTCGGCATCCCGTATTACGAATTCTGACAGGCTGTTAAGCTGCCTTGAGGTTTCTGTCGCCATAATGCATTTTACTACAGTCTCTTCATCGCAGTTAAAGGATTTGTTCCTGCCCAGAAAATCTAATGCAATTTTGCAGCTTATTTCTTCATGCCCGCTTGTAGCAAGCACATAACCTGTATCATGAAACCAGCCGGCAATTATGATTGCTTCCAGCTCACTGCCGCTCAATCCCGAACCCGTACCAATTTCAAGGCTACCGTAAACTGTATCAAGAGTATGTTCAATGCTGTGGTATAATGCCCAGCCAGGAAGATTTTTATCAAAGAAATCTGTCACAAAATCGGAAACAGCTTTTATAATTGGTGAATGATTAATATCCATATACTAATTATTTCATGTTTAAATTGAACTTGTTTTTACCAGACACCGGATTGAAGCCAGATATTCGAATTAACCTGAGAGGCTTCTTTAGCAATTCTGCCAATAATTCCGATTGCCTTTAAATTATAATCCATCGCTTTTTCTTCATCCCCCATCAATGTATATATACTGCACAAATTATCATAAACTCTTGCCAAACCATGATAGTTTCCGGTTTTCTCGCATAAAGAGAGACTTCTGGTATATGAATCAATCGCCTTATCCAGATCATTCTCGATCTGAAATAAATTCCCGATGTTATTATACACTGCCGCCAATCCGGGCTGATCGTTGATTTCTTCTCTTATCTTTATACACTCGGTATAAAAATGATGGGACTTCGCATATTGATTTGTGCTGCTGCAGATGTTTCCCAGGTTGTTATATGCCTCTGCCAGATGGTATTTATCTTCGTATTTAAGCAGAATATTTAATGCCGATTCAGAAATTTTTTCTGCATCATCGAATTTATTCTCCCTGAAAAAGACCATGCTCTTAAAGAGATAGGTAAGTGCGGCCTCAAACTCATTACAGCCGCCGATCAAATCAAGACTTAAATCAAAATACTCATGCGCTTTTTCATAATGTCCCTGGTTCTGATGAATGTGTCCTATTTTTCTGTAAACCCCTGAAATCCTGCAGCTGTCACCTTTATCATATTTAAGTGAATGGTTATAATGCTCAACAGCAAGCGAATACTGTGCAGCTGATGAATATGCGTCTCCCAGACAATTGTGCAGTTTTATTAATTGTCCCTCTGCGGGTTCGGCAATATATGTCTGCTCCAGTGCCTTTTCATAATAAAACAAGGCATCTTCTTTTGAAAATAATTCCGCGGCCTTGTCTCCCGACTGCATGTAATACCCGAATGCTTTCAGATGATCCTTTCCTTTTTCAAAGTGAGGACCTAGAGAATATATGTGATCCTCTAATACGGCTTCGTTTAGCGTCTCAATGGCATCACCAATGCTTTTGTGCAGCTGCTGTCGGTGTGAAAGAAAGAGCGTGCTGTAAACCACTTCCTGCATCAGCGGATGTTTAAAAACATATTCTCTCTCTTTTAAAAGCTTAATGTTGGTGCCGGATGACAGATGACGCAATATCAGCTCCTTATGCTGAAGTTTCCTTAATATATCCTTCAGCTCATTATTTTCGTACTCATCTTTTAATATATGGGCCAGCAGCTTTTCCTGGAATATCCTGCCGATAACCGAAGCTGTTTGCAGAACACGTTTTTCGCCCTGACCTAAGGAATCAATCCTTGACATCAATACATTATGAAGCAGATCGGGTACCATGCACTCNNACCTCTTCAATAAAAAGCGCGTTGCCCTGCGTCCTGTCATAAACCTTGTCCATCAGATCCGGCGGCACTTCTTCAGCGTTCAATAATAGTTTTATATGCTGGTGAGATTCTTCCTGGTTAAATGCATTTAACCTGATCAATGTATTTTTAAAACCTGGTGTCTCAATATATGAATGATGAAAATCCCAGGTGGCTTTTTCGCTTTCATCAAGCCGGTAAATCAGCAAGAGCAGCAGGGGCAGCTCATTTGAGAGGTACATTATCTCTTTTAAAAGTTCGCGGGACGGGGCATCACACCACTGCAGATTATCCCACACCAGCACAGTCGGCCTGTTTACAATTTCATGGGTAAGAAGTTCCTTTATTACATAGTGAAGCCTGCCGTTAAATATCTCCGGCGACAGCTTAAGCATCTCATCATCTTTACGGTCAGCTGCTTTAATGTTCATAAAATACAGCAAAAATCCAATCGTTTCGGGAGTGCCTGCATCAAACTGCTCTAACCGGCTTTTCAGTTTTTTCTCCATATCCGCAGAAGATTCACCAGGCCGGAAGTCAAAATAATTTTTTAAGAATGTTCTTGCCATCCAGTATGAATTATTTAAGGTATATGCTTCGGCCTTCCCCTCAATCCAATTTATACCGGAAGAAAATAATTTTTTTGACTCCTGCAGAAGACGCGTTTTGCCGACACCGTTGTCACCGTAAATTGAAACAATGCCCCCCTTTTTTGCAGCAAGGTTTTTGAAAGCGTTTTCAATAAGCTTCAGTTCATTTTCCCTGGCAACTATGGGGTGAATAAACTTTTCGCTGGTCTTTCCGGGCAGACTAAGCAGACGAAATGTTTTTACCGGTTCTTTTCTTCCCTTAACCTGCAGCCCGCCGAGATCCAGGAACATAAATTCTGACTGCAGATGTTTTTTTGTCTCCTCGGTTATCTGGATTGTACCCGGCTCAGCGGATGATTCCATCCTTGCTGCTGTATTCACCGCATCGCCCATTGCGGTATATTCAACATTAGAACCTGCACCTACTTCCCCTACAACAACCAGGCCGGTGTTGATGCCTACCCTTACATTGAATCCCTCAATACCTTTTTCCTTTTTCAGCTTATGGGCAAAAACTTTTGCTCCCTCAATTATTTCAAGACCGGCGCGGCAGGCCCTGTCAGCATCATCTTCGTGCGAAACCGGAGCACCGAAAAAGGCAAGAATGGCATCACCCATTAAGCGTGCAACTTTTCCTTCATACTTAACAACGGGGTCAATTAAAATTTTAAAGGCTTTATTCATTATTTCCAGAACTTCCTCCGGGTCCAGGTTTTCTGCAAGTGCGGTTGAACCTTTTACATCTGAAAATAAGATAGTCACAATTCTTCTCTCGCCACGGTGTTTCTGATTTGCGGGGGAGTGCTGTCCGTTCAAATTTATACTGTCCAAACCAGAGGCTGCCGGTTTCTGTGCCGCTTTTAAAACTGAGCCTCCTGTGTCGGTTACAGAAGGGGGAGCCGGGCTGTTTCCGGCATTCAGTGAGGTGCCGCAGTTATGGCAAAATTTTGCATCAGGAAAAACTTCTGTGTTGCAGTTCGGGCAATGGGTCATAGCAAGATTAACTTTTGTATTTTGTGATCTCTTCGGATAACTCACGTACCCTTCCGGACAATGTTTCAATTATCCTGAACGCCAGAGAGGGATCTTTCTGAATGCTGGCAAGCAGATTTCTTTTATCAACTGTAAGGATTCTCGATTCACCCATTGCCTTTATCGTTGCGCTTCTCTCCTCTTTGCTGAACAATGCCATTTCACCAAAGAAATCTCCTTCGTTTCTAACCGCAAGCCTGACCTCAGAACCATTGTTTTTTCTGATTACCTCTACCTTTCCCTCCTGGATAACGTACATGCAGTTTCCTGAATCTCCCTGTTTGATGATAATTTCACCATCAGCATAGGTTTTACCTAATCCGCTTTTTTCCATATAACACCTTTCCTTGTTTCTGTTTAGTCGATTTATTGGAATCCGATTGCGCTCTTCCCGGCCCACTGCATCGGCTTTCCCCGCCTACACCTCCGTATCTGTCGGCCAAAATTGCCTGTCAGTTACGAAAGACAGTCCCTCCTTACAGCCTGCTGCCAGCTATGTGAATCCCAATGATCCGTTTTTTGCAATTTATTAAAAATGACAATACAAATCTATTTAACTTTCAAAACCACAAAGGACATATCATCAAGCTGCATTGTACCCTCCATCCATTTATCACCGGATTCAACAAGTTTTTCAATAATTTCCTGCGGACTTAAGCCTGATATCTCTGAAAACAAATTTTTAACTCTTGAATAATCAAACATTTCTTCGTTCTTATTCATCTGTTCAGGCAGACCGTCAGATAGGAGCAGGATAGTATCTCCTTTATTAATCTCTCTTTCCTCCAGCTTATAGGCAAACTTTTTCATGGCGCCTAACGGCATTCCCTTGATAATTAATTCGTGTGTTTCCCCGGTCCTGGAATCAAAGTGGTATACGGGGGGCATGCCGGCGCTTGTTATTTTCATTGTGCCGTTCAGGAACCTTAAAAAGGTAAAGGACATTAATATTCTGCCCAGCTTTATTTCTTTTATCATTCGGCTGCAATGATTCATAAATTCCTGCTGGCCGAGCCTGGATGAATCAGAAGTAAAAAACCCCTTCATCAAAGTAACCATTGTGCCTGCCTGCAGACCATGCCCGGTAGCGTCACCGAACGCAACATTCAATGCCCCGTCCTCCTCCACGATAAAATCATAATAATCCCCACCCACTTCTGTGGCGGTTNNAAGCATTGATAGCTGCAGCTCGCGGGCTTCTTCAAGCTCTTTTGTTTTCCTGTCGTTTTCAATCTGTATTGCCCGTTTCTCCGCTTCAGTTGCCTTTATACGCAGCTCTCCTTCGCGTATCCTTGCCTTCTGTTCTTTGCGGTCGTTTTCGAATTTTCTTAAGCCAAGCAGTATTGAAATAAATATTACCCCATAAACTGTATAAGCAATTTTAGTTCTCCACCAGGGCGGGGTAACTTCTATATAGATCGAGCTGCCGGTTTCATTCCACACACCATCATTATTTGATCCGATAACTGTAAGATTGTATTCTCCGGGGGAAAGATTTGTAAAAGTTACATTGTTTTTATTGCCAAGCTGGATCCAGTTCTTGTTATACCCCTGCAGCTTATAGCGGTACTGGTTCTGATAGTTATTATAAAAGCTCAGGGCGGAAAAATCGAGCGTGATAATATTGTCCTTGTAGGTTAGGAAAATGCTGTCCCTTTCCGATATACCTTTTTCAATGATAGGTTTTCCCTCTTCATCGTCGGTATTATACCGCACATACTTTGAAAACACTACCGGCGGAACGAACGGATTATCCTTAACGCTGTCAGGATGAAAAATATTTAATCCATTGGGTCCACCGAACAGCAGCCTGCCGGTCCTATTATCTTTGGCAAAGGCATTTTGATTGAATTCATTACCCTGCAGGCCATTTTCATAATAATAATTTTTGAACTTACCGGTTTTGGGATTAAACCTTGAGAGTCCGTTATTTGTGCTTAGCCACAGGTTTCTTTTGTCGTCTTCAACAATGCCATAAACAAAATTATTGGAGAGACCGTCTTTTTCATCATAGTTTATAAAAGAATTGTCTTCGTACGAATACCTGCTAAGACCTTTCGCCGTACCCACCCACATATTTCCGTTCAGGTCTTTAAAAACTCTTATAATATTATCATCGGCTATACTTTTAAGATCACCCGGGATATGCTTGAGATATTTAAATACACCCTGTTTGACATTTAAAATATTTACTCCCCCACCGTAAGTACCAATCCATAAATCACCTGCTTTATCGAATGCAATTGACCAGGTTGCATTAGAGCTTAATGATGAAGTATCATTTTCCCTGAACTGGTATCTTAAAAACCTGCCTGTTGAGCGGTTTAGCTTGTTAAGTCCGCCCCCGTATGTTCCTATCCAGATATCCCCGTTTTTATCTTCAGCTATTGAGTATATGCGGTTATCGCTTAATGAACCGGGGTCAGCCGGATCATTAGTATAATGAGTAAACTCGCCTGTTGACGGATTCAGCATATCCAGGCCGCTGCTGTAGGTTCCTATCCATATGTTTCCTCTTCTATCCTGCATCAGGGATTGTATGGCGTTGCTGACAATACTGTTTGATGAAGTGCCGTTAGTATAGTGAGTAAACTTATTCTCCCTGTAGCTGAATCTGTCCAGCCCCTCGTTCCTGGTGCCGATCCAATAATCTTCGTTTCTGCCCACAGTGATTGCATTAACTATGTTATCGCTTAAGCTGTTGATATTGCCCGGATCATTTTTATAATTTTCAAAGGCCTGTGTGGAAGGATGGAAATAATTTATACCCCCCAGGTTTGTCCCTATCCAGATTACCCCTCCTCTGTCTTCGTAAATTGAGAAAATGAAATTGTCGTTGAGGCTGGTCGCATCATCGGGGTCGTATTTATAATTAATAAAAGCATTTTTATCGGGATCAAATCTGCACAGGCCGCTTCTTACCGTTCCAACCCATAAATAGCCGTGGGAATCCTGGAAAATCGGCCAGACCCAGTTATCAGCTAAACTGGTGGGGTCTTTGGGATTGTTCCTGTAATGATAAAACCTGCCTGTTTTTTCATCTAGCCTGTCGAGACCGTTAAAAGTGCCGATCCACAAGTTGCCTTCGTTATCCCTGAAAATTGAATACACCTTATCATCGCTTAAGCTTGATGGGTCGGACGGATTATGTTTATAGACAACAGTTTTTCCTGTTTTTTTATCGAAGCGTTCGAGTCCGGTTCCGCTGCCAAGACCGCCTTTCCAGGTTACACCCGATAATTCTGTCAGCACGGCAGCAACGGTACTTGTCTTTGCGCCGTTTAGGTTGGTACTGTCCTTATTCACCACTGTAAAAGATTCGGTTTCCGGATAATATCTGTGAAATTTTCCGCTTTCGGTTTCGATATACAAAACTCCAAGCGGATTCTCATAAATAGAAAAGATAAAATTATCACTTAAGCTTGAGGGATCGGAGGGATCATTTTTATATATTCTGAAATTATACCCGTCAAATCTGTTCAGGCCATCCTGTGTACCGAACCACATGAAGCCTTTCCGGTCCTGAAATATACAGGTAACCGAGCTTTGGGACAATCCTTCTTCAATTGTAAGATGATTAAAGACAATATGTCCCTGGGGGAGAAGCTCTGAATAACAGAAAATGAATAATATGAATATCAGAGTGTTTCTGATCATGAAAAATCCAATAATAAAAAACCGATTATTCTTAAAAATGCACCCGGGGCCGCGGAATATTGAAGATGAATATAGCTGATTTATTATGAAAATAAAACAGCCCTTAACTACAAATTTAGTAATTAAGGGCTGAATATTTTCAGTTTATAAGCACTGTTTTATTTTACAAGCACCATCTTCTTTGAGGATACAAACGCACCGCTTGTAAGTCTGTAAATATAGATTCCGCTTGCAATATTTCCGGCATTCCAGTGTTCTTCATAATATCCGGCATCCAGATCTTTATCGATCAACGTAGTGACCAGATTTCCAAGTACATCATATACTTTCAGAACCACATGATTTTTCTCCGGCAGCTGGAACTTGAACGTAGTGCTCGGATTGAANNGATTCGGATAATTCTGATCCAGTCCGTACTCGGTTGGAATATTAGCACTCTCTTCACCGCCTTCTTTCTTCAGGTTTTGGCCCATATAGTTCTGAGCAATCTTCCAGGCATTGGTGAAGTGATTATAGATATAAACATAATTGTTCTGTTTTGCCTCGTCGATTGCTTTTTTAAATTCGGTCAGCATGTTCTTCATCAATTCATCGCAATTTGATTGGGTGCATTGATAGTCTTCAGCGTCCACCAGGGCTATTTCAGTAATTCTGAAGGTTCCTGTGTAAAGGTAATCCATTGCCTTGTCGATATCACCGCCAAAACGCGGATCAGTTAAATAGGAATAAATACTGTTAACTGCACTGGTGATCTTATCGTAAAAGCCGAGACCTTTTTTCGGATTAAGATGATCGCCGTCAGAGAAACTGCCAAGGGCTGAACCAATCAGGCTTATGGCCGCTGAAAGATTCTTTTTGGTATTATTGTCCAAAGTACAGTTAGAGGGAGATCCGCAATACTTGTCTAATATTTTCTGCAGTGTTTGTTGTGCTTTTAGAATTAATAAATATCCATTCATTTCTGTTGGATTCACATACGGTGAAACATAAAACGAATGTTCTTGTGCAATAAGATACTGGCTGTTAATGTAGCCAAGTGTATCAACATTATCAGAAGCAATTACGGACACATCATAATTTCCTGTTAACGGAGTTGTCAAACCAATCTTATATAAGCTGTCATCATCTACCGGATTATCCATTTGAGCAACCATAACCTGACCATCTGGAGCAGTTATCCGGATCGTTATCTGAGCATCCTTTACAAAGCCACCTACTGTTTTACTGTCTCCTTTGTGCTGCGTTATATCTCCACCCTGATAAAGTTTAGCCTCAAAATTAACCGTAACCGGAATAGTATTGCCGTTCGGATCATACTGCACATAATAACGTTCCTGCAAGGATCTGAAATCAAGCACATAATCCTGTTCATTGGCCATATAAACCCTTAAAGGTTCCGGACTCAGAGCACTATCGATTTCCAATATGGCATACGTCCACCGACCCTTGCCGGGATTATTTACTTTAAAGAATTTAAATGGTGATTTTTGTGAACCCACGTAACCATCATAAAATTCAACATCATAGTTAGGGTTCGATGTGTAATTATCTTCCTTTATATGTCCTTCAGGTAAAGACCCGTCAGAACCCACGGTCTTACCTGGCGGCAGCAGCACAAGCTCGTATTCGCTTCCCTGCCAAGCCAGACCCATTTCAAGAGTACCGCCTTGCCATGCCAATCCGCCTTGCCATGCCAATCCACCCTGCCATGCTAATCCGCCTTGCCACGCTAATCCGCCTTGCCATGCCAATCCGCCTTGCCATGCCAATCCGCCCTGCCATGCCAATCCGCCTTGCCATGCTAATCCGCCCTGCCATGCAAGTCCATTAAATAATGCGCTGCTGATCTCGTCGGACAGATATGATACCTGCAGTCCAAGCAAACGCAGCCATATAATATTAACTGCGGTTGAAATTTCAGTAGCACTTGCCATTTCATAATACTCTCCTCCTGTTTCATCGGCCAGCCAGCTCATCAGATCCTGTCCTTCGTTCAGTCCCTCAAACCCCATGGTATATATTTT
>DJMM01000047.1 GCA_002435365.1 Ignavibacteriales bacterium UBA6490
TCGCCGAAATTACCATGATGGAAATAATATATATCGATATAATCCCGCTTAAGATTAATAAGCGACTGCTCGCACTGATGCCTTATATGTACAGGTTCATATGCGTTAGCTGCAGTACCCGGAAACCAGCCTACCTTTGTGGCAATNNATTTCAGAGATCTCAATATCCGTTTTGCCGATTTTCCTGTATTTCATTTATTCTCCATAGTTACATTTTGCGCAATTTTTCTTTGTCTGATTTTTTAAGCTTGTCTGCCACAAGCTGATATGAGTGATCGATCCATTCAAGAAGAATCGGGCGCGGCACAGTTCCGTCAAGCATAACTGTATTCCAGTGCTGCTTGCTCATATGATATCCGGGAGTAACTGCATCATAACGCTCCCTCAGCTCAACGGCTCTTTCCGGATCACATTTTATATTTATGCTGAAAGGTGGAACCAGATTAGTGATGAGGAAAATTTTTCCCATCACCTTATACACGGGCGAATCTTCATCAAACGGAAGCTCCTCGGTCACCCCTTTTTTTGCAATGCAGTATTCCCTGATCGAATGCGGATCCATCTATTTCCTGGTCCTATCCAGATATTTTGCAACATCCTTTGCAAAATATGTCAATATCATATCCGCACCGGCGCGCTTGATGGCATAAAGAGATTCCACCATCACCCGTTCTTCATCAATCCAGCCGTTTTTGCCCGCTGCTTTGATCATTGCAAATTCNNGGTTTTACCATTACCATATCGGCACCTTCTTCAATATCAGCTTCAACTTCCCTTAAAGCTTCATTGGCATTGGCGATATCCATCTGGTGCGAACGCCTGTCCCCGAATGCGGGAGTGGATTCAGCAGCATCCCTGAAAGGTCCATAATATCCTGATGCATATTTTGCAGCATAGCTCATTACAGGTATCTTCTTAAATCCGTTGTCGTCAAGTATTTTTCTGATTGCGGCAACCCTTCCGTCCATCATATCCGAAGGGGCAATGATATCGGCACCGGCCTGTGCATGGGTTAAAGCCTCCTTGGCGAGCAGCTCAATAGTTTCATCATTAAGAATTTCCTCTCCGTCCAGAACACCGCAGTGGCCATGGGAGGTGTATTCACACATGCAGACGTCAGTTATTATCAGAAGATTTTTAACTTCTTTTTTCAATGCCCTTACTGCTCTCTGGATTATACCGTCCGGATCATATGCACCGGAACCCACTTCATCTTTATGCTCGGGAATCCCGAACAGAATAACTGCGGGAATACCAAGCGACTCAACTTCCTTACATTCTTTAACAAGATTGTCGATTGACATCTGATAGTTGCCGGGCATCGATTTTATTTCTTTTTTTATCTTTTCACCCGGAACCACGAAAAGAGGATAGATGAGATCATCTTTTGTTAATACCGTTTCGCGCACCATATCACGGATCAGCGGATTGTAACGCAGCCTGCGCAGCCTTTTAAAATTCAGGTTTTCCATTAATTATCCTTATGCTGTAATAATTTTTTTACTTTTTCCATTGTCAGTTCGGAATTCTTAATGCAGTCGCCTACCGAAATTCCGCCCCGGTAATTGCCGCTTAAAATAATTCCTTTATGCTTCTTTTCAAATTCATCAAAATATCTTTCATGCTCAATATAACCGAGGTTATACTGCGGAATTGCCTTCTGCCAGTAGCGGTGAGCTTTGAAAACTGGCTCACCTGAAATTTTCATTATTTCCCGGAATTCTTTTATTGCGTTATTCAAACTTTCCTCTTTATCTGCCGAAGCAATTTCCGGATTTCTCGCGCCGCCGACAAATAATGTGAATCCGGCATACTTATCATCATTCCTGTTTGGGAACAATACCGAGCTCCAGATAGCACCCAGAAAACTTTTTTTCTCCTTTGCGGGGATAAGAAAACCGAATCCGTCCAGAGGCTGCCCGATATCTTCTTTTTTATAACCAATATAAGCTACCAGCACCGGCGGGTAGTAAATATTTTCAAGATGCGTGGTCAGTTCGCTGTCAAAACCGAAAATTTCGGCAGCATTATAAGCAGGGATTGCAGAAACAACAATATCGGCATCAACCTTAAATGTATCACCGTCACGTTGATAAGTGACAGTATATTTCTCGCCTTTTTTTATTACCTCTGTTATGGCGGAATTGAGCTTAATTCTGCTGTCCAGAATTCCGGCCAGAGCTTTAGGCAGGGTCTGCATGCCATTAATAAAAGAGAACATCTTTGCGCTTTGTTTTGACACCTCGGCGCGTCTTTTTCTTTCGCGAATGCTTTTGAAGGTGCCGATAATTAATCCGCCGTATTTCTCTTCAAGCGCATATAGTTTTGGGAAAGCGGATTTTACACTGAGGTCTTCAGGTTTGCCGGCATAAACACCTGCCACGAAAGGATTGATGGCATAATCCAGAAACTCCTGTCCAAGACGGCGTTTTACAAATTCAGCAATGCTTTGATAATAACCGTCTTCTGATCTGCTGCGGAACGGCTCTGTCATCAAACGGAGCTTGGCACCACCGGAAAATAATTTTGTCCTTAAAAATGCGGCGGGATTCATTGGAAGAGGATGCAGTTCAGCATTTCTGAATATATATCGTTTATTGCCTTTCTGGTTGGCATATACAAACTGGTCCTGCAGACCGGAATCTTCAACAAGCTGTTTTATAAGAGGTGAAGTTTCAAGACCGCTGTTGGGACCACGGTCAAACAGAAATCCATCCATGAATACACTTTCCATTACACCGCCGGGTTCCGGATTTTTATCGATTACCTCTACATCAAGTCCGTTTTTATATATCCAGTATGCTGTGGCCAGTCCGGATATGCCTGCCCCCAGCACTACGATTTTTTTACTCATAGATACTTCTGTGTAATATTATATAATGCAGTAATGAAGGTCTCTGAATCGTTAAGACCTTCCATTACAATGTAGTTCTCTATTTTATTCTCATCTGCCACATGCCGGTACTCGATATCAAGCTCGAAAGCTGTTTCAACATGATCGGATACAAAGCTTACCGGGATGATAAGCAGATGTCTTTTCCCTGCAGCGGCAAGCTCTTCAATCATTTTATCGGTTGCCGGCTCCAGCCATTTTGCAGGACCCACCTTGCTCTGAAAGCAGAGGTGATGGGGATGCGAAAAATTTCTATCCTGCATTACCAGATCAATAGTCTTTTTAATATGTCCGCTGTAAGGATCTCCTTTTTTTACATAGCTAACCGGGGTGCCGTGTGCACTGAATACCAGCTGCACTTCGTTTCTTACAGCGGCCGGGAATTTTAACAGCGTCTGATCGATCCTTTCATTCAACGCTTTAATGTAAAGAGGATGATCATAATAATGCTGCACATATTTTACTTTCGATCCGTCTCCTTTAAATACTCTTTTCCATTCGTTAAAAGAGGAGCCGGTTGTGGAAACCGAGTAATGCGGATACAGCGGAAGCAGAATTATTGAATCGTAATTCTCCTTTTCCACAATTGCTGCGGTTTCGGAGGTAAGCGGCTTCCAGTAGCGCATGGCAATAAGTACGTCAATGCCGCTGTCATTATTTTTTAACTTTTCCTCCAGCATTTTTCTCTGCAGCTCTGTCCATTTGTTTATGGGGGAGCTGCCGCCGATAAGCTCATACTCCTTCTGTACTTTAGGTGCACGCTTTTTCGAAACGAAGCGAGCCAGGGACTTCTGGAATGGAAGCTTGAAAATATCCGGATCGTTAAAAAGATTCTCCAGGAAAGGCTGAACTGCATCCAGAGAATCCGGACCACCCAGGTTAAGCAGAACAACAGCTGTTTTTTTAGTCAAATACCACTCTTTTATTAAAAATTTAAGCCTTAAAATATAAAATTATGCCGACTAATGAAGTACGGAATTGAGTGCTTAAGTTTGATGGTTCCAGGTTAATTTTGTAGGGACAGTGTCGCACAATGGATAATCGAGAGGCATTCCCTGAGATGCGACCTGTCCGTTGTCTGAACCACGATTCACAGGATTGGCAGGATTTCCAGGATTATCAGTTAACATATTTT
>DJMM01000069.1 GCA_002435365.1 Ignavibacteriales bacterium UBA6490
CCAGGCCGCCGTCATTTTTCCTTACAACAATCTGACCTCCGAAAGCAGAGAGCAGGGTGCCTTCAATGAACTCACTGTTCTCCCCTATCAGCTGAATATTTTTATCAATGTATTTCTGCAGAATTTTATCGAGACTTACAAGATCATACTGATAATTCTGTTCGAGTACGCTTCCGTTCAGCTTTATATGCACACTGGTAGGATCGATAAGTTTTGCGACGTCAGTTATTTTAATTTCAGAATCGCCTTTGTTGATGTTTATCGTTCTGTAATCTTTAATTACACCAAGATTTGCGTTATACACTGTAACGGAGACTGATTTTTGTTCCTGCGGGAATATAATAAACCCAAAAGAAACTACTAAGAGGAGCACCATTGACTTCTTCATATTACTCTCCTAAAGATTAAATGTATGAGAAATGCGTCAAAACATTTATCAGGTTTACATTCTTAAAAATAGAAAAGTTCCAGACAAATCTGAAAATCCTTTCATATCATACAAATAAATTTTAATGAATTAATTTTAGGTAAAAATTACTGATATTGGATACCTGGTCTGATTCTGATCTGGGTCTGATCCGATTCTGATTCGATTCTGATCCCGTTTTTCTCAGATTAGAACACCGTTAGAACCAGTTCTGAACAAGCTTACATTTACCTTAGCTCATTAATCAGACGGCAAAAAATCATCTTTGAAGAATATTACTATATAATAAAATTACTCTTCACAGAATAGTAAGAAATTATAAAGGCCGGAGTGAAGATTAGGTAAGACTATGCCGGAGAATGCGGTTTATTTTTTTTCCCAGTGCCAGTGCCAGGGTTCAAAAGCAACACCATATTTATTTCCTTCCGGGTAAGATAGATAAAAATTAAACCCGGAGGCATTTTCAAGCATCCAACCGTATTCATCGAGCTTAACAAAGTCTGCAGCTGTTTGTCCGCCGCTAAATCCATTTATACCGTTTTCGCTTGTAAAATCGATTGCGGTATTAACAGGGTGTCCATGTTCGCTGTAACCGGGCATGGCAATCCACTTTGCATTTTCACGTAGAGAGAAATTGTTGCTTTTCACCAGGTAATAAAAGAAAAGGTATGCCTGTCTTCCGGGTGAGCGATAACCGGAATCCACAAATAATTTCCTGCCCAGATCCTTCTTCATTTGCTCCGCCAGCTTCAGATAGTCATTATATACATGTTCCGGCAGGTACTGTACGCCGGTTTCCCTGCCAGGATTCAGCTTGATGGATTGAAGCTTCACCAGTTTCCCCGGTTTGTCGATAGAATAAAAAGGTCCTTTAAAGCCCAGCTCAGAAGGAGCTATACTGAAAATTCTGAGAGCGAAGTTTCTCTCGATAAAACTGAGTTCTCCCAACAGAATGTTGTAATCTATAATAGCTTTCTCGTCGGCAGGAGTAGAGGAAAGAACATTTTCAAATCTGTCCAATATATTTTCGGCATTGATCTTCTGGAAAAACGGAAGGGACTCATAGTTATTAATATCAAAAACAAACAGATAAACTGTTATCAAAGCTATTGATATAACCGCAAAATATATCAGAAAAGTCTTCACTTCTTATATTGATCTTATTCAAAAATTAAAGTTAATATGAATATTGTAATTATGAAACCCTCAGGACAGAATAATCAGGGCCGGGAGTATGTCTTTGCCGGCATTATCGGGAAACGGGTTATGATTGTCTTTCTTTAAATACTTAAAAATCTGCTTTCAGTGTTTTATATTTTCAGTCAGAAATTGTATAATAACAGATAGGATTATCAAACAAAAATATTGCGGAGTAAGAATGGGCCATCTCAAAATAACGGCAGTAATTCTGCTGGGTTTAATTATATTAAGCGGCTGCGGGGAAGAAAAGAAGGATCTTCAGAAGGAAAAAGTCCCCCAGTCGGAATTAATAAGATCCGAAGGAACCGATGTATCTGCTCTTGATATCAATGGAGACGGGAAGCTGTACCAGTGCCCTATGCATTTCCAGGTAATTTCCGATTCATTGGAGACTTGTCCATTATGCATGATGGATCTTGTTGAATACACAGTGGCGGAAGCAGGAGTTAATATACAGAATCATTACAATCACTGATTTTTTAAAAAAAATCATTCCGGTCAGTTCCGGAATGACTTTAAGAAAAATTTCAGTCAGTTTTTATTTGGTTTTAAAAACTTTTTCCAGTATCTCAACCATTTTATCGCGGAATATGGGTTTGGCGATAAATTCATTAAATCCTGCTGCGATATAATTATTCCTGTCGCCAGGTAAGTAATAAGCAGTTGCTGCAATAACCGGAATATTTTGGTGTTCCGGCATTTTCTGAATTATCCTTAGGGCATCCAGGCCGTTGTACTCTCCCTGCAGATTGATATCCATTACAATAAAATCGAACTGTGTTTTATCCATCAATGGGAGAGCTTCTTCAAAACTTGATGCAAACTGCAAGTCGCCCAGTTCCTTCATCTGTACTTTAAATAATATCTGTGCATCGATCTGATCCTCAATATACAAGCATTTAAACCTGGAAAGTTTAAGGTATGTTTCTTTTTCTGCCGGAGATTTAACTGCGGGTTTTTTAATGGTTTTCAGTTCCTTTTCGGGAACTTTTGTCTCTTCCGCAGGTTGTGAAACCTCAGTTTTCACATCAATTAATGCAGCCTTGTACTTTACAGGAAACGTATATCCGACCTCGGTATTATCAGGACTGACAAACAGTTCTGCATTGAATATATTCAGCAATCTTGTAGCCAGGCGCAATGAAAGTTTCGGCAGTCCCGAAGTGGTATTATTCATACCGCCGGGAGAGAAAATTTTTACAAGCTCATCAAACAGGAATGGTGTAATACCTTGCGGATTATTTTTGAATGCAACTGCAAATTTATCGCTGCCTAATGGATATAAGGAGATATATATTTTTTTCTCTTTTGTAAGGTATCCGCTTATTTTTGCAAGCAGATACAGCAGATTTGCAAATTTGCTTTTATCGGTTTCGATACTGAGAGAAGGACTAATGTTTCCTTTAAGTATTTCAATACCGCGACTTCTGGTCAGTTCATCAAAATCATTCTGCAGGTTATCTATCAGATCTTTGGCCGATATTTTCGCAACATCGAGTTCCGGGGCTTTTTTCTCAATATTATAATATTCAACTATTGAATTCATTGTATTCAAGAGGCTTGTTCTGTTTTGACCGATAATATCAGCCGCCTCTTTCTGATCCGGAGTAAGTTCACCGATACTGTCCGTAAGTTCCTGAACAAATCCCAAAATCACATTGATGGGTGTAAGTATTTCATGAAAAATACTTGAAATAAGCATCAGGTCGCCCTGCGACTGTTTATCCGTAGACAGCAATTTTTCTATTGCCGGTTCCTGTACAGATGTTTTTATCTCTTCTTTTTTTACGATATTACCAAGGATTGTAAAGGCCTCAATTTCATTTTTATAATCTTTTACCGGTGAAATAGTCAAGCTAACCGGCACCATCTGCCCGCTGGAATTTTTTATTTCGATGGATAACTGCTTCGAATCCATTTTAAGAGTTTTAAATATTCCGGTTATGCTGCTTCTCTCCTCATCCTTAACAAGTGCGGCAAAGGAGGTTTTTTCCATTTTAATATCGGTATAGCCGAGATTCCGGATCACACGGTTATTGACAGATATAATAAATCCCATAGGATCGGTAACGAATACAAGCTGTTCGGTGTTGTCAAAAGCCGTTTGAAGCAGCCTGATCTGTTTTTCCGTTTCCAGGGTAGGTGTTACATCTCTTATGATATTAAAGTGAGCATCCTTGTTCCCATATTTCAGCGTGAACTTGCTGATTTCCACAAAGACAAACGATCCGTTCTTCTTCTTCTGCCTGAATGGTCCGGTAAATACACCTTCCTGGATTGATTCGTTAAGTGCGCTTAATAAAGTCTGAATATCTTCAGGTGCATAAAGATCGGTAAGATCCATCTGCAGAAATTCTGTTTTTGAAAAGCCATAAAGATTAAGTGCAGCCTGGTTCACTTCGATGAACCTGAGATTTTCCTTTTCGTAAATAAAAACAGGCTCAGGGTTTTTCTGAATCAGTATATCGTAAACCTTGCCTCTGCTACTGGACGAATCCTGCATTTCACTAACCGGGTTTAATTCATTAAAATAAAGGAGGATGTAATCTTCCTTCTGTAAGTTTATTCTTTTAAGTACCAGCTTGAAACCTGGTATGCCCCTTTTCCTAAGAAAATCTATGCCAGTTAAAATATGCGATTTATCTTCATATTTTGAAGAAATAAAATCATCAACAATAGTATAAATTTCCCCTGGCAGATAATTTCGGTAACTAATTTTGCTATCATTCCGGTCAATAGCAAACAGCCTCAGGAACTGATCATTGGCAAACATCAGGGTGCCTGTTAATCCTAATAGTGCCGAAGGACCGGGTAAAGCTTTCAGGAAATCGGTCTCAGCAATGCCGGTTTTGGGATCGGCGGGAACAGTAATACCCACCAATGCATAAACTTTGTTGTCTTTATTGGTAAGAGGAATCTCAATTCTTGCTCTTCCGTACGGATAGGGTCCCGCTAACAGACCAGAAGACTGAAATCCCTTCCCGGTATTTATTATATATTCAAATATCGATACGGATATTTTTCTTAAATGCTCGGGGACGTATTTTTCTTCTTCGGTGCCCTCTATCTTTTCTCGGGGTAATCCGAGGTAATCGCAGAAGGCTTTATTTACAAGCAGGTACTTTCCGTCGACATCTTTTATCCAGAAAAACTCAGGCAGTTCATCCGCCTTTCTCCTCAGGAGATCCTTCCCTGCCAGGGTAAAGGGGAAAAGCTGTTTCACGCTTTCCAGAAGTTCGGCAGGGATATTAATGTTTTTCCCCGCTGATAATTTAAGTCCGTTGCCGTTTTTAATCTTTAAATCTTCAGGAATAAACACAAATGAGAAAAATTCTTCGGAAGCATTTGAAATGTAGGAATACTTCAGCTGAACCATTCCTGCTTCTTTTCCTTTAATTATCAATTGAACTTCAAGCGGCTGACTGCCGGCAGCTCTTGATCTTAAAATGGAATAAAACATTTCTGAAGTCTGGCCGGAAAAAATATCGAAGATATTATGATCGGAGGAGGTAAGGTTCAGCAGTTCTCTTGCAGGGCTGTTGGAAAAAAATATATTCCCCTTGGTATCCGTAATTATATGCGGATCCTCATATAAGCCTGTTAAAACAGGCAGAAGATCTGATTTTAAAATATCCTGTATTTTCAACACTCTATCAGGGACAATTATTCCAGTTCTTAAAAGCTTTTTCAGGAGAATATGGTGAAACCATAAAGGGATCTTTTGCCCTTAAGCGATAAACATAGGTATGCTGACAGACAGTATTATTATCCGCATATTGCCTGAGATTTCCTTCCACCTGGGCTATTTCACTAAATGACCCGCCGGCGGTTGAATCCCGTTTTTCAATAATGAACCAATCAGCCTCCGAGCTATATTCCCAGGTTAGGATCATATTAATGCCGTCATAATAGCCATTGAGATTGAAAGGGGCTTTAAGCGGCACAATCTGGGTAATTATTCCCATTTCATCAGAGTAAGATGAACTGTAAAGACCATCATCTTGCTTTACCCGGTAGAAATAATTTCTGCCGGGCTGAACTGTGTCGCGAAAAGATAAAACAGATCCTTCCACTCTCCCTGCTTCAGCAAAATTTCCTCCGTCTGTTTTCCTCTCCACAACAAAATCCGACCAAATCTGGTCATTGTCTTTCCACTTAACAATCACGCTTTTTGAAGAGGGATTGGAAACCGAGATAATTGTAGGAGGCTTTAAAATATAAGGAGGCATAAATATATAGGCTTCGTTGGACCAGGACGAATCGCTGCCGGATATTGCCTTTATCCGGTAAAAATATTCTGCACCTCCGGTAAGTTCGGAAGAACTATCCGTAAAGCTTTCAGAATTAACACCGCTGTATCCGATGGCTTCAAAAGCAGACCAGGGTCTTCTTCTTTCTATCTTGAAATAATTCTCGTTGGTGCTGTTATCTTTCCAGGTAAGAATTATGATCCTGAAATCCTTAACTTCTGCTTTAAGATTCCCCGGTGCCGGAATATTCTGGCTTCCCCCAGATCCGTCAGATGAGATTACTTTACTGAAATCGGAAATACCATTTCTTGAGATTCCCCTTACCTTATAATAATAAACTGTTCCGGGTGCAAGATTATCATCATTAACATTTCGCTGATCTCCGGAAACAGAGAGGTATTTTGTAAAGTTTCCGTTTACTCCCTCCTTCCGCCAGATTTCATATTCCTGAATATAGGCAGAGTTATCCTTCCAGGATAAGTTCAATGCGGTGCTGCTTAGCAATACAACCTGCAGGTCAACAGGTGCTGAGGGCAAAGTTTTATCCTCTGTTATTAAAATATTTTTTACTGTATTGCTTTTATAACTGGTGCCGTTAGTGGCATAAATGATTAGGAACAGATCTACTCTTTTACCAAGGAAGGAGGAATCTATCTCAAAATCAATAATCGGATTCGAATTGTTGACAGGAGGGTAATTCCTTATAAAATCATTATTTACATAAAGTTCAATGAAGTAAAAACCGCTAATATCTTTGAGCGTATAGTCAATCCTTTCCCCTTTATAACCCAGCGAATCATTATCCGCCGGGTTCAGTATTTCTATTTTAAGCTCTTTATCAGCAGGATCATTATTGAGAATATCATCAGCACATCCGCTGAAAAATGCAAGCATCGCCACAAGAAGAAGCAGAAATTTCATGTTATACATTCCGTATACTGTAGTCCAGGAAATAAATTCTGGATTCACCGGGTTTAAGGTTTTTTATATGCAGATAAACAGTATTAGTATTTCTATCGAAATCAAATACTGCCGGTACGGTGCCTATAATCTCGCTGTTGCAGGTAAGATCCCGGACTTTTTCACTAAGATCAACCTGGACAATGCTCATATCAACATCTGAATTTCCAGAGTTTGATATTCTGACAACCACCCTGCTGTTCCCGCGTTTTTCAACTCTTACATTTACAAGATTTCTGTCATTTGACCACCTGCAAATCTCATCTGCGGTTGTAATCCAGAATTTCTTTCTCTTTAAATCTTTAATTATTTCTTTTACAACTCCGGTATTATCTGCCAGAAGCTGATAATCATTATGAAGCTTCATAATGTACATACCGCCCTCAAAGAGTATCCTGTCAATATCTTCCTGGTAGGTATAAAACTGGTATTCGGGCTGGGTTAATCCGAAATCCCTGATAACCTCATAATCATCCCTGGCTGTTTTTGTCACCGAAGATATTTTCTTCTTTTCATAAAAAAGCGTTTTGGGAACCGACCTGTCGGTAAGTGAATCTGTAAGAACATAATTGTAGCCCGAATTAATTAAAGCGGCCTCGGTATTCAGGTCATACAACCCGTGATATGGAAGAAATCCGTTGACTGTTTTTTTCGTAATATATTCAAAAGTATTTTTTGCTTTCTGCAGCTTCTCAGTTTGCAGGGCAACATTGTCAAGTTTATTTATTGTATCATTCACCGAGTTCAGGTGACCAATATCGATAATCGGGGCAACCTCGCCATAACCGGATAACGCCTTCAGGGTATTCTTATTTGCAGTACCGGTATTCTCATCCACAAAAAAAGTAGCACTTATTTTTTCAGATGACAGCAGATCTAGGATATTGCCCACATTATTCATGTCTTTTTTAAACGAAGGAGCAATAACTGCAGCTGCTTCGTAGCCGTCCGGCCATTCTCTTATAAAGCCTAAAGGAGAATATGAGAGCCAGCCGATGCAATTTCTGAACAGCCGGTCAAAATAAACGTAGTCCTCCTGCTCCCCTAAAACCGAGTTGGGTTCAAATCCCATCCACACAAACCTGCCGGATCCGTAGGTACCATAAACAATACCTGCGGTTTTTTTAATTCCTTCACG
>DJMM01000092.1 GCA_002435365.1 Ignavibacteriales bacterium UBA6490
GGTTCGAATCCTCTCCCGGCAGCTCTGGGCTGCTACCTTTGAAAATAAAATTTTAAAAAATCTTATATAGAGGTTCGGAGAAATAATTGAAAACATTTAAACAAACAGAAGTTGATGGATTAAAAGAAAAAGTCGTTCATATCAACCGTGTTGCTAAGGTTGTTAAAGGTGGACGCCGTTTTAGTTTTAATGCTATTGTGGTTGTTGGAAATGGAGCCGGAACTGTTGGTGTCGGTCTGGGTAAAGCCAATGAAGTTACAGACGCTATTTCAAAAGGAATAGATGATGCAAAGAAAAGTCTTGTAAAAGTATCCGTCATAAAAGGTACCGTACCCCATGAAATTATCGGGAAGTTCGGTGCCGGCAGGGTCCTGTTAAAACCAGCAACACCCGGAACCGGATTAATTGCCGGCGGAGGCGTCAGAGCTGTACTTGAAGCTGCCGGAATTACGGATATTCTTACTAAATCGCTTGGCTCCAGTAATCCGCATAATCAGGTGAAAGCCACTCTGAATGCTTTGCTCAAAATTGTGGATGCTAAAAGTATGGCCAGGAAAAGAGGATTAACTCTTTCAGAATTATTTAACAGTTGATTGTTTCTGACCGGAGAAAATATGACGAAAATTAAAATTACACAGATAAGAAGTATAATAGACAGACCTAAAAAGCAGAAACTTACTATTGAAGCTCTTGGACTGGGCAGACCAAACTGGTCTGTTGTTCATAATGATACTCCCCAGATCAGAGGGATGATACAGAAAGTAACTCATTTGGTTAAAACTGAAGAATTAAAAGATTAGATACAGGTTTTATAAATGGATATCTTAAGCAATTTAAAATATGCGCCGGGCTCAAAAAAGAAAAAGAAAAGAATAGGCAGAGGTGAAGGCAGCGGACACGGCGGTACATCTACCAAAGGTATGAATGGACAGCTTTCCCGTTCCGGCTCAACCAAAAGATCTGCATTTGAAGGCGGACAGATGCCGCTGCAAAGAAGAATCCCTAAATTCGGATTTACAAACATCTTTAAAAAAGTCTTTCAGGTTGTTAACCTTGAAGATATTCAGAATATCTCAGTTAAACTTTCGGGTGAAGTGCTGAATATCGAGAATATGAAGAAATATGGCCTTATTTCAAGTTCAAGAAAGCCGGTCAAGGTTCTTGGCAATGGTGAAATTAATGTTAAAGTTCAAATAGAAGCTAATGCTTTCAGTAAATCCGCACAGGAGAAAATTGAAGCTGCAGGCGGATCAATCAAAAAAGTTTAATTCATTCTATGGCTAGTTTTACAGATACATTCAGAAATATTTTCAAAATACATGAACTCCGCCAGCGCATACTTTATACGCTTGCACTGCTGATTATTGTCAGGATCGGAGCACACGTTACCCTCCCGGGAATCGATTCCGCACTGTTATCCGAGAGCATGAGAAATCAGACAACTAATAACCTGTTTGGACTGTATGATCTGTTCGTCGGAGGTGCTTTCTCGAATGCAGCAATTTTTGCCCTTGGAATTATGCCGTATATCTCCTCTTCAATTATTCTTCAGCTTATGGGTGCGGTTGTGCCTTATTTTCAGAAACTGCAGCAGGAAGGTGAAGAAGGAAGAAAAAAGATTACACAGCTTACCAGGTATGGAACAGTGCTTATTTCGGCTCTTCAGGCCTGGGGTGTTACGGTAAGATTATTGAACATAAACGTGCAGGGCGCCCCGGTTGTTCCTGCCCCGGTGCAGGGATTCTTATGGATCGCATCAACTGTAATTATTCTTACCGCAGGCACAATATTTATGATGTGGATGGGTGAGCAGATTACTGAAAAAGGAATCGGTAACGGAATTTCTCTGATAATATTTATCGGTATTATTGACCGTTTTCCATATGCTATACTGGATGAAGTCGGATTAATGTCAGACGGACTTCGCAGCCCTATAGTTGAAATTGTTATCGTGACTTTAATGGTTTTTATTATTGCAGGTGTTGTACTGGTTACTCAGGGAACAAGAAGAATTCCTGTACAATATGCAAAGAGAGTTGTTGGCAGAAAAGTTTACGGCGGAGTTACACAGTACATTCCGCTTAGAGTTAACACGGCCGGAGTTATGCCTATAATATTTGCTCAGGCAATCATGTTTATTCCTAATACCGTATTATCATTTTTCCCGGATAACGAATTTCTCCAGGGTGTCTCCGGTTATTTTGTTTATACTTCTCCCGTTTACTCTTTTATATATGCTCTTATGATCATATTCTTTACATATTTTTATACGGCAATTGCATTCAATCCGAAAGATGTTGCCGATAATATGAAAAAGCAGGGCGGTTTTATTCCGGGTATCAGGCCGGGAAAACAAACCTCTGACTTTATTGATAATATTTTGACTAAAATTACTCTGCCCGGATCTGTCTTCCTGGCTATCGTTGCGATTCTTCCGGCTTTTGTATCGGCCTGGGGAATATCATCAAGGTTTGCACAGTTTTTTGGCGGAACAAGTTTGCTTATAATCGTTGGTGTTGCGCTCGATACCCTGCAGCAGATCGAATCCCATCTGCTCATGAGACATTATGATGGATTTATGAAATCCGGGAAATTAAGAGGACGCAGATAACAGGTAGTGATTTTAATTAAGACGAAGAAAGAGATTGATTATATTAAGGAAAGCTGCAGCATTGTTGCGGAAACATTGAGATTACTGAAAGCGAATGTTAAGCCGGGCATTAAAACCTCTGAGTTAGCTCAGATCGCCGATGATTATATCCAGAGTAATGGAGGTAAATCTGCATTTAAAGGATATTCGCAGGGAGGCGATTCGATTGATTATCCGGGAGCGATCTGCATATCGGTTGACTCGGAAGTTGTTCACGGGATTCCCGGTGAAAGAGTTCTTAGAAATGGTGAAATTGTATCTGTTGATGTCGGTGTTGAAAAAAAAGGATACTTTGGTGATGCTGCATTGACTGTACCGGTCGGAGAGATTTCAGAAGAGAAAAAAAAACTTCTTGAAGTAACCCAACAGTCATTGTATAAAGGTATTGATGAGGCTGTAGCCGGAAATCCTCTGCATAATATTTCAGCTGCGGTGCAGGAATATGTGGAGAAAAACGGTTTCTCGGTTGTTCGTGATCTATGCGGTCACGGAGTTGGAAAATATTTGCACGAAGCTCCCTCGATTCCTAATTACGGCAGAAAAGGAACTGGCGTGAAGCTTAAGTCGGGTATGACTATTGCGATTGAGCCGATGGTGAATGCAGGAACTTACAGAGTAAAAGTGGAACCGGATGGATGGACTGTGGTTACCACCGATGGTATGCCTTCAGCCCATTTTGAGCATACGATCCTGATTACAAATGGAAAACCTGAAATATTAACGGCGTAATATGTCAAAACAGGGACCTATAAAAGTAGACGGAGTTGTAACGGAAACGTTACCTAATGCTCATTTTAAGGTTAAACTGGATAACGGGCACGAGATCCTTGCTCATATATCCGGCAAAATGAGAATGCATTTTATAAAAATTCTGGTAGGAGATAAAGTTTCTATCGAACTCTCTCCTTACGATTTAACTAAAGGTAGGATTACCTACCGCTATAAATAACGGAGCTTAAATGAAAGTTAGAGCATCAGTAAGAAAAATTTGCGAAAACTGCAAGGTGATCAAGAGAAAAGGTGTGGTAAGGGTTATCTGTAAAAACCCTAAGCATAAACAGCGTCAAGGTTAATAATATTAATAAAGGAGTATTTAATTGGCTCGTATAGCTGGTGTAGATTTACCAAAAAATAAAAAAGTTTTGTACGGAATTCAGTACATTTTCGGAGTCGGACAGCATAGCGCTTCGGTAATTCTTGAAAAAGCAGGCATTAATCCTGATAAAAAAGTTGCAGATCTCAATGACGAAGAAGTAGCCCAGATCAGAGCTGTTCTTACCGCTGATTTTAAGGTGGAAGGAGCCCTCAGGTCTGAAGTCCAGCAGAATATTAAACGTTTAATGGATATCGGCGCCTACAGAGGCTTGAGACATAGAAGAGGTCTTCCTGCCAGAGGTCAAAGAACCAGGACAAATTCCCGTACCCGTAAAGGTAAGAGGAAAACTGTTGCCGGCAAGAAAAAAGCTCCGTCTAAGAAATAAATTTTGAAAACCAGAGGTTGAGAATTGGCTAAAGTTGTAAAAAAAACAAAGAAGAGAGCACACGTTGACTCAAACGGTGTTGCCCATATTAAAGCAACATTTAATAATGTGCTTGTTACTATTACTGATATTTATGGAAATACTATTGCATGGTCTTCTGCCGGCAAAAACGGGTTTAAGGGTTCCAGAAAAAATACTCCTTATGCCGCACAGGTTTCAGCAGAAGCTGCAGCAAAGGAAGCATATGATCTGGGACTTAGAAGAGTTGAAGTTTTTGTTAAAGGTCCCGGTTCCGGAAGGGAAGCTGCAATCAGAGCACTGAATACTGCCGGACTGGAAGTAAGTTCAATCAAAGATGTTACACCGATTCCTCATAACGGCTGCAGACCGCCGAAGAGGAGAAGAGTTTAATTTAGCGGAGAATAAATATAAATGGCAAGATACACAGATTCAGTCTGTAAGTTATGCAGAAGAGAAAGACAGAAATTGTTCCTAAAAGGACAGAAATGCTATACCGAGAAGTGTCCGGTTGAAGTGAGGTCCTATCCTCCGGGGCAGCACGGACAGTCAAGAAGAGCGAAAGTTTCCGAGTATGGCATTCAGCTCCGTGAAAAACAAAAGATCAAAAGACTCTATGGCCTTCTCGAAACCCAGTTCAGAAATTATTTTGAGAAAGCAAATAAACAAAAGGGCAGAACCGGCGAAAACCTGGTTAAGTTAATCGAGAGCAGACTTGATAATGTTGTATTCAGACTTGGTTTTGCTTCTTCAAGAAAACAGGCGCGCCAGCTGATCAGACACAGACATGTTATTGTTAATTCACAGCTTGTAGATATTCCTTCTTATCTGCTGATGCCCGGTGATATTATTAAAATAAAAGATAAAAGCAAACAGCTTGACCTTGTCCATAATTCCCTTAAGAGAGTTAAGGACCATACCTATTCCTGGTTATCTATTGATAAAGCTTCGTTATCAGGTACTTTTATTCAGCTGCCCGATAGGGCCGATGTGCCTCTTAATGCCAATGAACAGCTGGTTGTTGAGCTTTATTCAAAGTAAAAATATTTAAAGAATTTATATCAGAGGATTATAAATGAGTGTTACATATTTAAAGATGCCGGAAAATGTTGTACTGGACGAATCATCTTATTCCAATAATTTTGGCAGATTCGTTCTGCAGCCGCTTGAAAGAGGTTATGGAGTAACCCTGGGTAACTCTTTAAGACGAGTTCTGTTGTCATCTCTTTCAGGTGCAGCAATTACCTCGGTTAAATTCAGCGGTGTACTTCATGAGTTTACTACTATTGAAGGCGTGGTGGAAGATGTTTCTGAAATAATTCTTAACCTTAAACAGGTGAGAATGAAATTTCTTAATAAAAAACCGAATAAGATTGATATCTCATTCGACGGACAGGGCGAATTTACTGCAGCCGACATTCAGAAACACAGTGCGGATATCGAAATACTTAATCCGGAACTTCATATTGCTACCCTTAACAAGGATGCAAAATTTGATATCGAATTAAGAGTTGGAAAAGGGAAAGGCTACGTTCCTGCTGCTGAAAATGCTGTTCAGGATTCCACAATCGGCGTAATTCCCGTAGATTCAATCTTTACTCCGATAAAAAATGTAAAGTATGAAGTGGAAAACGTGAGGATCGGCGATAAGAATGATTTCGAAAAACTTTTACTGGAAATAAGCACCGACGGTTCCATTACACCGGATGATGCACTTACTCAGGCAGCGAAAATTCTCAGGGAACATATCCAGCTGTTTATCAATTTTGATATCGATCAGGAAGAAGAACAGGCCGTTAGCCAGAAGGACAGCGAAAGAGAAAGAGTTAAGAAAATTCTACTTACCCCGGTTGATGATCTTGAACTGAGTGTAAGATCTCACAACTGCCTGAAAGCGGCTAATATCAAAAATCTGGCCGACCTGGTAAGAAGAGATGAATCGGAAATGCTTCGCTTCAGAAACTTCGGAAGAAAATCACTTGCTGAATTAATGGAAATTGTTGAAACCCTTGGTCTCGAGTTCGGTATGGATGTCGAGTTATATCTCAAGGAAGAAGTCGATAATAGTTAATATTGAAAAAAGGTTTACTCAATGAGACACAGAGTTAAAGGCAGAAAATTAAACAGGACTGAAAGCCACCGGAACGCATTACTGCGGAACCTGGCAGCAAGCCTGCTTAAGCATAAAAGAATCAAAACAACGCTGGCTAAGGCGAAAGAACTCCGCAGCTTTGTTGAACCCCTTATTACCAAAGCAAAAAAGAATGATCTTCATTCACGCCGGATGGTATTGCGGGAAATTTATGAGAAAGATGTTGTAAATGAGCTGTTCAGCGAGATAGTTCCTAAAATAAGCGACAGACCCGGCGGCTATACCCGCGTGGTTAAACTCGGCAACCGGAACGGCGACGCTGCTCCTATGGCTATCCTCGAACTTGTTGATTATAATGATGTTGTGAACAAGAAAGAAGAAAAACAGAAAGAAACCAGGCAGGCGAAGGCTAAAGCAAAGAAAGAAGCAGAAAAAACCGAAGAAGCTAATGTTATTCAGGAATCACCTGCTTTATAATTTTTTAGTTTAGTAATTACTGAGACGCCGGGACTAAATCCTGGCGTCTTTTTTTTTAATGCTTTTTTATAATATTTCCGCAAATACCATGTTCAATAACCAGGAATTTTACAGATCAGTTTTCGACCTTAAGGATCTGCCCGATGACAACCTTCCTGAAGTTATTATCTGCGGAAGATCCAATGTGGGGAAGTCATCATTTATTAACTCACTCTTCAACAGAACAAACCTTGCCCGCACAAGCTCAACACCGGGAAAAACCCGCTCCCTTAACTATTATCTTATAGATAAAAATCTTTTCCTGGTTGACCTTCCCGGATTCGGATATGCTAAAATCAGCAAGAAGGAGAGGGAATACTGGGCTAAACTTATTGAAGGATACCTGAAATCGTCAAAACAAAAATCACTTGCCATTCATCTTGTAGACAGCCGTCATAAGCCGACAGAACTGGATGTCCATCTTAATAATCTCCTGCAGTATCATAAAATACCTTATATCGTAATACTTAGTAAAATTGACAAGCTTAAGCAGTCCGAAATAAAACAAACAATCAGCAATACAACCGCAGTTTTTCCAGAGCTCAAATATGGTGAAAACCTGATGACATACTCGTCCGTCAAAAAGACTGGAAAAAAAGAAGTCCTCAAATTGCTTTCAGCAATGTTCTATCACTTTTGATCCTTTAAGCCGTTTATTTAGTTTCTGCTTATATAAGGCACATCTCACATAATATTAATTTATAATATTTAATATTAGTGCCGGAAAGATGAGATTTTTAATTTTTCTGCCTGCGAACCAGCAATGATTTAACGGCATCAGCGATAACCAAAAAAAATAATTACAATCAGAAAGGAGAATGATTGCTGTGGCAAGATTTTTTATAGAAGTGCCGCACGAAGAAGAAAGGGTTGCATGCGCACGTGCTATCCAAACCCTCCAGAAAACAGGCTCGCACTTTCTTACCCATGCTGATTACGGATGTCTTGACGGCGTACATAAAGCATGGATAATAGTTGAAGTTGAAAACAAGGAAATTGCACGGGCTATTTTACCCACGGAATACCGGTTTCAGGCCAAAATCGTACAGCTCAATAAATTCTCCCTGGAAGAAATTGATGAGATCGTTAACCATCACTCGTGATAGATAAATAATCAGGATCGACAGTAATGCGGTGAGGATGTTGCCGGTCCTGGACACAATTCACATGATTATATGTAAGTCAACAGTCTAATGTTGACTTTTTAATATACCTTCCGTTTTTTTATAAGATATTTTTTAACTTTAGAATGCCTGCCTGATTGTGTAGAGATTTTAGTTATATAGAGCTTTAGTCTGAACCACGATCTCCATCCGTCAGCTGAAGTATTGCATGATGAATAATATTCTGGTGGCTTTGATACGTTCTGAAAATCGGGCTACTCAATGACCGGACTTATCAACTTACTTCAGATATTTTCATATTTGACAGCTTTTCCCTGAATTTTCACTCGCACTTGTGTTCACCCGGCCAATAGTCTGCTCTTACGTCCGGCACAGGCAGTCAAATTTAACTGCCGGATACGAAAGATAGCCGTGTCAAAGCCGGAGGAGTGCTACAATAAAACCTGATCAGCAATCTTAAAAGGAAGGAGTCACATTTTGAAGTTTTTTATAGCTGAGATTCATCCCCCGTCAGAATCGGACTCTGAAAGACAGATCCATTTTTTTATCGTGCTAATCCGGCAGCTGACAGATGTAAATCGTGGTTCAGACAAAAGCATTTTGGAAATGGAACCAGGCCCTATAAGTGATTTCCATTTCCATCTGAAGTGTTACGAAAATATGTTAAATAATAATCCTGTAAATCCGCCACGCCATTGGTGGACAGGGCAGCTGACGGAGTGGA
>DJMM01000016.1 GCA_002435365.1 Ignavibacteriales bacterium UBA6490
GTCCTCAGTTACTCCCATATGATCAATTCCGAATTTATCTTTTACCTGATTCCAAATTTCATATCCTCCGCGAAGCATGCAAGAAACATTTGTGCAAACCTGGATGTGGAACTTTCCCATCTGCTTTTGATGATACATCGTGTAAAAGGTGACTACACCCAGAACTTCTTCAGCAGAAATTTCTAAAACTTTAGCTACTTCTTTTATTACCTCATTAGAAATAAAACCATTTTGTTCCTGAGCAATATACAATGCTGCCATCACAGCCGGTTTTCGAACCGGATACTTCTGTGTTTCCTTTTCGATTCTTTCCAGATTTTCTGGTGTAAATTTAAATTCCATTACTTGTCAGCTTCTCCCATAATTGGATCAATGCTTCCTATAATTGCTACCACATCTGAAATCAGATGACCAATCACTAACTTTGGCAAGGACTGGAGATTATTAAAAGACGGTGAGCGGATTTTACTCTTCCAGGGTTTTCCATCTCCCTTGCTCACCAGGTAAAATCCAAGTTCTCCTTTCGAACCTTCAATTGCATGATAAATCTCTCCCGCTGGAGGATTAATTCCAAAATTAACAATCATAAAGTCATGAATCAGTTCTTCCATTTTTGTATATACTTCATCTTTATGAGGAAGAACTTTTTTGGGCATATTTGCCTGAACAGGTCCGACAGGCATTTTATCAACAACCTGTTTAACTATCTTTGCACTTTCTCTGCATTCATCAAGTCTGAGGAAGTAACGTGCTAAACAATCTCCCTCAGTATAAGTTGGAACCTTAAAGTCAATCTCATTATAGCAGAGATATGGAATCTTTCTTCTCAAATCGAATTCAACTCCACAAGCACGTAAATTTGGACCACTGAATCCTAATTCAATTGCATCTTCTTTGGAAATAGCTCCTACACCATCAACACGTTCAATAAAAATTCTGTTAGTATTTATCAGCTGTTCAACTTCAGCAAGATTTGGTTCGAATTGATCTATAAACCATTTAACTTTTGCAATTGCTTCAGGTTGTGCATCATTAGCAACCCCACCAATTCTGGTATAGCTGTTCGTAAATCTTGCACCACAGAGAATGTCCCATATATCAAGAATCTTTTCGCGCTCTCGCAAAGTCCATAAAAATATTGTTAGTGCGCCAACATCCATTGCAAATGCACCAATAGCAACAAGATGTGAAGCAATACGCGCTAGTTCTGCTATCATCATTCTAATATATTGAGCACGTTTCGGAGCTTCGATACCAGCTAATTTTTCAACTGCAAGAACCCAGGCAACATTATTCGCCATCGGAGAAATATAATCAAGCCTGTCGGTGTGAGGAATGTATTCGTAAAAGCTCATATTCTCAGCCATCTTTTCATAGCCGCGGTGAAGGTAGCCGAGTTCAGGAACACAGGCAATTACTTTCTCTCCATCAAGCCGGAGCACCAGCCTGAGAACTCCGTGTGTAGCCGGATGCTGAGGACCCATATTCAGGATCATTTCATTATCCAGAACATCTTCCGTAGGATCTGCTTTTTGTTTTAAGAGGGCCTGGATAATTTTAGGGTGAAACTCTTCTCTGTAATCTTTTTCCATAGTTTATTTTTTCTCCGGCAGGGGAAGAGATCCGGGTATACCCATAAGCGGAAAATCTTTCCTTAAAGGATGGTACTCAAATTCCTCGGGCATATACATTCTTCTGAGATCCGGATGATTATTAAAAACAATACCGAACATATCATACACTTCCCTTTCATGCCAGTTTGCAGTCTTCCATACGGCAGAAACCGATTCAGCAATATAATCAGGTTCTTCGAGATCGGTCCTGAGTGCAAGCCTGAAACCATTCATCATCGAGAAGATATGGTATACAACAGTAAACCTGTTTTTACTTTTTCCCCAGTCCACGGCTGTAATATCCTCGCACAGGTTAAACCGGAGGTCGGCATCATTTTTCAGCAGGCTGCAGACATCAACAATAAGTTTTCTGCTGAAGGTCAGGGATAATTCCCCCATATGTTCGTTTACTTTAAAATCTGCATCCGGGAATTTATCCTGCAGCTTTTTAAGGATTGTTTCTTTTAACATATACAAAATTATTTATTCTGAATTACAGGAAGATCTGGAAGCGGCTTGTCCTGAAATTCCCTTGCTTTGGTTTTTCCTATCTTTTCCTGAATCTGCATCAATGCATACAACAGGTTATCCGGCCTGGGGGGGCAGCCGGCGCTGTAAATGTCGACCGGCAGGAACTGATCGATCCCCTGCACTACATTGTATGAGCGATACATTCCACCGGAGGATGTACATGCTCCCATCGCAATTACCCATTTAGGATCAGGCATCTGGTCATATATTTTTCTAACTACATGGGCCATCTTATAAGTAACTGTTCCGGCGACTATCATAAGATCACACTGGCGCGGTGTAAACCTCATTACCTCAGAACCGAACCTTGCGATATCATATTTAGGATCACCGGCGGCCATCATCTCAATAGCGCAGCAGCTGATCCCCATCGGCATAGGCCATACAGAATTCTTTCTGGACCATGCAATAATTGCATCAAGCTTTGTTGTAATAAATCCATCGTGACTAAGCTTAGCTTCTAATCCCATCGGAAACCACCTTTCTTATACACATACAAATATCCTATCTCCAGGACTACCAGAAAAATGAGCATCGAGATGAAAATCCCGCTCCCGAATTCACCCATCAGTTTTTTGAATTCCACAGCCCATGGATAAACAAATATTACTTCAATATCAAAAATAATAAAGAGCATTGCAACCAGATAATATTTGACCGACATCCGTTCTGATGTGGTTCCGATGGGCTTCATTCCACTCTCATAAGTGGATCTTTTAATGCTATCGGGGCGCTGCGGACCAAATAACCCGGATGAATATACGATTGCCCCGGCTATTATTAATGCGCCGGCAAGCACAAGCAAAACAGGTATGTATTGTTCAATCATCAGCTTAAAAATCTTTAATTGGAGGCTTAAATTATCCAAAAAATGATACTTTGTCAATTTAAATAGATTTTTGTAAAAAGGATATTTTTCACAAATGTTCATAAGAACAAAAATTGTTAAGTTATCAGCTTTTACCCGTTTGAAAAATTATTTTGATTGACAACCTGATGTGAAATTCGCTTGATTCCGGGGTGTATCAAACCTGGATTTAACCTGATAAAAATCAGGTTAGAATCAGGTTAGAATGGGATTAGAATGGGATTAGACCGGAGTCAGAATCCCATTTAATACCCAATCAATACAATCAGCCGGATGATTTCTTTTCCTTTGAATTATAGGCTAAACTCTATATTTTGGAATCAGTTCTTGAATAGAGTATGAAATTATTAGTTATTGCGCTTATAATATGTTGTTTTTACTGCGGTTGCGAAAGACCCACTGAATCCGGCAGCGGAGATGACGGTATTCCCCCCGGAGTACCTGAAGGCCTCCGGGTTTATAATGCTTCCGATGGTGAAATTATTATCGAATGGCATTACAGCAATGAACCTGATATTAAGCTGTATAATATTTACAGAAGTACTGACAGCCTGAATTTCAGCCTGATTGATTCCGCATTTACGGATTACTACATCGATGATTCGCTTGATTATGACACACTTTATTGGTATAAAATTACTGCAAAAGATTATTATGGTTATGAAAGCGGTTTCAGCGGTGTTGTTTCGGCCAAACCCCTCAACCTTCATTCGCCGAGGATCCCCCGTGGCATAAAGATAAATGCCAGGAACTGGGGCGGTAAGAAAAGTGTTTATTTATCCTGGCTTAAAAATGATGAAACAGATATTGCAGGATATAAAATATACAGGGGCGATGAAGCGGGATTTGTGCCCGATACAAGTTCTTTCGCCGGATTTACCGGTAAGAATGAATTCGAGGATAGCACTGCTGCGGACTTTTATCATTTTTATTTTTACTCTGTTAAAGCTGTTGATAACGGAGGCCTGGTTAGCGGACCGACAGCTGAAGTTTATGACAGGTTACTGGAAGAACCTTTACTGATTTCACCTCCTGATAATTCCGCAATCTCTGACTTCAGCATGTTCATTTTCAGGGGCACCGGTGCTCCGGCGGATTATAAAATTATTGTGCAGACGAACCGGTTTTTCGGAGAAGTTTGGCAGTCGGATATAAGTTCAGCCTCCGCATATGATACAATCCGGGTAAATGCTCCCCGGGGAGTGTTATATTATAATACGACATATTACTGGCGGGTTGCAGCTTTTTCGGCTTCAAATGAACCGAATAGTGTTTCACCACTTTTTAAATTTATAATTAGTCCATAATTGAAAAAATTACTGTTCATAGTATCATTTATAAGTACCTCCATATATGCACAGACTTATATGGATAGTCTAAGCTTTTTTGGTACCGGACCCGTCAATAATATTCTGCTTACAAGATTTGAAAAGCAGCTTAACACATACTACCTCAATTCAGGTGTAAATTACAGGGGAGAATTCGGCAAGTTGTCGCTTGCACTGCATGAAAATTACCATTCCACTTTTATAAAGACAGACGATAAGAATATTCGGGACGAACATTCGTTTCTGCTGAATACAGGTTATGAGGCAAATTCATTGCTACGCATCAAACTGTCGCTTTCGAACATTATTTTATCGGATAACAGGAAAATTGAGATTAATCAGGCCTCCGTTTCAAATGCAATATTGATGGCGGGAATAACTCCTGCCGAAAAAATATTTATTGCACCGTTTGGCGGTTATACTGACAACAGGCAGAAACTTGAAAACGATAATGGTCTGGTATATGGTATCAGCAGCATTGTGGATAAACTCCGGTTCACCGATCTGTCGGTAAGTTCCGAGTTCCTTTTCCGCAACGAAGATATTTCACCCAGGAAAAACTTTAACCGCTTGTTTAACCTGGACGCTGTAAATAATTTCGGTGATGCAGTTGCAAACAGCCTGAACTTCCGCTACAGCGACAGCCGGAAGGATTTTTATTATGATGCGGACTCGGTTACAGCAGATATTTTTAATATAAAGAACAATATTCAGAGCAGAAGTGAAGCGAATTATATTTTACAGAATTACCTGGTTTATAATAATTTTCTGAATATGTTCCTGCTGGATATCACCGGACGGGTTTTATGGAGGGATATCGAAAGAAACACCCGCTATAAACTGACAGGAACCGGGAATACTGTTTTCGATACAGATATAAATGAGCTGAAAATTGAATTTGAATCGGGGGTCTCGTATTCATCAGACCTGCATAATACATCCCTGCGCTTAATTCTGTCCCAAAGGGACGAGAAACATATTGTCATATTTAATCCCGATATGCCGTTAAACATTTTTGAGCAGAGATCGGATCAGGAAAAGAGGAAAAACAATACATCGCTAAGGACTTCCCTGCTTTTCAGCAGTGAAGTGAAAATATCTGCTAAAGACAGAATTTCACTAAGCTTTCTTCAGAATAAGCTGAGATATGATACTCCCAGCCAGGAAAATTTTGACGACCGTGACGAGCTGCTCTCGATTGCCAGGATAAATTACTCGCGGCTGCTCACTCCTTTCTTCGAATTTGTGACCGGTCTGGAAGGGACATACAGCCACATAGTTTATATTTTCTCAGAGCAGAGTTCAAATAACTATATAAACAGGATTCTGAAACTGAACACCGGAGGAATATACCGCGGAAAAAACATAATATCCTCAAATTCCTTCGAGGTTTCGGCTAATTACTCTGTTTATGACTTCGAGGACATCAATCCCAACTACCGAAGTTTTTCCTTCAGGCAGTTCACCGCATCCGACTCTTCAGGAATAAAATTGGGAAAAAGGCTGCATTTTTCATTCAACGGTTATATAAAACTCTCAGAACAGGGAGATTTGAAGTGGAAATCCTTCAGTACACGCCCAAACAGGTTCCTGGAGGAGCTTTACGGTGAACCAAAACTTATTTATATTGGAAATGATTTTAAATTTTCAGCCGGAATGAGGTTTTTTTCATTAAAGACATTCCTTTATAAAAACAATATCAAGCAGCTTGATACCAGATATAGAAGCACCGGGCCGGTGGGTGAAATTGAAATTCTACTGAATAATAAACTTAGATCTAGGACGTTTGCCTGGTACGAATTCATAAATCTGGAAGATAATCAGGGAAAAGAGCAGGTAAATGTGAATATTGAAGTGGAATGGAATTTTTAATATAAAAAGAATAAAAAATTTATTATTTTGATTAACAAAAAATCAGGATATACTTGGCTCAAAAAAAATACTCCATTGAAATAAGCAGCGACCCCAACAATCTGCTTACTGTTGAAGAATTTGTAAATTATTTTTCAAAAGAAATTCATCTGGATGAGGAACAGCTTCAGCACCTGCTTCTGTCTATTACAGAAGCAACAACGAATGCTATAATACATGCAAACAAATGTGATCTGGATAAAAAAGTTGATATCTCAGTAACTGACTTTGATGATCGCGTTACAATCTGCGTTAAAGACGAGGGGGTCGGCTTTAATCCTGAAAAGGTTCCCAATCCTACAAATCCGGAAAATCTACTTAAAGATTCTGGGAGGGGGATCTATTTAATGCGTTTTTATATGGATGAGGTTAAGTATAATATTACACCAACCGGCACTGAAACAATTCTTATTCTTTATAAATCAAAAAACGGAGGAAAATAATGTCCAGGAAAAAGATTTCGATAATTGGAGGGGGACAGATAGGCGGTGTTCTAGCACAGCTTATTGCACTCAGACAGCTTGGGGATGCTGTACTATTTGATATTGTTGAAGATATGCCGCAGGGAAAAATTCTTGATATCGCAGAAGCAGCCAGGGTTGATGGTTTTGATGTAAATCTCGTTGGGACAAACAAATATGAGGATATAAAGGGGTCGGATCTTGTTATTGTAACTGCAGGACTTCCCCGTAAACCAGGGATGAGCAGGGACGATCTTCTTGTAACAAATGCTAAAATAATGCAGTCTGTAGCTGAAAATGTAAAGAAATATGCTCCCGGCTCTATCGCAATAATTATATCAAATCCTCTTGACGCTATGGTTACACTCTTTCAGAAGGTAAGCGGTTTTGATCATGGTAAAGTGTTGGGTCAGGCGGGAGTGCTGGACTCCTCCCGTTTTTCGACATTTATTGCCTGGGAACTTGGTGTTTCCGTAAAGGACGTTAATGCAATGGTATTAGGGGGTCACGGTGACACAATGGTCCCGTTAACCAGGTATGCAAACGTAAATGGTATTCCGGTTATGGAGCTTCTTGAAAGAAAGTATGGAAATGCTGCAAAAGCAAAAGAAGTTATGACAGCAATGGTAGACAGGACTAAAATGGCAGGCGGTGAAGTAGTGAAATTATTAAAAACAGGTTCTGCATTTTATTCCCCGGCTTCCAGTGCAATTGCAATGGCGGAATCAATTATTTATGATGAGAAGCGATTACTGCCTGTAAGCGCATTTTTAAAGGGAGAATTCGGATTTAAGGGTTATTACGTTGGAGTACCTGCTGTACTCGGCAGCGCAGGCGTTGAAAAAGTTGTTGAACTTACATTAGATGATGAGGAAAAGAAACTGCTTGACAGTTCTGTTAAAGCGGTGGAAAGTCTTGTTGCGGATATGGAACGATTGGGATTCTAAAGGGCATTAAAAAACCCTCCTGCAAAGGAGGGTTTTTTTATCTATAAGGGATAAACACTTATAAACTTCCGATCACCTTTTCTGGTTTCGAATTTTACCTTACCATCGATAAGGGCAAACAAAGTATCGTCTCCACCCACAGCAACATTCTGTCCGGGATGAAATTTTGTTCCGCGTTGTCTGACCAGGATATTACCGGCAAGTACCTGTTCCCCGCCGAATCTTTTAACACCAAGTCGCTGAGCATTACTGTCTCTGCCGTTTCTGGACGAACCCTGACCTTTTTTATGTGCCATTGAAGTCTCCTCTATCCTATCTTTAAAATTTCAATATATGATAAGTGCTGTCTGTGACCGTTTGATTTCTGATACCCGGTTCTTCTTTTCTTCTTAAAAACAATCACTTTATCATCTTTCAGGTGGTTTAATACTTTGGCGGTTACTGTCATTCCATCAACATATGGATTACCTACCATAGTTTTGTCGTCGCTTCCGTATAAAAGGATCTTATCAAATGTTACTTCGGAATCAGTATCATCCTTTAAACGCGGAACGTAATATTTCTTATTTTCTGTTACTTTGAATTGTTGTCCCAGTATATCAACAACAGCAAACATTTTTACCTCTAATCCAAAAAAATTTAGGAAGTAAAGTTAACAAATTGATATGGATAAGTCAAACCTGGAAAGTGTTAATTTTTGTTGGTTTTATCACTTTTTGAGTCCAAAACGAAACTCTGAACCTTCATTTACCCTGCTTTTCAGGTAAATTTTTGAGTTATGAGCTTCCACGATATGTTTCACGATAGCTAATCCGAGACCGGTGCCACCAACCGCTCTCGACCTTGCCTTATCCACCCTGTAAAACCGTTCAAAAATTCTATCGGTGTCTTCTTCCGGAATACCGATTCCTGTATCAGCTACTATAATATCGGCAGTCTTTGTTCCTTCTTCAACACTGATCTCAATTTTTCCCGCATCCGTATACTTGACGGCATTTAAAATAAGGTTCGACATTACCTGTTTCAGACGTGTTTTGTCACCCAGCAGCTGAAGATTACTTCTGGGGGGAATAAAAATCAGTTCAAGATTTTTATCAGTCGCCGCCTGTTTCATTTCGCCCACCATTTCCATAAGAAAATCGTTGATATTAAAATATCTGAAGCTCATCCTCATTTCCCCTGATTCAATCATTGAAATATCTATCAGGTCATTGACCAGGTTGCTTAAGCTAATAGTGTGGAGGGCGGCTTTTTCAAGAAACTTCCGGTTAACTGCATTATCAACAATAGCACCATCGATAAGGGTTTCCAGGTAACCCTGAATTGTGAATATCGGTGTTCTAAGCTCGTGAGATACATTGGCCAGAAACTCAGTTCTCATTTTCTCAAGTTTTTTGAGATATGCTATATCTTCGAGCATTTTACCAAACATTAACTTTATTTCATCTTCCAGTTCCTTCAATTCAGCACCGAGGATTATATCCTTAGGAGCTGAATATGTGTTCCTTCTTATACCGCTTATGCTTTTTAAGATTTGAGACAGTTCTCTTTTTCTCATCTTGGCGAATAAAAGTATAAAAACAATCACAGTCAGAATAAGTGTTAGGGAAATAATCATGTTAACCGGTGACGGGACAATAATTATAATTGCGGCAGCGGCCAAAAAAGCAAGGATGAGAAAATCCGTCAGGTAAGAATGAAACAGGTGTTTAAATAATTTATTCCACACTTTTAAACCGGTAACCTACACCTTTAATTGTCTCGATAAGATCATAATACTTGTCCAGCTTTTCTCTGATTTTCCTGATATGCACATCAATAGTTCTGTCCACAACAAGCACACCAGGTCCCCAGATTTCCTTTAACAGCTCTTCGCGGCTGAACACACGTCCGGGATTATTTGAGAGGAAATACAGTATCTCGAATTCTTTCCGAGGAAATATTTTTTCTTGGCCTGCAACACTTACTGAATATTTCTCTTTGTCGATACTCAATGGACCAAGTTTGATTTTAGAAGAGCTGTTTACTGGATCCGGTTGCAATTCAGCTTTTCGAAGGTTTGATTTAACCCGTGCAATAAGTCTTTTGGGTGAGACCGGCTTTTTAATAAAATCGTTTGCCCCTAACTCAAGTCCCTTAATTTCATCAGCCTCCGAAGATTTTGCGGTCAGGAATATTACCGGTATATTTTTAAATCCTTTTGTATTTCTTATCCTGCTGCATACCTCGAAACCATCCATAACCGGCATCATTATATCAAGTATTATAAGATCAGGATTTTCAAAAAGTTTTGAGATAGCTTCTGCCCCGTCGTGAGCTGTTATAACCGTGAAATTCTCCTGCTCCAGGTTATACTGCAGAATTTCTACAATATCTCTTTCATCGTCAACGAGCAGAATCTTCATATAAATTAAATTTTAATCTCTTTTTTTGTATTTGCCGATTTATACATTGCATCCACAATTTTCATCCTTTGAAGCGCTTCCTCTCCGGATGAAAAGATCGGGTTCAATCCCTTTACTGCTCCCAGAAAGCTTTTAAGCTCATTCAGATATGATTTCTTGAAAAGATAAACCGGATTTATCGACTGTGCCGGAGTAAGGTCAAAAAACTGGTCTTCCACTTTCTTCCAGACCCTGAACGGATTTAATGAAGCATTCCCTTTGGTGCAGTAAATGGTAAGATTGAATAAATCTTTTTCAAGCGGAAGCGACCAGCTGGTTTCAAAATTCACTACCGATGTATCCCTGCATCTTAACATGCTGATGGAAGTATCCTCGACCGATCCTGTATTCATAAAAAAGTTTTGGGTGGTAACTGTCTCTACAGGCGGATAATCTAAAAGCCATAATGAAAGGTCAAGAAGCAGGATGCCGAGGTCAATTATTACTCCGCCGCCAGATTCCTCCAGCCTGGTAAACCATTTCCCTTTGCTGCTTTGTCTCCTGATCCAGCTGCATCTGACATAAAAAGGACGTCCGATTTCACCTGAATTAAGGATGCTTTTGAGGATCATGGCATCAGGACGATAGCGGATATTCATCCCTACCATTATTTTCTTTTTATATTTTACAGCTGCATCAACTATCGGTTTTGCTTCGCTGAAACTTCTGGCCAGAGGTTTTTCTACAAGTATGTCTTTACCGGCTTTAAGACAATCGATTGCCACATCTTTATGAGTGGATGTGGGAGTAGCAATAATTACAGCGTCTGAATCGCTCTTAAGGAGCATCTCCCGGTAATCGGTATATTTCTCTTTTACTGAAAATTTATCGCCGACAGTATTTAACCTGCTTTTGTTTATTTCGGCAACGGCATTTACTTCAACATCATTGAACCTGGTAAGCACAGGCAGATGAACAAGCTGTGCAATTCCTCCAAGTCCTATTACTGCAATTTTTGTTTTTGCCATTAAACTTCTACCTCGTGAATATTCTCGCAGAAATATTTAATTTTTTTCATTATACCATCAGCATCAATACCCAGAAGATGGTGAAGCTCTTCCTGTGTACCGTGATCAATAAAATCATCAGGAATGCCTATTCTTAATACCTGTCCCTTATAAGAATTATCTTCAAGATACTCAAGAACCGCACTTCCGAAACCGCCGGATAGAACGTTCTCTTCAATTGTAATTATTTTGTTAAACTTTTCAGCAGTTTTAGCAAGCATCGCATAATCCAGCGGTTTGGCAAACCTGGCATTTATTAACTCACAGTTTATTCCGTCTTTTTGAAGTGCTTCCACTGATTTTAAAGCATAATTCATCATTGTTCCAAGAACTATTACTGCTGCATCCTCACCTGCTTTAACAACCTCACTTTTACCAACCTCAACCAGCTGGAACTTTTCCTTTACCGGAACGCCTTCAACGCTGCCGCGGGGATATCTTATTGCAACAGGACCAGATACTCCCTTTACTGCAGTATAAAGCATATCCCTTAGCTCTGATTCATCTTTCGGTGCCATAATAACCATTCCCGGGATTATTCTCAGGAAGGATATGTCCAGTGTTCCATGATGAGTGGGACCATCTGCACCAACAAGACCAGCTCTGTCGAGAACAAAAACTACATGCAGCTTCTGCAAAGCCACATCATGAACAACCTGATCAAAGGCTCTCTGCAAAAATGTCGAATACACCGCAACTACAGGGATAATGTTCTGGGTAGCAAGACCAGCAGCAAATGTAACCGCATGTTCTTCAGCAATTCCTACATCGTAATAATTTTTCGGAACCTCTTTCTGCAGATAATCCATACCTGTTCCGTCAGGCATTGCAGCAGTAATGCCTACCACATCAGGATTTTCTCTCACTATCTGTACAAGGGCTTTGCCGAATACGGATGTATAAGACGGTTTGCCCCCCTCCTTTTTAATTGCCTCACCGGTTGCTTTGTCAAATGGGGTTGACGCATGAAGTTTTTGAACATGTCCTTCCGCAGGCTTATATCCTTTCCCCTTCTGGGTAAGCGCGTGGACGAGAATCGGACCCTTGAGATCTTTCACCTGTTCAAACAATTTGACAAGCTGGTGTATGTTATGTCCATTAACAGGACCGAAATACCTGAAACCCAGAGCTTCAAACAACATGCCTGGAGTAATTACAGCCTTAATTCCGCTCTCCAATCTTACGGCAATTTTACGAAGCCTGTCTCCGAAATGGTCAAGTTTGCCGGTAAGATCCCAAATCTGCCCCTTAAATTTGTTATAGTCAGGATGTGCGATCATTTCGGTAAAGTAGTTCGATATCTGCCAAACATTGGGAGCAATGGACATATTATTGTCATTGAGCACTACAATAAGATCGGATTTAAGCAGACCAGAATTATTCATTGCTTCATAAGCCATTCCGCCGGTCATCGCGCCGTCACCAATTACAGCTACTACTTTTCTGTTTTCACCTTTAATATCTCTTGCAACTGCCATTCCCAGTGCAGCAGAAATCGAAGTGGATGCATGTCCCGCACCAAAAGAATCGTATTCGCTCTCAGATCTTTTCAGGAACCCGCTGATGCCGTTTAGCTTCCTGATAGTATGCAGTTTATCTTTCCTTCCGGTTAAAATTTTATGCGGATAGGCCTGATGACCGGTATCCCAGACTACCTGGTCATAAGGTGTGTTAAATACTTTATGGATTGCAACAGTCAGCTCCACTGTACCCAGTCCGCCGCCAAAATGACCTCCGATCTCAGAAATGACATCAACCATATATTCACGTATATCGGCACACAGCTGCTTAAGCTGGTAACCGTCAAAACCCCTGATGTCTTCGGGAAATAATACAGAAGACAGTACTTTATACTTTTCTTCATTCATCTTTCGTTATCTCCATTAAAAATATCGTCACTTTCTTTCAGAGCCTCAATATCGTTAACACTTGCACGTATCTTAGTTATTTTCAGCTCTGCCTTCTTAAGCTCATCAATACATAAGCGGGAAAGAGTAACTCCCTCCTCATATAAACTGATTGCTTTTTCAAGACCAATATTTTCGTCTTCAAGAAGTTCAGATATTTCCTGCAGTCTTGCAATGTTTTTTTCAAAACTTTTTTTGTTTTTCTTTTCCATTATTTATTTACCAGTACTTCATTGTCAGAAAATTTCAGCAGTATTTCCGCCTCAGTGTCAAGGTCCCGCGCTCTCTTAACATATCCGGAGTTCTGCTTTACCAGCACAAATCCTCTTTTTAAGGTATGCTGAACATCATGAATCCTAATTATCCCGGCACTTCTGAGTACTTCTTTTTCCTTCAGCATAATAATTTTTTCAATGCCGCGGCTTATTTTATAGTATAAATGATCAGTCAGCTGATTCCGGTGTTTAATTATATCCAGGGGCATCCTGAAGCCGTAAGAATTCAGTGCTGTTTTAATTTTATTAAGCATCCTCAGGCGTATATCCATAATACGCTGAGTAGAATTATATGAAAAATCGCCTATAAAGGCAAAAAGATCATTCCTGTCGGGAGTGGCAATTTCCATAGCTGCTGTGGGAGTAGCAGCTCTCAAATCAGCCGTAAAATCAGCGATAGTAAAATCGATCTCATGGCCGATACCTGTAATTACCGGGATCCTGGATGCATAAATTGACCTTGCCACTATCTCTTCATTAAACGCCCACAGGTCCTCAATTGAACCTCCGCCCCGCGCAATAATAATTACGTCAATATCATCTCTCCTGTTCAGTGCTTCAATACACGCGGAGATATTTTCTGCGGCACCTGCCCCCTGAACCTTTGAAGGAGCCAAAACAAGTTCCGCGACAGGATATCTCCTTGCTGCCACACTTCTCAGATCCTGCATAGCGGCACCGTCCGGAGCAGTTATAACACCTATTTTTACCGGAAACGACGGAATATCTTTTTTATGCGCTGCATCGAACAATCCTTCGGCAGATAATTTCTTTTTTAGAAGCTCAAATGCCTGCTGAAGTTCCCCGATACCGGCAGGACGCATTGAACGAACTTCCAGCTGGTACTGACCGCGGGGAGGATAAACTGTAATTCTGCCATGAGCGGTTATATTCATACCGTCCTGTGGAGTAAAAAATACGTAGCTGTTCATACCTTTCCACATCGTACAGGATACCGAAGCTCCCGAATCCTTCATGCTGAAATACCAGTGCCCAGAAACATGTGCCTTGAAATTGGATAACTCCCCGGTTACAATTATATCACTGAATCCGTCCTCCAGCGACTTTTTAATTTGCGATGTAAGCTGTGAAACTGTCAGTATGTTTTGTGAGTCAAGCATATAGAATTGAATAAAAAGTACAGACGCTAAATTATTTAAAGATATATTGCAAAAAATCCGCTGTAAAGCCCTAAAGAAATTTCATGAAAATCACTTCCCGGTTCACCAGGTTTTGTGTTATACCTGTACCTGGTGTAAACTGTAAAAGTGTTGTAAATCCTGAATAATCCGAAAGAAATCTCCGGACTTATTCCATTGTATCCCTTAAAGTTCGTAAATCCATTAATTCCGGGCGATATATATTCTATGCCCGGTATACCGATTATATGCTTATACCCAAGCCGAAGAAAATTTTTAACCGGCGAACCGAATATATGTGAATACTCTGCTGAAAAGTATCCGGTGGGATACCCCAATCCAGTGCTTCTGATAAAAATAAGGGGAATTTCCTTTGTAAGGCTGAAATAACTATCTTCCTGCATGTTCACATACACTGGAGCCGGTAGTCCGAAAACCACTCCTCCGAATAAACAGAAGGTAAAAATGTCCGAGCCCCCTTTTATTTCTGTTTCATATGGAAGCTCGAATTCATACCTCTCGCTGTAAAACTTGTTTCCCAGACTATCTTCTGTGATAATGAAAAACGGTATACTGGTTCTCGAAAATGTCAACCCGCTTATTTCAATCGCAGCTTTATGATTATCACTCGGTTCATCGCTTATAATAAATTCATCCTTATCATCAATTATAATTCTTGATAACACATATTCGCTTGTAAAAAATGATACAATAAAACGGTGAGGCTTTTCCGGGGTTACATAGGAATCGATCAGGTATACTTCAACTGAATCTGCTTCGGTTTGTGCATAAATAGTCCTGGAAAATGTTATTACAGATAACATTATCAGTGTAAAATAAAAAAGCATTATGCCGGATTTTCTCATCTGCTGCCTATTGAATTAAATGTAATAATTAAAAGTAATTATTCCAGACAATTATTGAAACATAATTATTAAAATCTATCCTAATGCATTTTGGATATCGGCAATAAGATCTTCAATATCTTCAATACCTACCGAAAACCTGACCAGACCTTCCGTTATTCCCAGTTTTTCCTTTTCAGCTTTCGGCACTGATCCATGAGTCATAGTTGAAGGATGGCTTATCAGACTTTCAACTCCTCCCAGGCTTTCCCCGAGAGTAAAAATCTTTACGTTCTTCAAAAGCTTTCTCGCCTTGTTTTCATCTCCTAAATCCGCGGTTATCATTCCGCCGAATCCCCGCATCTGCTTTTTTGCGAGATCATGCTGAGGATGGTTTTTCAAACCCGGATATATTACTTTATCTGCAAGACCTGAATTCAGCAGAAATTCAGCCAACTGCATCGCATTCTTTTCGTGACGCTCCATTCTTACCGCCAGCGTTTTAGTGGATCTTAAAACCAGCCAGCAGTCGAAGGGCGAGGGAATTGCACCCATGGCATTCTGAACATACTTTAAGCGTGAGTAAATTTTCTCATCATTCGTAACCAGCATACCGCCGATTACGTCACTGTGCCCATTTAAATATTTCGTGGAACTATGCAGCACAATATCTGCACCCAGGGTAAGCGGATTCTGGAAGTACGGACTCATAAATGTATTATCTACAACCGATATAAGCTTATTTTTCCTGCAGAGATCGGTCACTGCTTTAATATCAGTCAGATTAAGCATCGGGTTAGTGGGTGTTTCAATAAAAACAATTCTGGTATCTTTTTCGATGCTTTTTTCAAGATTTGAAATATCGGTTGTATCTGTCCATGTAAAACGCAGACCATATTCCTTCATAATCAGTTCGAATAACCTGTAAGTTCCGCCGTATACATTTCTCGATACCACGATATGATCACCTGCTTTAACCAGACTCAATACTGAATGTGTGGCAGCAACTCCGGAACTGAAAGCTATACCGTACTTGCCTTTTTCAAGCGCAGCAATATTCGCTTCAAGCGATGCACGGGTAAGGTTATGAGTTCTGCCGTATTCGAAGCCTTTGTTTTTTCCAAGCTCTTCCTGTGCGTAGGTGGAAGTCTGATAGATTGGAGTTATAACAGCACCGGTAGTCGGATCGGGCTGCTGACCTGCATGAATTGCATCAGTTGAAAATCCCATGATTCCTCTATTTTTTTTTAATGTCTAATTTAAGGAATTTCTGAATACTGAATTATATCATACCTTGTAATAATGTCAACTATTCTTCCATAATCAGTAACCAGGATGGCAGGCGAATCAGAAAGATATTTTTTTACTACCGGCAGTTCGGTCCGCCCGTCAAGTGTCGGGAAACCGGGATCCATAATTTCTTCAATATTTGCATCGAGAAGATTATTATTCCGGAGAATACTGTTCATCAGCTTTCCTTCTTTTATGCTCCCTACCGATTGTCCGTTCTCTATAACCGGAAGCTGGGAAAAACCTTTGCTGTTCAGAACTTCCACAGCCTTTTTAACCTTATCTTTTGCAGACAGGAATACCAGGCTGCCGTTCATCTTAAGCTCCTTTAAATCCTTAAGCGTTCTTGCTTCAGGAGAAAGCAGACGGTTTTCCTTGAGCCACTCATCACTGTGAAATTTGGAAAGATACCGTTCACCTGTATCGCTTACAATAAACACTATTACCGCTTTTTCATCAAGTTCTTCGGCAAGTCTCAATGCTGCATATAATATCGTACCGGAGCTGCCACCGCAGAATATCCCCTCTTCTCTTGTAAGCAAACGCGCCGTAGCAAATGAGTCTTTATCGGAAACATTAATAATTCTGTCTATATAATTAAAATTTACATTTTCAGGAATGCAATCCTGTCCAATTCCTTCAACAAGATAAGGAGTGCCTTCTGTAATTTTTTCCGTTTCCTTGTATGTTTTCAATATTGAACCCACGGGATCGGCACCGATAATCTGAATTGCGGATTTTTTTTCCTTGAGAAACTTTCCCACACCGCTTATTGTACCCCCTGTACCGATGCCTGAAACAAAATGAGTAATTTTTCCATCCGTATCTCTCCAAATTTCGGGACCGGTGGTGCGGTAGTGAGCTTCCGGATTTGCAGGATTTGAGTACTGGTACATAAATAAAGCATTGGGCGTATCCGAAGCAATCTGACGGGCTACGTTAACATAATAATCCTTGCTGTCCTGTTTAAGGGCATTAGGCACTACAATAACATCGGAATTTAGCGCTTTAAGGTAATTTATTTTTTCGCTGCTTACCTTATCAGTAACCACGAAAATTGCTTTATATCCTTTTATAAGACAAGCCAGGGCCAGACCGATGCCTGTGTTGCCGCTTGTGGCTTCAACAACAACTCCACCCGGTTTTATGCGCCCGGATTTTTCTGCTTCCCCGAGCATTGATATGCCGATCCGGTCCTTAACGCTTCCGCCTGGATTTGAGGATTCAAGCTTAGCAAAAATCTGCGGCTTCAATCCCCTGCCGATCTTCTGCATCTTTACAAGCGGAGTATTGCCGATAAGACCAAGAATATTGTTTTTGTAATTCATTATTCTGCTTCTTTAAGTTCAATAATAAAATTACGGGAAGATGTTCGAAATTATTATGATGATTTAATAATGTGTGTCTGCTATCAAGAACAGCCTAAAACCGGTTACCCCTTAAAAATGCTTCAGCATCCATTCTCTTCTTCCCCTCCTGCTGAAGTTCCAGAATTTGGACCGATCCTTCACCGCAGCCAATGAAAAGCTCATTTTTTGTAGATTCAATTTTTCCCGGCGGAAGAACTTTTAAAGATACGCTGGTTCTGAATATCTTTATCTGCCTGTCGTTATAATTAAAGAATGCGCCCGGTGCTGGTGAGAATGCACGGACCAGGTTATGGATGGCAAACGCAGGTTTGTTCCAGTCGATCTGACCCATCTCTTTTGTTATTTTGGGTGCGGGTGTAGCATCGGAGTCGGTCTGCTTTATTAAAGTAAAATTTCCGGAGTCTATCATGTTTACGGTTTCCAGAACAGCTTCAGCTCCCATAAAACTAAGTTTATCATGCAGCGAACCCATATCGTCATCATCCTCAATTTCAGTTTCCTTCATTAAATATATATTGCCGGTATCTACCTGACGTTCAAGCTTAAATGTTGTTACCCCGGTTTTTTTATCGCCGTTCATAAGTGCCCACTGAATAGGTGCGGCACCCCTGTACCTGGGCAGCAGCGAGGCATGCAGATTGAAAGAGCCGAGTGATGGAATAGTAAATACCTCCTCCGGCAGTATTCTGAAGGCAACCACAACTATCAGATCGGGAGAAAGAGATTTTATATCGGAAATGAAGGTAGCATCTTTTAATTTTTCGGGCTGAAGGACCGGGATGTTGTTATGCAGTGCAAATTCTTTAACAGGAGTGAAGGCAACTTTTTGACCTCGTCCCCTTTCCTTATCAGCACCGGTAACCACTGCAATTACAGGATGTACACTTTCGGTAAGAATTTTCAGGGAAGGGACGGCAAAATCGGGCGTCCCCATAAAAATAATTTTCATCAGCTGACTTTTACACTTTTAAGATCCGTTATAGGATACTCTGCATCTATTTTCCGTTTTTTGATCTTATTAAGTTCTGCCTTCAATTTTTTTCTTTCGGTTTCGGCCAGTCTGTCAACAAACATAACTCCCTTTAGATGATCATATTCGTGCTGAATTACTCTTGCCAGGAACTGATCTGCTTCCAGGGTATGTTCCTTCATATCGGTATCATAATAATTAATTTGAATAATTTTCGGCCGTTCCACTTCGGCTCTGAGATAAGGAATACTCAGACACCCTTCTTCGATTACATTTTTTTCTTCGGATCTTATTTTAATTTCAGGATTTATCATTACAAGCGGTTTTTGTTTCTCATAACCTTCAACACTGGACAGATCAACAATGAAAAGGGATTTATCCTGCCCAACCTGGTTAGCTGCAAGTCCTACGCCGCTGGCATTATGCATCGACTCAAACATATTTTTAATAAGTTTTATAACGGAAGCATCAATTTCAGTCAGTTTTTTCGCTTTTTTCCTGAGTATACTATCACCGAACACATAAATAGGTATAATGGACATATCACTCCGTTCAAATTTATTGCAAAATTAAACAAATCGGTGCGAATATGAAAGATATCCGCTTGGGATGCCTCCGTCATTTTGGTCTGAATCAAACCTGAACCTGAACCGGATCTTTTCCCATAAAAATGGGATTAGAATGGGAATAGAATCAGGTTAGACCCAAGATAGAATGACGTTAGGTCTCCAATCACAATAGTTCGTGGTATCAATAATTTCTTCACTTTCTTCAATTCAAGAATCTGAAACATAACCGGAAAATAAAAAAAGCGGACCCGAAGTCCGCCTTTTTAATTTCAAACGTGAAGATTTGAGAATTATTTCATCAGGATCATCTTGCGGCTAATCATTTTGCCGGCCGAGCGCAGCATGTATATATAAATACCGGATGAAAGATCTGAAGCGTCGAAATTCACAGAATACTTTCCTGCCGGCAGGTCCTGATTGACGATTTCAGCAACTTCATTGCCTATGATATCATAGATCTTCAGAGTTGTAAATCCTCCTTTCGGAAGAGCAAAGGATATCCGGGTGGCAGGATTGAACGGATTAGGATAGTTCTGCTGAAGCATGTAGTCTGCCGGTAGCGATTCTTCATAATCAACACCGATTGCAGGATTTGTTCTGAATCCGAATTTTGCCGACCATTGGCTGGTGCCATACTGGTTTGCAGCGTTTATACGCCAGAAGTAGATTTTATCATAATCGAGGCTATCGCTGGTATAGGTTGTATCTGTTAAATTCTCAACATCCATCACTATTGTCTGTTCATTAAAAGTTGAGCTGTTTGCCAGCTGGAACCTGTATTTTTGAGTGAGCTCATTTGTAAGCCATTTAAATGTAACAGTAAGCGGCTGATTAAGTGATGCGTGCGGCGGATAGGCCGGCTGCGGTGCTACAGGAAATCCCGTTGTAAAAGAAGATACTGACGAGTAGCTGCTGGTACCGGCGGCATTTTTACTGAACAACCTCCAATAGTAGGTCTGCTGCCCGGCAAATCCAGTGACAGTTAAAAAAGTATCCTGGGTAACTGTGCCGTTTACTATAAATCCGGTATTAAAATTGGGATCCGAGCTAACCTGCACATCATAATAAGATGCATAATCTGCCGAATTCCATTTAAGCTTAACGGTATCCGGAATGTTGATCCCGGCATTAGGCGGAAAAGATAAAACCGGTATTTGGGGTAACTGGATCTGGACCACATTGCTCATTGTACTTTCATTCCAGTTCCTGTCCAGTGATGTAACCACAAAATAATATGGTCCCGAGCCAGGAGGATCTGACGGGAAACTATATCTCTGAGGTTCTATTTTCAATATATTTGCAGGATTATCCAGATCATTCTGCGTAATGGACGGAGTAGTAAATCTGTATAAGACATACCTGTATGCAGAATCGCCGTCAGGAGCAGGTAATGGCTTATCCCATACCAGTGCATATGGTCCGTTGGGAGAGATTTTATTAAAGCGGAAATTCTGCACCGGATTCGGATTAATCTGATCTTTCCAGGACATTACCGGCATGAGAGCTTTATACCTGTAGAAATCGGTTCTGAGGGAATCATGAAATCCTTTTCCGTTCATCATGTTGGCACGGAAGAAAACACTGCCGTCAATTTTAGGATTGTTTCTGTTAATACGGATCTGGTTGGGAAGCTCAGTTGCCGGCCAGTTATTCTGAATAATTCTGTAAGCAGCCTGACCGGGATAGAGATGGCGGTTATAATGGGCAGCTGAATCGGCCCACCAGGAGGAAAGTTTATAATAATCCTGCGATCCTCCGATCTGCCAGTAAAGCTGAGGTGTAAG
>DJMM01000051.1 GCA_002435365.1 Ignavibacteriales bacterium UBA6490
TCTACCGTATTTATAAATCTTCAATTCATTATTTAGTTTTTCAATTATTGCAACTGCATTCCTTTTAAATCCAAATCCCACCTTTAGCTCCTTTGACCAATTTAGATCGACTCGATTTATCTTTGGTAATAAATATGAATTCACTGTAATTCCTATTATTTCTTTATATATGCCACTACCTCTTTTTGATCCATAATCCATTGTAAAGGGTAAAGAATCAATTATAATCAATCCTTTGAGAGCTAATCGCTTTAGAGTTTCACATGTTCCGATAATATGATACAATGGCTCCTCAAAAAAAGCTTTACTCAGTGCTTTTAAGAATGTCCTTGGTTTGCTATTGGGATTATAAATATAAGTTACCTCTCCAGCTGAACTATANNTGGTCATTCGTGGTCATTCGTGGTCATTCGTTGTCATTTGGTTGTGAGGATTGTAAATTTTTGAGGTAATAGGGATATCTGGAATGGTAAAACAGATGAACCTTGAACTTTCTGCTTTTATTTAGTAATTAGCATTTCAAATTTCCAACAAAAATGAAGTTGTTATGAAGATAAGTATCTTTGCAATTATGATCCTGTTTTCTTCTGTAATTTTTACCCAGACAAAATACCCGGATGTCAACAGCGAAATCCAGAAAGGGAATTTTACTGCTGCCGCAAGTCTTATAAATCAAAAGCTTGCTTCCGATGAAACCCTTACTTCCTCTGAGAAATGGGAGCTCGGTTTTCAACTGGAAAAAATGACCAGGATAAAACGTGATTTCAGGAGGGACAGGAAATATATCGTCTCTGCTCTTTCCAAATATTTTCCCGCTCTCACTGACGAAATGATCGAAAAATGGGAAGGGGATAAATCACTGGAAATGAAGATAATCGACGGGGAGAAAAGATATTTCACAAATGCGGTTCCGAATCTCTTCAGATTAAATAAAGACGCAGCCGTGGTAAAGAATAAAATTGACGGCATGCCGGAAAGGCCGCTCGATGCTTTCCTGGCAGAGCATATTCCTTCTTCTATTAATAAGATTAAAGAGGGGGGCGGTGATACCGGCAATCCTGTAAAAATAAAGATCGATTATACATTATCAGTCGACGCGGATGCAGTTCCCGATGGAGAAATTATTCGCTGCTGGCTTCCTTATCCCCGCGAAACAAAGCGGCAAAACGGGATAAAGCTTCTTTCTGTTAGTGAAAAGGAATATATTTTAGCCGGTAACGAAAATCTGCAGCGGACCCTTTACCTTGAAAAAGCCGCTCAAAAAGGGANNGCCAGAATAAAACCGTATGATAAAGAAACTGAGCTTTATAAGCAGTATACCGCAGAAAGAACTCCGCACATTGTTTTTACGGATGCTTTGAAAGATCTTTCAGGGAAAATTGTGGGCGGCGAAAAAAATCCGTACCTGGCTGCAAAGAAAATATTCGCCTGGATAGATAAAAATATTCCCTGGGCCAGTGCGCGTGAATACTCCACAATTGACAATATTTCCTCCTACTGCTATGAAAATATGCATGGTGACTGCGGTATTCAGACACTTTTATTCATGACCCTCGCACGTATGAACGGCATTCCCACCAGATGGCAGAGCGGCTGGATGATGCATCCCCCGGAAGTGAATCTTCACGACTGGTGTGAAATGTACCTGGAAGGTTATGGATGGGTTCCGGTAGATCAGAGCTTCGGAATGAAGACATCTGATGATGAAAATGTGCGGTATTTTTATCTTGGCGGCATCGATTCATACAGAATGATTGTAAACGATGATTATTCAAGACCGCTGTTTCCGGCAAAAATTTATCCCCGCAGCGAAACAGTCGATTTTCAGCGCGGTGAAGTTGAGTGGCGCGGCGGAAATCTTTATTTTGACAAGTGGGATTATAATATGAAAACAGAATATTCGGAATAACCGGGAAAAAGATGAATAAAATTATTTTGATTGCGTGCCTTATTTTTACTGCTGCAGCTTTTCCGCAGGATAAAAGATATTTCGATACACCTATGGGTGGCGGCGGCGGATATATACCGGGATGGTATTTTCACAACCTTGAACCATTGAATCAGAAATTAAATATGATTGGAGTGCCTGCACTTTCAGAGAAAGGATTCTACTCATCAGGCGGCGCCGGATTCCTGTACCTGATGTTTGTTCCCAATTTAAGGATTGGCGGAATGGGATTCGGCGGTACGGGTTCGTCCGAAGCGCCTAAGGGGAATGATAATTCACAAATGGGAGCTTTATATTCATTCGGCGGCGGCGGTCTGACTATTGAATACACACTGCCTTTCATCAAAACTATCGGGGTATCGGCAGGAATGATATTAGGGGGGGCATACCAGAATGTGGAAGTCTACAGAAATAACGGCAATTTTAACTGGGATGATCTCTGGAATAATTTTCAGCAGGATCCGGCAGCTTCCGGTTACGGCAGGATTATGGAGAATAATTACTGGATATTATCGCCAACATTAAATATCGATATTCCATTCTACAGATTTTTTATTTTCAGGATAGGCGGGGGTTATAATTTTTCTTTAGGAAACGACTGGACAGTTGAAAATGATAAAGAGCTGGCAGGGGTGCCTTCAGATTTAAATGGCGATGGTTTTTTTATCCAGTCCGGAATTTTTATAGGATTCTTTTCATTTTAGGCTGATATGAAAAATGTTTTAGTAACCGGGGGAGCCGGATTTATCGGGAGCAACTATATAAACCATATTCTTACTGAGAGAGACGATTATTTCATCGTTAATCTCGATAAGCTTACCTATGCAGGCAATCTTGAGAACCTGAAATCATCGGAAGGGAATAAAAATTACAGGTTTATAAAAGGGGATATTGGCAATTCCGACCTGGTGAGGTACATATTTGAGAAGTATAAAATAAAATATGTCGTCAATTTTGCGGCAGAATCTCATGTGGACAGAAGCATTCTCGGTTCAGAAGTATTTTACAGGACAAACGTGCTGGGCACGAATATTCTTCTGGAATGGGCCAGAAAATTTGAGGTGGAAAAATTTCTGCAGGTTTCTACTGATGAAGTATACGGAAGCCTGGGTCCGGAAGGCTTATTTACAGAACAGACCCCTGTTTCGCCTAACAGCCCTTATTCATCAAGCAAAGCTGCTGCCGATATGATGGTAATGTCGTTCCATCATACATTCGGATTTCCCGCTGTAATAACAAGGTGCTCAAATAATTACGGTCCCTACCAGTTTCCGGAAAAGCT
>DJMM01000101.1 GCA_002435365.1 Ignavibacteriales bacterium UBA6490
CCACAGGATTTGCCGAACGCCGGCAGTAATCCAGAACCTCCGGAAAGCTTGAATACCTGTTTTTTACCACATCCTGCCTGAAAGCCGAAAGCAGATCAGAAAACAGGAAGGCGGTTAGGTTCTTTGACTTTACAGTGCCGTATAAAGTTTCCCAAAAATGAGATTTAAAATTTCCATTCAGCATTTCATTAAATTCCATCTCAAACCGGGCAAGATTTTCAAGCCTGGCCTGCTGAGTAACCTCACCTTCATCCGCCAGATCATCCGCAGTGCGTGCGAACCAGTAAATAATTGCTACATCTTTCCTTAAATTTTTAGGAATAAGGAAAGAAATAACAGGGAAATTCTCATAATGCTCCCTGGCAAAATCCAATATTTTTGTTGATCTTTCAGCCATTCGAGTCATCAAAAATCAGAGAATTTAAGCCCTTTTCCGGGCCAGCACAGTGGGAAGATAATCATTGTTAAAATATATCCAATTTTATTCAGATTCTTAATCAAAGAAATTTTATTAGTCAACATAAGCAAATTGGGGTTAAAACTCATACCAGGCAGTCTGCAGCTTCGGTTTAGGCTGCCCTCAGGCGGCCAAATTTGGCTGGGTAAGCCGAAGGTAAGCGCAGGGTGAGACGTAGGATAGCCGGAGGAACAGACCAAGACCTCCTCAAAAAAAAGAGAATCCCCGGAAATAACCGGAAATGTGTTTTGAATCCAGAAGCTGCTTTTTACTTTTATTTCTGGTATTAAATAGTTAAATTTAAAGATTATTAATTATTTTAAATTAATTGAACTCAATCTTTAGTAATAAAAACCGGATTAAATTCCTTTACAAGCTGAACCTGTAGCACAGGTCCCTTCTATATTTTTACTGTTCCAACATTTATCCGAAAATTATAATGAGCTTATTCAAAGAAATTAATAAAAGACGCACGTTTGCAATTATCTCTCATCCTGATGCAGGAAAGACAACTCTTACAGAGAAGTTTCTCCTTTACGGCGGAGCATTGCAGCTCGCAGGCTCGGTGCGTGCCAGGAAAAACCAGCGAAGTGCCACAAGCGACTGGATGGAACTCGAAAAAAAGAGGGGCATTTCAATCAGTTCAACGGTCCTTCAGTTCGATTATAATGATTTCAAAATAAATTTGCTGGATACGCCCGGTCACCAGGATTTTTCAGAGGATACCTACAGGGTTCTGACCGCAGTTGATGCGGCGGTAATGGTTATCGATGCGGCAAAAGGGATCGAATCCCAGACCAGGAAACTTTTTGAAGTATGCCGTAAACGGTCGATTCCGATCTTTACTTTTGTGAACAAACTTGACCGGCCATCCAAAGATCCGATCAGTATTCTTGATGAAATTGAAAGTGTGCTTAACATAGGGGCCTACCCTATGAATTTTCCTTTAGGTACAGGATTTGATTTTAAGGGAGTATACGACAGGCTGAACAGCCAGATCCATCTTTTTGAAAAAACTTCCGGCGGAAGCTATATTGCCCCGGTTACAATACACTCAATTACCGATCCATTCGTTCAGGGAAAGCTCGGTCAGGAGGTATTTTCAAAAACTGTTGAAGAACTTGAGATACTTGATACCGCAGGTGAAAAATTTGACATCCTGAAAATCGCTGAAGGAAAGCTTACCCCGGTATTTTTCGGCAGCGCAATGAACAATTTTGGAGTTCAGCTTCTGCTGGACGGCTTTTTAAATTATGCGGTACCGCCTGTTCCGCGTAAAAGTTCTGCGGGTATAATTGAACCGGAGCATCCTGCCTTCTCAGGATTTATCTTTAAGATTCAGGCTAACATGGATCCAAAGCACAGGGACCGGATTGCATTTATGCGCATTTGTTCCGGTAAGTTTAACAGGGATATGCAGGCCGTGCATGCTTCTTCAGGAAAGAAAATTCGCTTGTCCAATTCCCAGAAAATGTTTGGACAGGAAAGGGAAACAATCGATGAAGCGTTCCCGGGTGATATAGTAGGTTTCGTGGGGAATTCCATGTTTGGGATTGGCGATACTATAACCGAGGATCCGCAGATTATCTATAAAGAAATTCCGAGATTTGCTCCTGAACATTTTGTTATGCTGCATAATCCGCATCCCGGGAACTATAAAAAATTCCGTGATGGACTCGGGCAGCTTCTGCAGGAGGGGGTAATACAGGCATTCTATCTTAAAAACTCCTATCAAAACGTTCCGGTACTCGGTGCTGTAGGACCGCTTCAGTTTGAAGTAGTGCAGTACAGGCTGCAGGACGAATACGGAGCTGAATCGAGAATGGAACAGACTAACTGGAAAGTTCTGAGATGGATCGATGAAGAGATTTATGAAAAAAGCAGCGGGGATATTCTGCTTCCTGCCGGAGCGGCATGGGCATCCGACAGCGATAAGCGCCCTTGCATTTTATTCACAAGCGAGTGGTCGCTTAATTATTTTTATGAAAAGAATAAGATTGAACTAAACGATGTACCGCCTTTTAAAAGCGGATTGAATTAGAGGAATTATACCCCAAACCTTATATGGTTTGAATAGATCCATGCTTTCCCTGAATGATAGATCTCTACTCTGTAAACACCTTTTTGTTTAATAATAAATTCAGCTTCATTATTTTCAACACTGTCAACCAGTTTTCCGTTGCCGATAAGCCTGATCTCCCCTTTCAGGGAAGGCAGAAGAACCTTTAACTTTATCTTTTCCATGTTCGGAACTCTTTCCCCCATATTGTAAATCTTTTTAGCGGTTTGTGCAAAAAACCGGAATCCTTTTGAATCGGCATGGTAGTCATTTGCAAAGAAGCATCTGCCGCATTCAAATGCCCGGTACAAATTTCTTTTTGAAGCTGCAAAATTCTTTGATGGTTTAAGCTCTTCATTCATAAGCACATGTGTGCGGATCGATTTAAATAAAACTTTATAGGGAAAGATCTCAACTTCAAGAAATCCGAGCAGATTGTGTTTATGGGCATGTGCATCGATCCCGCCGATTCCGACTACCCTTCTTTTCAGATTCAGCTTATCCCATATTTCAAGTGTATCAGTCTGCGGAGCGACAATTGTTTTAAGGGGGTGAAGGAAAGCCTGATACTTGTTTTGCTCCGTCAGGTTTTCCATCCATTCAGACATATGATTCCAGACCTCGATGCCCGTGAAATCTTCCGATTCCCATTCTGTCCATGGATATCCGGGATGTTCTTTTAAATGAGTACGCCGTTCATGGGGATGCGCAATAAAACCTATTCCACCGGCATCCTTAACTTTTTTAACGTATGTCTTCGCACTCAATCTTGTTGAATAGGTTTCATCAATCCCAAAAGCAAGGTAATGGTTTTTATTGTCCCGGTCGTTCATTTCACAGCCGACCAGAAATAAAGTTTTTCCATACCAGCCTTCATATCCTTCTTTCAGTGCCCGCAAAGTATTATGGTCGGTAAGGATCAGAAAGTCGAGACCGGCTTCCCCGGCCAGGGCAGCAATATCTTTTGCTTCTCCTGAGCCGTCAGAGAACACAGAATGTACATGCAAGGCGCCTATATATTCGTACATAATTCCATATAATTATTTGATTAAAGTTAGAATAATTCCGGATTAAAGAAAACGGCTTAATCAATTCCTGAATGATCTGGAGGCATTTAAAATGGCAATAAGAGCAACACCCATATCCCCAAAGACCGCCTCCCACATGGTAGCAATACCCATTCCGCCGAGAATAATAAAAATAAGTTTAATGCTGATTGTAAAAAAGATATTCTGCCAGACGATCAGTCTGGTTTTATCAGCAATATTCAGCGCTTCTATAATTTTGTACGGGTCATCCTCCATAATAACAATATCAGCGGCCTCAACCGCTGCATCGGAACCCAGTCCCCCCATGGCAAAACCGATATCAGATCTGGCAATTACCGGAGCATCATTTATCCCATCCCCGGCAAATGCTGTTTTACCGGCGGCATTTTCACTCATAATCTTTTCAAGATAGACAACCTTATCCTCCGGCAGAAGGCCGGAGTAATATTCATCAATATTCAGTTTTTGTGAGATTACAGCGGCTGATGATTTAATATCGCCTGTCAACATTATTTTTTTAATTCCCCGGCTATCCAGTTCGCGGATTGTATCCAGGGCCCGAACTTTTATTTCATCAGAAATTACCAGATATCCGGCATAAACTTTATTAATTGCTACATGAACCAGGGTGCTTCCGGTAATTGCATCATCAAAAAATATATTCTTTTCTTTAAGGAGGGTTTCATTGCCTGCAAGCACTTTCTGTCCGCCTACAATTGCTTCAATACCTTTCCCGGGTATTTCCCTGAAGTCTGAAATTTTAGTCTGGTCTATATTTTCCGGAAATGATCGCACTACGGACTGTGCAATCGGATGAGCCGACAACAATTCCGCATGGGCTGCATATTTTAACAACTCTTCCCGGTCAAAACCATTTGCCGGTATAACCTCAGTAACCTTAAATACTCCTTTCGTGAGAGTGCCTGTTTTATCGAACACCACAGTTTTTATTTCAGTCAGTGCATCTAAAAATCCCGAGCCTTTAATCAGTATCCCTTTCCTGGATGCACCTCCAATCCCACCAAAATATCCGAGCGGTATACTTATTACAAGTGCGCAGGGGCATGAAACAACAAGCATTACCAGTGCCCTGTAAATCCATTCCTGCAGTGATTGCCCGGTAAAAATAAGGGGCGGCAGAAAAGCTGCAAGGATCGCCAGTGAAACAACAACCGGAGTATAGTAATAAGCAAACCTTGATATAAATCTTTCCGGTACAGCTTTCTTCTTTGATGCGCCCTCGACCAGGTCTATAATTTTGCTGAAAGAAGATTCGGAAAAATTACGGGTAACCTGTATAGTTAATGAACCGCTCTGGTTTATCATGCCAGATAAAATTTCTTCCCCTTCCTTAATCTTTCTGGGTACTGATTCACCTGTCAGCATGAATGTATCCACATAGGAACTTCCCTTCTGCACCCATCCGTCAAGCGGAACCTTTTCACCCGGTTTGATTATTATAAGATCATTTACCTTTACCTCTTCAGGCAACACTTTAAGCACATCGCTTCCAACTATAAGGTTTGCAAAATCGGGACGATAGGACAATAATTTCTTGATGGATCTCCTGTTTCTCTGCACTGCCGTTCCCTGAAGATATTCTCCCACATTGTAGAAAAGCATCACTGTAACAGCCTCAGGAATCTGGTTTATGGCAATGGCTCCGGCGGTGGCTATAGTCATAAGAAAATGCTCGTCAAATATTTTTCCTTTAAGGATATTCCTGAAGGCTTTGCTTAGTACACTCCATCCGCTGATAAAATAGGCGGCCAGATAAATTACAGTGTCAGCTCCTCCGAAAAACTGTTCATTGAGCCGGGCTTCAAATAATAGTCCGGTAACCAGCAAAACAACGACTGTAATAATCTGGATTATTTCCCTGCGAAAATTTTTATCAACTTCAACCGGTTCCGGATTAATTTTCTCAATTTCGGCAGCAGGTTCAATATTCCTGATAAGTCCCCTTAGTTTATTTATGTCGGTCATATCTGTTTCGAGGATCGAGTTCAGCGGATCGATATGGATATTATCTATTTCGCTCCTTTTCCCAAGCTCAATCTCCAGTTTATTTGCGCAGGCCGCACAATCGATATTTTTAATTCTATATTTCACAATCAGCAGATTATTTTCATGTTTTAATAATTAATTTAACAAATAAGAATTGAATGAAACGTGCTTTATTTTAATTACAGGGAAGAATCTGCAGCGGAATTATGGAGCAGGGTGTTACAGAACACCCTATGCAATAAGATCCTGAAGCTGATAATTAAAATATTTCCGGCTCCATGCGACGGGCACCCATATATGTTTTGGAATAGTAAGCATGATCAAGTGAAGACACTATTACCCCATGTTTGGAGCTTGCGTGTGCAAAAAGATTATCCCCGATATAAATTCCAACGTGTCCCGGTTTAACTCTTCTGCGTGTATTGAAGAAAACGAGATCGCCGAATTTAAGTTCAGTTTTATCTACTGACAGTCCCTGCTTAAATTGTTCTCTTGCTGAACGGAAAAGATTATAAGAAACTGCATTATTGAATACAGTTTGAGTAAATGCCGAGCAGTCTATCCCGTTTTTGGAATTTCCACCGAACTTATAAGGAGTATTAAGGTACTTTATAATTTCCATCAGGGTTTTTTCCTTGGCAGTGCTGTGTTCGATGGTAATATTTTCATTTTTCTGATCGCTGAAACGGGTCATAACTTCCGTTATATCGATGGCATCATCTTCAGGGGAAGGTTCAATTTCCTCACCAGGATCCTCAGGCAGCTCACCGGTATAGGATGTATCCGGTTCAGCTGATTGTGAATACCGCAGGCTAAAATCTTTTTCCGGAGTTTTATCCCTCTGTGTATACCTGCTGGAAGTTGCCGAGCATCCTGTAAGCAGGATACTGCAGATTATTAAGAATGAAAATATATTATTCATAAGTTATTTCTTTTAACCAAGATAGGATTTCAGGTTTCTGCATCTTGAAGCATGCCTGAGCCTTCTTATTGCTTTTTCTTTTATCTGCCGGACTCTTTCCCTGGTGAGGTTGAACCGTTCTCCGATCTCCTCGAGTGTCAGCGGATGTTCCTTATTTAATCCGAAATAAAGTGTAAGTACCTCAGTTTCCCTTTGCGACAGGGATGATAATGCCCGTTCGATCTCTTTTTTCAATGATTCGCTCATCAGAGTGAAATCGGGGGAAGGCTGCTGATCATTCTGAATCACATCAATAAGCCTGTTTTCCTCAGCCTGTGAAAAAGGAGCGTCCATGGAGACGTGCCTTCCGGAAATCTTAAGTGTCTCCGAAATTTCGGCTGCATCCATATCCAGCTCTCTTGCAATTTCGGCTGCACTTGGCTCCCGTTCATACTCCTGTTCAAGATTGCTGTATGCCTTTCCAATCTTATTAAGAGCTCCGACACGGTTAAGCGGAAGTCTAACAATTCTTGACTGTTCAGCGAGTGCCTGAAGAATAGACTGCCGAATCCACCATACCGCATANNGAAATAAATTTAAAACCCCTGGTCTCATCAAATCTTTTTGCTGCCTTTATGAGTCCAAGATTACCTTCATTAATCAGATCGCCCAGTGACAAACCCTGGTTCTGGTATTGTTTTGCGACACTTACAACAAAACGCAGATTTCCTTTCGTTAATAATTCAAGAGCATAATGTTCACCTTTTTTTATACGTACTGCAAGCTCCACCTCCTGATCCGGTGTAAGCAGGTCCACTTTACCGATCTCCTGAAGATATCTGTCCAGGGACTGGCTTTCACGGGTGGTAAACTGTTTATAAATTTTCATAACCATCTCCATGTTTTCATACGTAAATCATCGGGTATAATTTTGCATCCGCTCCTAAAGCCTGCAGAGGTTAGATACTTACTTATCAAGCAGCAATAGAATTCGCCAGGTAACCAGCGGATTATAATTTCAACGAACGATATTGGAGGGCTAAGGTAAAAATATTTTTTAAATATTTCAACCGGGGATATTCTGATTTATTCCGGGACATTCAGGAAACTTTCGGCAGCATATTGCTCCTTCAGACCAAAAAAAGCAGCAGCGGTTTTGGCAACATCGGAAAAAGTTCTCCTGGTACCAAGATCTTTCCCTTTATTCTTTTTATTGAAAAAAAGAAGGGGAACATATTCACGGCTGTGGTCTGTACTCGGTGTGGTAGGATCATTCCCATGGTCGGAAGTAATTAACAGGTAATCGCTTTCGTCCATCGATGCAATTATTTCGGGAAGCCGCCTGTCGAAAATTTTTAATGCCTCGGCGAAACCTTCCGGATCATTTCTATGACCATAATAAACATCGAAATCGACCAGGTTAGCAAAAATAAGACTTACCAAAAGTTCCTTATTGAATTTGATAATTTTTTCAACACCGCTGTCATTTGATTTTGTGTGCTGTTTAATGTGCATACCCCTGTGATTAAACAGGTCAACTATTTTGCCTATTGCACATGTCGTAATATTATTCTCATAGCATAGGTCCAGAATAGTTTTGCCAGGCGGATCCAGTGAATAATCTTTTCTGTTCACAGTTCTTTTGAAGTTATCCCTTGCACCGGTAAAAGGACGCGCAATTACACGGCCCACATTCATTGGCGGTTTCAGAACTTCTTTTCTGGTTATCTGGCATATTTCATACAATTTTTTTAATGGTATCACTTCTTCATGGGCTGCGATCTGAAAAACCGAATCAGCAGATGTATAAACAATTGGATAACCGGACATCATATGTTCATTGCCAAGTTCTTTGATAATCTCAGTGCCTGATGCCGCTACATTCCCCAGGATGCCCTTGCATCCTGTAAGTTCAAGGAACCGGCTTACTAATTCCTCCGGAAAGCCCTGCGGAAAATAATCGAAATCTCTATCGATATACAATCCTCCTAATTCCCAATGCCCGGTTATGGAATCCTTCCCTTTGGAAATCTCAGTCATTTTACCGAATGATGCGGTTGGATTTTCGGCAGGCGGCACTCCGTTAATATTTGTTATGTTTCCAAGTCCCATTTTCTGAAGTTCCGGCAGGTCAAGTCCCCCCACAGCTTCAGCTATATGACTGAGTGTACTGCTTCCTTCATCACCATACTTTGAGGCATCTGGAAGTTCTCCGACGCCAACTCCATCGAGAATAAGAATTATAAAGTTATTCAACTTATTTTCAGTTTATATTTTTTACTGTGTTACCCCCCTTTTCGAGAGCTTTACGGAGAGCAAGATCAGCATTATAAATAATTTCTTCAGGATCGGTCTTTCCAGATGCTGAAGCAACACCTATTGAAACTGTGTATGTGGTCTGTTTGGATACGACAGGAATCGGCTTCCTGGCAATTTTAACGCGCAGCTTTTCTGCCCACAAAAACACGTCCTTTGTGGTGGCATTGAAAAAATAAACGGCAAATACCCTTTCATCCATCCTGCCGATAATGTTCAGAGGAGTGGTTTCCGAAGTAATTAATTCAGAAATGGCATGAAGCACTTTGGGGAATGGATTACTGTCAAACAACGACTCCTGTTCCAGGAAATCATCAATTCTGATCATCGCCAGCGCACCAGGGAGCTTTAACTGCTCCGCTTTGGTGAGATCCGATTTAAGTCTTTCAGTAAAGGTTACAGCATTCAGAACCTTTGTTTCCACATCTACTGCAATTAAGCTTTTCAGGAGTTTCTGAGTTGAGTATGAAAAATTCACAAACGCGAGCATGCCTGCCGCGCTTTTAAGGAACTGCACATCTGAATTGGAATAGGCATTCTTTTTAAGACTCTCAAAGCACAGCACTCCGTAATTTTGTCCGTTAAAAATCAGCGGCAATGCCAGAAATGAACCGTCAAAACTTACGTCCTCCGATTTAGAAAACCGCGGTGTACCCGATGAAGAGGTGTCATCGATTTTGACCGGCATTCCTGATAATATGGATTTGCCTACCAGGGTTCCGTTCAGATCCACTTCAAGAAATTCCCCGGCATATTTTAATGATGTATGATTAACAATCTTAAGCGTCTTAAATTTCTGCTCAATAGGATTATAATGCACAAAGGCAAAGGCATCCCATGATATCAGGTTTTCAGTGCATGTTTCAACAGACTTAATAAGCTCTTCATCGCTCTCAAAATTCTTATCAACATCAATCAGGTTCAGGAGTCCCTTCAGACGTTCCTGTGCCACAGTATCCGCATGTTTCTCTTCAAAAACAGAAATTATCATGGTTATCACTCTTACAAATCTCCCCAGGGAATAAATAGTTTCAATACCGAATTCGTCATCGCTTCTTGAATCAATTGCAATAATCGCAATGAGAGATTTATCGTAAAAGAGAGGTACACCAACAAAACTTCTGATTCCCTGTGGGGAGTCATAATATCTTATAACGTCCGCCTCGGCGGCCGGAGAAATATCGTTCAGGAACTCCGGTTCACCTTTAAGCACAATTTTACTCAGGATATCATCTTCGATATCAAATTTTCTTTGTGAAATTTCTGTAGAATCTGAAGAATAAGTTTCAATTGATAATTTTTCTTTCCCCTTATTATACCAGAAAAACACAGCCGTATAAGCATGGAATGATTCCTTTATTACAGAAAGCATTCTTTCCAGAACAAACGTAAACTGACCGCCTGCACCGAGTTCGGGAGGCAGTGCCTCATACGCAATTTCTTCAAACCTTTCTTTAAGATCAGGGGGCTTAAGCGTAGTTTTGGGATACTTGTAGTCCCCGCCGAATCCGCCGGCGGTAGCTACTTCAATTTTCTTGTTTTTTGATATTATCTGAAAAGATTCGTCTCTGTCAGGCTGCGGGGGCAGGGGCTCCAACTCAGGCAAATCCTCCTGTTTTCTTTCAAACGGCAAATCAAATCTGATTGAGTCACGCAGAAATATTATAAAACCGACATAGATAACTATCAGCGAAACAGTGATAATCCGGATAATCAGAATATCTGTAAACAGCAGGACCGCTGCCAAAACAGCAAATATTATAAATGTTACTATTCTTTTCTTCTGTCGTTGGTCCATAGCAAATTCTTTTTGAAAAGTCCGAAACAATCTAATAAAAATAATGAAAGATTAAAAGATTGGCTAACCTTCTGCCGGTATGATTTTTTTTACAACCTTGCGGTAATATCAATGAGAATCCTCCCCGCTGTACGTTTTTTTTCGAAAATTCCCTCCCAGCCGATACCCACAGAAAGAAGCTTCATTATACTTGCAGAAATATCGGCCGATAATGAACTCTGGAAAGCCCTGTTTTTTCGCGAGTAAAAATAATCTGAATATCTGTAACTGAAAGAAATATAGGAATTCATTAAACCGGTACTCCTGTAAATCATAACTCCGAAAATATTTCCCGAAATATAACTGCCCTTTATTCTTGTAAATGATAAAGACGGCGAAATAGCAAGCAATGGCAGCGATGCGTATCTTAAATAAGCACCTATATCATTTGATGTTGCCGGATCTCCTTTTCGGAACCTGTACCCAGCATTGATCCCCACTGAGAGATCCTCAAAAGGACGTATGTTTATCCCCCCGCGTAATCCCTGTCTCATTTCATTTTCTATGAGATCATCAATATAATTCTTGAATGTCTCATAATAAATTACATTTCTTCTTGCATCGTACGACAAGTTGACCGATGCATAATTAAAAGGAGAATAACGGCCTGATACAAAAAGGCCGGTCAGACTCAGTTCATTCTTACTCTGATTATTAATTTTTTTGTACAAATCTGCTTCGGCAGAAATAAAAATGGGAAGATTCTCAATAATGTTATTTGTATGCTGAAAATAGATCAGCCGCCTGTCGGTTTTGAAATTATTGGTTTGCTCTACAAAAGCAACAGTATTATCCATCATTTTATTTTCGAACAGATCAGTTCTGTTAAGATAAAAGCCTGCCTGGAATAGTTTAAAATTATATCCCATCGAAGCATAATCCGGCCGGGATCCGGCAAAAACACCTGCATCAAATTTCCCGAACCCGGCCTGATACTGGACCCCATCTATTGTACTGATGTTTGTAATTTTTGCGTTCAAATGCCTGCCCAAAAGCAGGAATGAACGATCAGATATCTCGTACTTTAAAGCGAGATCGTAAACCTTGAAATTTTCAGCAGGCTTCCTGCTTATTATATTCCATTCATCTGCCCTGTAATTGAAATTCAAATATGTCTGAACTGAAACCGGCGATCCGTTAATGTTTTTTGCCGAGAGAGAGAGTGTATAACGCCATCTTTGATAATCTTGCTTTTCACCGTTGGAATAATTACTGTATGACTGTACAGAGAATCTTCCGTTAAATTTTTCTTTATCCGGTGAAGAATAGTGCCTGATTTTTAACTGAGCAGTCTCATAAGAGGCAGGTTTATTTAAATTAATATTATTAACAGCAAGCACGGTATCTTCATCCGGCACAAGCAATTTTGCATAAATCTCACTGCCGGCTATTAAATCTGNNGAATATCGCTGTTAAACAGATTATAGTTACAAACTTTAACATTAATAAAGGTTATTAGAAGTTTCTTAAATATATAGTACGGTTATCTAATCTTAAGTGACATTTACCTTATATCATCTCTGGGGATGCGAAGTTTATCACTCTCACCATTGGGATGGCAATTCAGACAGGCTGTACTTTGATAAATATAGCCATTTACACCGCTGTGTTTGTCGTTCATGTCGTTCTGATTATGTTCATGACAATCTATACATGAGAAGACCGAATAGTTTGATGGATTGGTATGGCAGTCGCTGCAGAGATTCCATTTACCCTGATGCTTACCGGTGTAAATCGGAAAATAAATGCTGTGATCAAATGTAGAAGGTGACCAGGAAGTCTGAGTATGGCAGGATGTACAGGTGGTTGAAAATCCTGAACTGCTGTGCGGGGGGTTGTTTGTATTATTGTAATCGTCGGTATGACAGCCAAAGCATGTATTTGGCGTGGTCGCGTAATTTCCGTTATGACACATAACGCAATTTGATGCCAGTACCGAATGCGCTCCTTCAAGTACATAATAGTTACTGTGGATGGCAAATGATGCAGGCTGCCAGCCCGGACTGACGGTATGACAATCCTGGCAGGTAACCGGAATCGCCAGGGCAGAATGATTTGGATTTACAGAAGCATCATAAGCTGTCTGATGACATGCTGCACACTGAATCGGAGTCCCTGCAAATGCTGATATATGACAGGATGAACAGGTAGTGGTTATATGCACCCCAACAAGAGGAAATAGAGTATTATCGTGATTGAATGTTGTCTGATTCCATACCACAGTACTGTGGCACATCGAGCAGTCCTGCGGATAATTCTGCGAGGCATGATTTAATGCGACATTAAAATTTTCCATATGGCACGAAAAACACTCCTGCGAAATTCCGGCATAGCCATCCTGGTGGCAGGAATTGCAGTTAAGAGAAACATGAGCACCGGTGAGCGGAAATCCGCCGACGCTGTGGTCAAAATTCCCGTCATCCCACCCATTGGTAGTATGGCATTGCAGACAATCCTTTGGAAGATTTGCCAGAAGATGGCTGGGATCATTCGTTCCTTCATAATCTTTTTTATGGCAGGAATAACAGTCTGAGGGAATTGATGCATACCCGGAGATATGACAGCTTTTGCAGCTTACATTGATGTGTCTGCCGGTAAGTGGAAATGCTGTCTGGCTATGCTGAAAGGTTGACGGTATAAATGCAGTGATGTTATGGCATTTTGTACAATCGGTTGAAAAACCTTCCCGGCTGTGATCGGGATTTTTTGTACTTTCAAAATCTGCCTGGTGACATGAATAGCATTCTTTTGATAAGCCTGTAAAGCCCCCCTGCTTATGGCAATTGAAACAACCGCTTATATTATGACCACCGGTAAGGGGAAAAAAATCATGTACGAAGTTTTCAGCCGACCATGTTTCACTGTTTATTGAATGACAGTCCCTGCACTCGGTTGAAAATCCTGCAGCCAAATGATTGGGATTTTTTGTTGCAGAATATTCCCCGGAATGACAGTCATAACAATTTATTCCCGGTATATTAAAGTTCAGGTTTGCATAATCCGTATGGCATTGATTGCAGTCGGTCCGGAGATGCACGCCGGTCAGAGGAAACCTGCTCACCTGGTGGAGATTATTAATATCCCTTACAATCCAATTTTGCGGTGTATGGCATCTTGCACAATCAAATCCCACAGTTGAAGCATGGATGTCTTTATGACAGTCTGTACATTGATCTTTAGTGCCATTAAATTTAAGCTGGATGTGGCAGGAACGGCAATCAGCCAAAAGATGCTGACCGGTCAGTTGAAAAGCAGTTTCATCATGCCTGAATTCTGTTTTTGAAGGAATCACCTGCCAGTCAGTGGTCTGATGACATAATGAACAGTCATACTTTAATGTTTTTTCATGGGGTGACTGGCAAAAAACAGTCCCCGCCATTATCAAAATTATTAAGAGTGACAGGATGCGCATCTGAAATCTTCCAGCTTATATTTTATAAATGTTTTATTTCCGGCCGTTGCAGTTTTATGGCATTCCGAACATTTTAATCGGGAATGCGCACCTTCAATATTGAATTTTGTTCCTGCATGATCAAATTTATCCGGTTTCCAGTTATTAAATGTATGACATCTGCTGCAATCATCAAAAGATCCTGCCCCGAACTGACCTTCATGTATATCGTAGTGGCACTCCGTACAATTATCTTCTAATGATTTAAACCTCTGCCTTTCAGGATCATTTTCCCTGGTATGGCAGTCCCTGCATTTTATTTCGGAATGTTTTCCAGCAAGGATGAAACCGGTTTTGTTATGATCAAAGCTAATTGTATTCCATTTATTAATTGAGTGACAATTCCGGCAGCTTTCACCGGTATAAAATTTTTCGCTGATCTCGTTATTATGAATATTTTTATGGCAGTCGATGCATTCAATCCCTATATTTTTAAATTTCCAGGCATTTTCTTTAAAATGACAACTAATGCATGGAACTGCAAGATGACTTCCGGTAAGGGGAAATACAGTTTTATTATGCTGTTCCAGAGAATAAAACGAGGGAACAAAACCACTCTCAGAGTGGCATTCACTGCAGTCGCGTAAAATGTTATTTGCGGTAAGTCCGCCTTTATGATAATCAGAATGGCAGTCAAGACACTTTTCATGCTTCAGCTTTTCAGTCATGCTGTTTTTATGGCAATCCCTGCAGCTTACGGTAAGATGTTTGCCAAGAAGCGGGAAATCTGTTCTGGAATGATCGAATTGATTTTGATTAATAGAGCGGAACGAATTTGTATTGTGGCAGTTCTTACACTCTTTTCCAAACTTTCCGTTGTGAATATCTCTATGGCAGCTTTCACACGATGAAAACATAATCCCTTTGAACTTCTGAAATTCTTTTCCATTCTTCTTTTCTTTGGGATGACATTTAACGCAGTCTGTCCGGATATGCGAACCGCTAAGAATAAATTTTGATTTTTCATGACTGAATAACGACGGTCGGAAATGCTCTGTATCATGACAGGATTTACAATCATTGCCGAGAGAGGACTGATGATAATCCTCATGGCAGTTCCGGCATGATGCTGAAAGTCCCATCCAATCTGCATTTTTTTTTGCGGCTTCAGGGATCACAATATTCATTGGATAATGGCAGTCGGTGCATTTTATATTTTTATGTCTGCCGAGCAGGGGAAAAGTAGTCTTTGAATGATCGAATTCTTCGCTTTTAAAATTAACTATCCTGAAATCCCTTCCATGATGTTCACTGTGACAACCTGAGCAGTTTTTCCCCTTCACCTCACCGCTGGAATGATATCCCCTTCCGGTCTTCATCAATTCGTGAACTTCTGTATGGCAATCGAGACAGTTTGAGTTTTTGACCCTCTCACCTATCTCGTGACAGATTGTGCAGCTGCTAATTCCTTCCAGATTTGCATGAGCTTTTGTAAGATCACCAGGCGATATCTGTGCGGATAACCTTATGCAGAACAGAAAAATAAATATTAAAAATAATCTCAAAAACTCACCGGTAATTTTGCTTTTATTAAAAATATGAAAACTTTTACATTTTTTCTCAAATACTTTAATCGGAATTATTCTCTCACCCCTTTACGTTACGCTTATCACCCACTTATCTGCACCGAATAGCGGGTGATAACCGAACGGTTAGCAAGGGACAATCTTAGAATAATAGTTGTATTGATATGATATCACATTATCGGAAAATCGCTCTAAATCCTACTGCTGAAATCTCTTTATTATATAGTTGATGAGAGCAAGGTATTACCCGATTTTTGACATTATAGGTATATTTGCTGTTGAAATTTAATACTACAGGAAAGAAATGAAACTGAAACTTGATAAATCAGATAAATTTAAGGGTAGAAAAGGTCCTCTACTGCTGATAATTATGGATGGCATTGGATTGGGAAGACAGGATGAAGGTGATGCGGTTTATAAAGCTGACACACCGGTGCTGGATAATTTAATGAAATCGCCTTTTTTCACAAGGCTCAAAGCTCATGGATCGGCGGTAGGTCTGCCTTCGGACGATGATATGGGAAACAGCGAGGTTGGACACAATGCCATTGGTGCCGGCCGAATTTTTGCGCAGGGAGCAAAGCTTGTAAATAATTCTTTCGAGACAGGCAATATCTTTACAACGGAAATCTGGAAAAAGGTGTTATCAAGTGCAAAATCAGGGGGAACAGTACATTTCATCGGCCTGCTTTCTGACGGCAACGTGCACTCCCATATTAATCATCTTTTTAAACTTATAAAAAGATGCAGCGAGGAAGGAGTGAAAAAAGTAAGGGTTCATGCACTTACTGACGGCAGAGATGTGGAAGGCAGAAGCGCCCTAAATTATATTAAACCGACCCAGGAGCTGCTTGACAGAATTTCTTCCGGGAAAAATTTTGATTATAACTTCGGCTCCGGCGGCGGCCGAATGAAAGTAACTATGGACAGGTATAATGCCGACTGGAATATCGTTAAAAAAGGGTGGGATGCTCATGTTCTTGGCATCGGAAGAAAATTTAAAAGCGCAGAAGAAGCGGTCATCGCTTTTTATAATGAAGATGAAAAAGTAATCGATCAGTATCTCGATCCGTTTGTAATAACTGGCAGCGACGGTGAACCGATCGGAAAAATAAATAACGGCGATGCGGTTGTGTTTTTTAATTTCCGGGGGGATCGGGCAATTGAAATCTCACGGGCATTTGAAGAAAAAGATTTTAATGAATTTGACCGAGTGCGGGTACCCGATATTTTTTATGCGGGTATGATGCAGTACGACGGCGACCTGCTCATTCCAAAAAATTATCTGGTCTTTCCTCCTGAAATTGACAGAACCCTGAGCGAATATCTTTGTGCGGAAGGTGTTACTTCATTTGCTGTTTCTGAAACGCAGAAATACGGACACGTAACATATTTCTGGAACGGGAACAGATCGGGATACATCAATCAGTCTATTGAAAAATATGCTGAAATCCCTTCCGACAGGATTGTTTTTAACCAGGCACCTAAAATGAAGGCTTATGAAATAACCGAAATGGCTTCGGAATTTCTGAAATCAGGAAAATACAGATTCGGACGGCTGAATTTTCCCAACGGAGATATGGTGGGGCATACCGGCGATTTTGATGCAGCAGTTATTGCTGTTGAAACTACAGATAAATGTGTGGGAAAGCTTCTCGGCATAATTGATGAACTGCAGGGGATCGCACTTATAACTGCAGATCACGGCAATGCCGATGAGATGTTTACGGTTAAAAACGGTATTAAAACGGTGAAGACTTCGCACACACTCAATCCCGTTCCGTTTATAATATATGATCCCGGTTATAACGGTGAATATGTTTTATCGGATATTAAGGAACCCGGATTGTCAAACATTGCTTCGACAATACTGAATCTGCTGGGCTACAATAAAGTTGAAGATTATAATGAGAGTCTTATTAAATTTGTAAAATAATTCCTTCTTCCTGCATGGGTGCCCGGAACTTTAGGGTTTTATCATCCGGGCTTTGATTGTTATACGCTTAAGGATCAGTTAATCCCGGTAAAGTACTCTTCACCATTATCTTTAACGTGGATGGCCAGCAGGTTTGCCCTTACAAGTTTAACAAGTGTTCGCGATGCTCTTCTTTCCGAAATATTGGAAAGCTGTGCTAAATCCTTTACCGATATTCTTTCATTCTTTTCAAGGTAATTGAATACAGTACGTTCGTTGGGACCGATTGAATATTTCTTAAGTTCCCGCAGGTTGGTCTGTGCCCTCATTATCCGGATCATTTCTTTGCTGGCAAGCATGCTTTTATCGTTTACCCTAATGCAGACCACTGCATTATTAATATCTAATTCCTTCAGGTAATCCTGTAGTCTGTGCGGCTTATGATTAGATTCAGGTATTTCTGCAACCACCAGCTCTTTATCCTCAAGCTGTATATACTCCAGGTTCACATCCAGGGGAGGTTCGCAGAAATCCCTTGCAGCTTCTTTTATAAGCTCAGCTTCGGATTTTTCACTATCCACACCCACGATCTTTTTATCATCATCCACACCGAAGATCATATATCCCCCTTTGGTATTAGCAAAGGCAATCATTTCCCTGGCGATTTTTTCATGGGTGGAGAATTTTCTTTTAAACTCGACCTGTGAATTTTCCCCCTCTTCGATTATTAGCTTCAGCTCGCTTCTTCTCATCTCCGCTTTCTTTTCTTAACCGGTTTGGGATTTTCATCAAGTACAATATCATTCAGCCTTCCGCGGATTATTGAAGATCTTCTGAGAACGTAACCCGAATTCACAGCGGGCGAATGTTTTAATGGCGACGGAATAACCGCAGCAAGTCTGGATGCTTCATAAACAGAAAGATCAGGGGGATCTTTTTTAAAATACACCTCCGCAGCTTTTTTTATCCCGAAGATGCCGTCTCCCCATTCAACGGCATTTATATAATTTCTTAGTATTCCCATTTTCGTAAGCTCTTTTTCCATCCTGAAAGAAATAATAAATTCTTTTGTTTTTCTGAGTATACTTTTCCTGGTGGTTAGGAAAAGATTTTTAGCCGTCTGCATGGTAATAGTGCTTCCGCCCCTGACGGATCTGCCTCTTCTTTTATTCACCTTAAGGGATGATTTTAACTCTTTCCAGTCAATTCCCTTATGTCTGAAAAAACTTCCATCCTCCATGGAAATTACAGCTTTCAGAGCTGAGGGCGCTATGTTGTTTAATGAAGTCCAGCACTGCCGGGGATAGTAAATCAGGTAATGTTCTACCGCTCGCTGTTCCATTATGGAAGTTATGCGGAAAGATCCGTACTCAAGAAAAGGTATGGAAAAGGATGGTATACTGAAGTAAAAGATAAAAAGCAGGTAAAGGATGATGCTTTTTATTTTTTTCCTCTTATAAAAGCCAAGTATTCTTTCATAAATACCGGCAAGCTCATTTTCGGGTAACTGTGCTGAATGCATCAGTTTTTATCTACGCCTCCGGGGATTTCTTCTTTCCTGGTTCTGTTGACCATGCGGCAGCAGGGTTTCAGGTTTAATTTCCTTTGGTTTCAGAGTATCCTGCGAAGCCTGAATGACCGGGATTTCCTGCTCGCTCTTTTCCAGCTCAAGTTTAATTCTTTCCTCTTCAGATAAGGAATCCGGCTTAACTGCAACAGTTTCTTTCTTTAGCGAATCTGCTTTCATATTGGCAACGCGTATGGAATCCTCCTTTTCCCGCTGAATCCTTGCCAGTTCCTGTTTATAAGCAATGAGTCTGGGATTAATTTTCACTGCATATACAGTGCCCGGATATTTCACGGTAATTGTATCATATAAAACCGCGGCAGAATCAGGCAGTCTCAAATTATCTTCCAGTATCCAACCTCCAGCCAGCAAAGCTTTCGGTGCATATGATGAGGAAGGATATTTCCTGTATACATCATAATAAAGCGTCAGAGCGCTGTCATATTTTTGCTGCATCCACAATTTTTCTGCAGAAGCAAAAATTTCTCCGGCGGGATCGAATGACAGGTCGATCAATGGTTTTTTAAGCTGCAGGGCAGCTGCATTTACAAGCCTGTCGGTTTTATAATTATTGTAAATATAGTTAAAGATACTGTCTGCTTTAACTGAATCTCCAGCTGCTACGTAATAGTTGCCCATTGCATAGAGGCATCTCGAATAATATTCAGCAGCGGAAGTATCATTCAGCATAGCGGAATAATATTTTACCGCCGAATCAGGTTTTTCCATCTCAGTAAAGAAAAGATTACCGAGATCAAATTTAGTTTTCAGGAGCATTCGTTCCAGTGAGTCCTTTGGCACCTGAGGACGGGCGGGCGGATTTTTCTGTGCATTATTCTGGGTTTGAAGTCTCTGCTCTGGTCTTGTATTTCTGCCGGGCTGCTGCTCATTTCCCAGTGAGGCATTAATACTGTCCTGCACCATCTGTGCTTTCACGGAATCGAAGTAAGCTGCGGAATCTTTAACAAAGGCATCAGGATTATCAATGTAAAATATCTGTTTCTCGGTCTGTACCATTCTGAAGGTAATATCCCTGTATTTGGTAAACAGCTGGTTCCTGGCGTGCACTTCTTTAACTTTTTCTTTTGGAAGCTGGGAGGTTGTTGCTTTCTGATAATAGGCTGCGGCACTGTCATAATCAAGCAGCTTATTTTCATAAATCATTCCAAGATTATACCTGGCAAGACCGGAATAGAAGGAACTCTGATAGGATGTGTCAACATATATAAAGTTTTCCACAGCTTCGTCGATCCGGTTAAGTGCGAGGTAACTCATTCCGATTTCATAATCGACGATATCGTATTCGTCCCTGTATTTATCCTCCAGCCTCATCTCCTCAAAAATATCAAGTGCCTCTTTTTCCCTGCCCAGCTCTCTCAGGGTTCGCGCCCGGGCCAGCAGTGCATTCAGCTGAATATTATATTCGGCATTATACTCGTCAACCATTTCGAAATACTTAATGGCATTTTCCGGTTCCCCAAGTTTAAGATAGAAGTTCCCTGTTTCATATATAATTTCCGCTTTGGGGGCATCATCATCGGTAACCGGAATAAGTTCAATGGCAACTTTTAAGGCTTCGGTATAATTTTCATTGGAGACATAATAAATTATTTCCTCGATATATGCCTGGATAAGAATATCGTAATTTTCTTCCGATTGCGCTCTTGACAGCACGGAATCAAGGGTGTTGAGGCCATCCTCAAATTCTTTTAACCGCATCTGGCACTTTGCAGTCCATAGTTCCGCTTCAAGGTACAGTTCGCTTTCCTTTTGTGTGGATGTGAGCTCCTGGAACTTCCTTACTGCTTTAAGATAATTCCTCTGGTAATAAAAACTTTTACCGAGCATTAACAGCGCGTCATCCAGATAGGGGGTAGTTCCATGGAACTGCAGTATTTTTGAGGTTTTTTCCACAACGCGGTTAAGAAGCTGGTTTGCTGTACCGGGTACTGTTATTTCAGCTGTTTCAAAAATACTCCGCTCCTGCAAAAGAATAGCTTCTTCAGCCTGCTGGAATGCCTCCTTGGTATTATAGTAAAGATTAAAATAAGTGGTGAAGTTTTCCCATACCCCGCAGGATGGGATCAACAGAAGAATGAGGAAAAATAGAATTCTGATAAACAGGTGTTTCATAGTATGGATCAAGCTAAAAAAGATTTTAATAATGCAAAAGGTAAAAATTACAATGCAGCTTTCCCCGACTCTTCAGTTCTAATTCTCACAGCATCTTCAACATCATAAATAAAAATCTTTCCGTCTCCTACCTGTCCTGTCTTTGCAGCTTTCAGAACAGCATCAATAACTTTTTCAGCTTTGCTGTTGTCGACCACAACTTCAATTTTTATTTTCGGTATGAATTCAATCCTGTATTCGCTTCCCCTGTAAGTTTCGGTGTGACCTTTCTGCCGGCCGTAACCCCTTACTTCAGTAATTGTTAAACCTTTTACCCCTTCTTCAAGAAGAGCTTCTTTTACTTCGTCAAGTTTAAAGGGACGTATGATGGCTTCTATTTTTTTCATTCTGCTTTCCCGGATTATTTACCATGGCAGTTTTTATATTTTTTACCGCTCCCGCAGGGACAAGGATCATTCCTTCCCACTTTTGAATCAACATGAACCGGCTGAGGCTTTCCAATCTGCTGCGGCTGCGAACCTTCCCTGCCGGCCTGCAAACCTATATTGGTGGTATTCTGTTTTGATTCGATGATTCTCCCGGAAGGCTGTCTCCTTCTTCTTTCCTGAACTTCATCCGGAGCCTGCGGGAAAAACTTGAATGTGAACGAAACTACTTCATTCCTGATCTGCTCGATAAGCGAGACAAATAATTTATAAGCTTCACCTTTATATTCCACCAGCGGATCCTTCTGACCATAAGCTCTCAATCCGATCCCTTCTTTAAGGTCATCCATTTCGCGCAGGTGTTCTTTCCACCTATGATCGATTACACTCAGTGTAGCATATCTTTCAAGACGTGCCATCAGTTCAGAACCAAGTATCTCTTCCTTTTTGACGTAGAAAGCCTTGGCGGCCTCAATAATTCTTTCGATCAATCCTTCCCTGCCGAGGTCCTCAAATTCTTCAGCTTCCACTTTCACCTCCACCAGCAGGCTCATCATTATCTCCTCTTTCAGAGCATCCACAAGCACATCATCAAAATATTTGTCCACGATCTCGGATACATATTCCTCAAGCTGGTCGAGTATTTCACCTTTCAGCCTGTCCCCTTCCAGGGCTCTCTGCCTTCTTGTATAGATCACTTCTCTCTGCTGATTCATGGTGTTATCATATTCCAGCAGTCTTTTCCGGATGGCAAAGTTGTTCTCTTCAACTTTTTTCTGTGCTCTTTCCACCGATTTTGAGATAAGCGGGTGCTGTATAACCTCACCTTCCTTTAAACCCATTCTCTGCATAACAGAAGCAATCCTGTCGCTGCCGAAAAGCCTCATCAGGTCGTCTTCAAGTGAAAGGAAAAATTTACTAGTACCGGGATCACCCTGCCTGCCGGAACGCCCCCTCAACTGCCTGTCAATTCTTCTTGATTCATGTCTTTCAGTTCCAAGAATGTAGAGTCCGCCCCTATCCACAACTCCGGCACCCAGTTTAATATCAGTTCCGCGGCCTGCCATATTTGTGGCAATGGTAACCGCACCGGCTTCACCGGCATGAGCAACAATTTCAGCCTCCCGCTGATGCTGCTTTGCATTAAGTACATTGTGGGGAATATTTTTTCTCTTAAGCATCCTGCTTACTGTTTCCGAAACTTCAACTGATGTGGTACCTACAAGCACCGGCTGACCTGCTTTATGCAGTTCTTCTATCTTTTCAAGTACTGCATTGTATTTTTCTCTTTTTGTACGGAATATCGCATCATCCTGGTCGTCCCTGATTACCTCTTTATTGGTTGGAACAACCACTACCTCAAGCTTGTAAATTTCGAAGAACTCACCTTCCTCGGTTTCGGCAGTACCTGTCATGCCGGCAAGTTTTTTATACATCCTGAAATAATTCTGAAGTGTAATGGTAGCGTGAGTCTGGGTATCCCTCTCCACCTTAACATTCTCTTTTGCTTCAATAGCCTGGTGAAGACCGTCTGAATAACGCCTTCCCGGAAGTATACGGCCGGTGAATTCATCAACTATTGCGATCTTCCCTTCTTCGGTAACCACATATTCATTGTCTTTTTCGAAAAGTGTGTATGCCTTTAAAAGCTGATGCAGGGTATGAATCCTGTCGCTGCTTTCGGAATAACGCTGATAAAGCACATCTTTTTTCTTCAGCTTTTCTTCAGGTGAGATATTCGGATCATTTTCAAACTTTGCAGTTTCAGTACCCAGATCGGGCAGAACAAAATAATCTTTTTCCATGCCGGAACCCCGGGCAAGCTCTTCTCTCCCCTTTTCTGTAAGATCAATTGAATTATTTTTTTCATCGATCACAAAATAAAGCTCGTCATCTATTATATACATGTTTTTCCCCTTCTCACGGAGAAACTCAAGCTCGGTGGACTGCATAAGCCGCTTGTAGGAAGGTTCTGATAAAAGTTTTGTCAGCTTGTTATGCTTGGGAAGACCCCTGTAGCTTCTGAAGAGAAGAATTCCGGCTTCATTATCATTTCCATCATCCTTAAGCAGGTTTTCAGCTTCCTGTACAAGCTTCGAAACAAGACTGGTCTGCAGTTTATGAAGCCTTTCAATCCTTGGCTTCATTGCATCGAATTTCTGATCGTCAACTTCTACGGGACCCGAAATAATGAGCGGAGTTCTTGCCTCATCAACTAATACAGAGTCAACTTCATCTACAATGGCATAATTATGAACCCTCTGGACCTGTGTTTCTTTATCTGCCGTCATGTTGTCGCGAAGATAATCGAAACCAAACTCATTATTAGTACCGTAGGTGATATCGTTTGTGTACTGAACTTTGCGCTGTTCGGGGTTCATGGTATTAAGAATACAGCCTACGGTGAGTCCGTGAAATTTATAGATCTCCCCCATCCACTCGCTGTCACGCAATGCCAGGTAATCATTTACTGTAATCAGATGAACACCTCTGCCGGTCAGTGCATTTAAATAGACCGGGAGCGCAGCGACAAGAGTTTTACCCTCACCGGTTGCCATTTCAGAAATTTTCCCCTCATGAAGAACGACGCCTCCCATCAGCTGAACATCGTAAGGAACCATGTTCCAGGTAATCTTGGTACCGGCTATGGTCCAGGTTTTTCCCACCAGCCTTACGCAGGTGGATTTTACCACCGCAAATGCTTCAGGCAGAAGCTTATCAAGAATTTCTTCATATGCCTCGTCAAGCTGGTCATTTAATTTCTCCAGTTCATCGTATGCAGCCTGCCTGTCAAAATCCTCGTTTCCCTGAAGCTTATGTTTAAGCTCATCTACCTGCCCTCTTAAATCGGCTGTAAAATCCAGTATCTTTTGTTTGAATTCTGCAGTTTTCCCTCTTAATTCATCATCTGAAAGATCTTTTATCTTATCATAAAACTCATTAATTTCAACGACAATAGGCTCTAATTCTTTAATATTCTTTGAATGTTTATCCCCAAAAATCTTTTTTAAGACCTGTAACATTAATTGCTAATCTCCGTAATTAATATATTAAGTAAAGTTAATAATAGGGGCTCTGAAATGCAATTTAAGAAGTTTTACTCAACCCGCAGTGTTAAATAAGCCCGGTCAACCGAAGTTTCTGCTGCAAATGCTTCTGCATAGAACAATTCAGCTCTTTAGTCTATATTTTAAATATGAATTTTATTCCTTCATATATTGAACTTTATAATTCTGGCGAGCTGGAGCGGAGAGCAGAAGCAGCGATGGCAATTCTTGATTCCTGCAAAGCTTGTCCGCGTGAATGTGAAACCGACAGAAAGTTGAGCAGCACCGGGTATTGTTTAAGCGGATATTATCCGATAGTTTCTTCTTTTACTGCACACATGGGGGAAGAACCATGTCTTTCCGGAACAAGGGGCGCCGGAAATATCTTTTTCGGTAACTGCAACCTGCGCTGCATCTTCTGCCAGAATTTTGAGATAAGCCAGAACTGGAAGGAAGAAAAAAATAACGAGGTTTCATTCCGGCGTCTCGCTGAAATTATGATGGAGCTCCAGAACAGGGGTTGC
>DJMM01000031.1 GCA_002435365.1 Ignavibacteriales bacterium UBA6490
GAAGATCATCTTGGTGACATGGACTTTAAAGTTGCAGGCACCGCTGAGGGCATAACAGCATTTCAGATGGATATTAAAATAAGCGGCATTTCATTTGAGATAATGGAAAAGGCTCTTGCACAGGCAAAAGCAGGGCGTTATCATATTCTGCAGAAAATGAACGAAGCCATCTCGCAGCCGCGGGAAGCATTATCATCGCTGGCTCCCCGTTTACTTACCATGCGTGTTGATGTTGATCAGATTGGGCTGGTAATAGGACCCGGCGGAAAAACCATCCAGGGTATGCAGCGCTTATTTGGTGTTGATATTAATATTGAAGATGATGGTACCGTAAATATAGCATCACCTAACAAGGAAAGCGCTCAGAAATGTAAGGATTACATTAAAAGAATGACTGCTACCCCGGAAGTCGGTGAAATTTATGACGGTGTTATAACCAAGATCATGGATTTTGGTGCTTTTGTTGAAATTATACCCGGAAAGGAAGGCCTGCTTCATATTTCCCAGATAGACAACAAAAGAGTAAATAAAGTTACAGATTATTTCAAAGAAGGCGATAAGGTTACTGTGAAACTCTTGAAAATTGAGAACGGGAAGTTATCTCTGAGCAGGAAAGAACTGCTGAAAGAGAAATCAGACCAGGAAAAAAAGAATAGTTCACAGGAAAAAGAAGCCGACAATTAGAAAAGTTTTATTCGTATAAAATACGCGAATAATTAGTTTAGTTACTATACAAAAGTAAAACGGCATATCATATGGTGTATTTTATGGATATTATCCGATTCCATACAATTTTTTTCTTTGCATCGGTACTTATATTCAGATGTACTGAGGAGCATTCCGGAATGACTATGCCGTTTAATCAATTTTATAATATGAAATATCAAATTTCATTTAAAGAGTTTTTCATTTATGACAAAAGAAATTATAATAAACGCATCTTCAGCCCAGACCCGGGTGGCCATAACCGAAGATGGAAATTTAGTCGACTTTTTTGTCGACTACCCTGAAAACCGCAGAACAGTCGGTGACATCTATTTAGGAAGAGTTGCCCGTGTACTGCCGGGTATCAAAGCTGCCTTCGTTGATATAGGAATGCCGCACGATGCTTTTCTTCATTTCTCTGATATAGGTCAGAACACCAAACAGCTTCAGGAAATGCTCGGAGATGAGGACAGCGATATCGATGATGACGATGATGATGAACCGGGCACAAAATCACGTGTCCAGCAGCAGCCGGCAAGAGAAGCGGCCATGCCTAAGCTTCAAAAGGGACAGGAAATACTGGTCCAGATTACCAAAGAACCGGTCAGCAATAAAGGTGTAAGAGTCAGTTCTTCAGTTTCGCTGGCAGGGAGATTTTGTGTGCTTCTTCCTTTTGATGGTAAAGTGGGAGTATCAAAAAAGATATACGATCAGAGAGAAAGAAGAAGACTCAGAAACATTGCCCGTTCAATACTTCCTCCCAAATACGGTCTGATAATCCGTACCGTTGCAAGAAGCCAGCATGAAGAAAGTCTTAAGGAGGACCTGAGTAACCTTCTTAAAACATGGGAAGAAATAGAGGCAACAGCTAAAAGCGAAAATCCCCCCTCCTTAATCTATCAGGATTTGAATACTACTTCCAGTGTAATCAGAGATCTGTTCACCCCCGACATTTCCAAAGTATTCATCGATTCGAAGAAATTATACAAACAGATTAAAAGTTACATTCAGCTAATACATCCGGAACTTTCTGATAAAATTGAGCCATTTAAATCGAGGTCCTCAATCTTTGATGTATTTAAGATTGAAGAACAGATCAAATCCCTTATGGGAAGGAAAGTTCCTCTGCCAAGCGGAGGCTATATCATAATTGAACATACCGAGGCAATGGTTGTAATTGATGTTAACAGCGGAAGATATGCAAAGAATAAAGAACAGGAGCTGAACAGCCTTAAAACCGATCTGGAAGCTTCCAGGGAAATTGCGCGCCAGCTCCGGCTTCGTGATATCGGCGGTATAATAGTAATAGATTTCATTGATCTGGAAGAAGATAAAAACCGCAAGAAAGTCTATGACGAACTAAAGAAGGAATTCCGTAAAGACCGGGCTAAAGTTTCAGTTTTGCCCATGTCGGATTTTGGATTAATGCAAATTACAAGGCAGAGAATTAGGCAGAATATAATGCAGACTATGAAAGAAGTGTGCCCTTACTGCCTTGGCACCGGACTGCTGACAAAACATTCTCATCTCCTCTATGATTTTGAGGATTGGCTTAAGAAATTTAAGAGATCGTCAAAAGAACGGTCCCTTATAATTAAATGCCATCCTGTTGTTGCATTGAAACTAAAAGAAGGAAAATTAAAAACTTTAACCAAGCTACAGTTAAAATATTTTATGAAACTGAAGCTGGTCGAGGATGAATCAGTCCCACCCGGACAAATCAAGGTTTTTTCAAAAAGTTCTCAGAAGGAATTTACAGAGCAGCTCTCGTAATTATTTTCAATTTTGAAGGTTAATTGGAATGAAAAAAACAAAATTTTACTCTATCCATGAAAAAACAGGTGCTAAAATTGTGGAATTTGCAGGCTACCTGATGCCCATTCAATACTCTTCAATCATTTCAGAGCATAAAGCGGTCAGAAATTCAGTGGGTGTGTTTGATGTTTCACACATGGGTGAAATATTTATCCGCGGAGAGAATGCCGTCGATTTAGTACAGTTCCTCACAGTTAATGATGCCTCTAAACTTTATCCGGGCAGAGTACAATATTCTGCAATGTGTTATCCAGAGGGAGGAATTGTAGACGACCTTCTCGTCTATATGATCTCACCAGATGAATTTCTGCTTGTTGTCAATGCCTCAAATATGGAGAAAGACCAGCAATGGATTATTGATAATAATAAATTCGGCGCTGAGATTGAGAATCTCAGCGATGATTATTCTCTGCTAGCAATTCAGGGGCCAAATTCGAACAATACGCTTCAAAAGCTTCTGGATAAAGAACTGAATCTTGAGTATTACCATTTCTTCAGAGCTGATGTCGCCGGAATCGACTCGATTGTGTCGCGTACAGGATATACAGGCGAGCTCGGATACGAAGTGTACTTTAAGGGAAACGAAAATGATGCTGAAAAAATATGGAACGCGGTCTTTGAAGCCGGAAAAGAATTTAATATTCAGCCGGTTGGGCTGGCAGCGCGCGACTCGCTTCGCCTTGAAATGGGTTTCTGTCTGTATGGAAATGATATCGATAATACCACCAATCCGCTTGAAGCAGGCCTGGGCTGGATAACAAAATTAAATAAAGGTGAGTTCATAGGGAGGGATGCCATTCTGAAATTAAAAGCTCAAGGACTGAAAAGAAAACTCTCGGCAATTGTCTCCGATGAAAAAGTATTCCCGCGCCATGGCTATGACCTTACATCGGGCGGGGAAAAAATAGGTGTGGTTACCAGCGGCACAGTAAGTCCTGTTCTCGATAAACCTATTGCCCTGGGATATGTAAATTCCGAGTATGCAGCTGAAGGCTCCAGGATAAACTTTGCTATAAGAGGCCGGGAAACACCGGCTTATATTACCAGACTTCCTTTTGTTAATAAAAACTGATGAAGCTTAATATTCTTTTTACTCCTGATCAGGCAGATGACCTGTTCTTCGCCGGAAAGACTTCTGTAGTAATTGATGTTCTCAGAGCATCCAATACTATTATTACTGCAATTGCAAACGGAGCTAAAGAATTAATACCGGTAAGTACTGTGGATACAGCAGTAAAGATATCAAGGAATCTTTTCGGAGGATCCACAATATTAGGAGGAGAGAGAAATACAAAAAGAATCGAAGGATTTAACCTTGGGAATTCTCCCTATGAATATTCAGAAGATAAGGTAAAATCAAAATCAATTGTGTTCTATACAACCAACGGCTCCAAAGCCGTTCTGAAGGGTAAGTTTTCTGAATATTTGTATATATGCGGATTTATTAATATGGCAGCTGTCGTTTCACAGCTTGGTAAATCAAGCAGCGATATAGAAATAATCTGCTCAGGTAATGCAGGCGGATTTTCAATGGAGGATGTTGTATGTGCGGGTATGCTGGCCGGCGAGCTGGCAAAAATCCGCATGGATCTGGATTATTCCGATTCTGCGAAGGCGGCAGTTATGTTGCATAAGACTGCCGGTAAGGATATTTTAAAGATGCTTATGGAAAGTGAACATGGTAAAGTGCTGAAAGCTAACGGATTTGAGGAAGATCTGTTGTACTGCAGTAAATTAAATACCACAGATGTAATTCCATATTTATCAGGAAATGTAATTAAATTGTTATCAGGTGAATGAAAGATAATATCCGGGACTTATGGTGAAAAGGAAATCACAAAAAAATAATGACGTCTCTTCAGCTCAGAATGCATCTCTCGAAAAAAAGAAGAAGATAGCGGGCCTGCTTATTATTCTGATTGCGGTCTTTCTCTTTCTTAGCATCGTTTCATATTCGCGTTTTGATAAAGCCTTGATTACCGGTCTGTTCTCAGATATCGGGCGATCCACTGCAGTATCAGCAAATTCTGAAATAAATAACTGGATGGGTATAGTTGGTGCGCATACCGCAGATTTTATGATAAATTCAACTATAGGCCTCATCTCTTTGATATTTCCTGTAATATTATTTGTTTATGGCGCTTCTTTTATCCATAATATCAACCTTCGCCTTAAACTGGCAATATTTAATTTTCTTTTGGCATTCGGAATGCTGTTTTCAGCCTTTTTCGGAGTGCTGATATCGCAGGATTATGCATTCACTAATGTCTATGAACTTTCCGGGCAGACCGGATATTTTCTTGGAACTGTGTTAAGCAGACTTTTCGGAGGGATCGGCAGTCTCATCCTTATATTTACAGTTTTGACTATTCTATTTGTTCTTGTATTTAACATCAAAATTGAGAAAATATTTGCTGCAATAAAAAATATCATAGTAGCAGCCTTTTCTGCGCTGCTTGATAAAACCAGAAGTTCTAAAGATTCACAGCAGNNTCCCCGATGATGAAGAAACTAAAATCAGAATTATAAGGAAAGAAAAACCGGAACAGCAAGAAAATAATATAATCGTTGAAGAAGAAATAAAAAAAACCGATATCAAAAAGACCGACCAGAAGGAAAAAGAGGAAGCCCTGCAGATTGAAAAGGAGAGAGAACATGAAGCAAGAATGCCGGATCAGTGGGATGAAAAAATAAATTATAAAAAACCGGGATTCGACCTTCTCGAAGCGGGACCGGAAGAAGATTTTAAGATTGCTGAAGACGAACTTACGCACAACGCGGAGCTGCTGAAAGAAAAATTAAAAATATTTGATATAGAAATTAAGGATATATCTGTTACACCCGGACCGGTTGTTACGCTTTACGAAATTGTTCCCGCTCCCGGTGTTAAAATAAGCCGTATCGTAAGTCTGGAGCATGATATCGCACTTGCACTGGCTGCAAGAGGCATAAGAATAATTGCCCCGATTCCCGGGAAGAGCGCTATAGGTGTGGAAATACCTAATGCAGAAGCTTCGATCGTTAAAGCAAGATCAGTCCTCAGTAAACTTCCTGAAGTTAAAATGGAATTACCCATCGCGCTTGGCAAAACGATTAATGGCGATGTATATGTGGCGGATCTGGCAAAAATGCCGCACCTGCTGATCGCAGGATCCACGGGTTCGGGAAAGAGCGTGGGAATAAATATGATAATAAGCAGTATGCTCTATTCCAAGCTGCCCGATGAAGTGAAGTTTATTATGATCGATCCCAAAAAAATTGAGCTTTCCTTCTATAATAAGCTGAGAAAACATTACCTTGCCGTCTCACCCGATCTTGAAGAAGAAATAATTACCGCTCCGCAGAATGCTGTTCTGGTTCTTAAATCCGTCGAATATGAAATGGAGACGAGATATGACAGGCTGGCTAAAGCTGGTGTGAGGAATATTGTCGACTATAATGCAAAAGTATCCGACAAGGCAAGAAGACCAAAAGATACAGATGAATTGAAACACCATCCTATTCCTTACCTGGTTGTAATTGTGGATGAACTTGCCGATCTGATGATTACTGCCGGCAAAGAGGTGGAGGAGCCTATTACCAGACTTGCTCAGCTGGCCAGGGCTGTTGGAATTCATCTTGTACTGGCGACTCAAAGACCTTCGGTTAACGTAATAACCGGTGTAATAAAAGCTAACTTCAGTTCAAGAGTTGCTTACCAGGTTGCCACAAAAATTGATTCGCGTACAATTCTGGATATGAATGGTGCGGAACAGCTTCTCGGAAAAGGCGATATGTTATTTTTGCCTACCGGTTCCCCGAAACCTATAAGAATTCAAAATGCTTTTATATCTACCGACGAAGTTGAGAAATTAACGGATTACATTAAATCACAGCCCGGATATTCAAAACCGTTTTTCCTTCCCTCTTTATATGATAAAAAGAAAAATACAAACGGTAATTTCCTGACAGACCTTGACCCCATGTTTGAGGAAGCGGCAAGAGTTGTGGTCAGGCATCAGCAGGGTTCGGTTTCACTGCTGCAGCGGAGACTGAAACTGGGATATTCCCGTGCTGCCAGGATTGTTGATCAGCTTGAAGAAGCTGGTATAGTGGGTCCTAACGACGGAAGCAAAGCCAGAACTGTAATTGTGGAAAGCGAAGAACAGCTCGAAACTATTCTGCGTAACCTTTAACTCTGTTGTAATATAAGTTTAAGCAATTTGCCAGATACTAAGTAAGGAACAGATGTGAAATATTTTAAAATTATAAGCCTGCTTATAACCCTCTTTTCAGTGAATGCTTTTTCCGGCGATGCCGATCAGCTTCTGAAAAATGTAAGGGATAAATATAATAAGCTGAATGATTTTAGTGCCGGAATAATGCAGGAAGGGAAAAATCCGGCCCTGAAAGGAATTGTTTATTATAAGAATGAGAACAAATTTTACTTCGATTTGAATAATATGGCAATAATCTCCGACGGCGAGACTGTATGGAATCATAATAAGAAAGCAAACAAGGTGATTATTAATGATGCCGTGTCTGATGAGAATTCCATCTTTTCTTTCAAAACGCTGCTGGAGGTTTATCCGTCTAAATGCAGTGTAAGCACTGCTTCGGACGGAAATTTGAATATCCTGATTTTATCACCCAATGCTGGTTCGGGATTTAATTTCAAGGAAGCACGTCTTTGGGTAAATCAGGAAAATCTGGTCGAAAAGGTCGCTGTAACGATGTTAAGCAGCGATAGTTTTGAATTCAGGTTTTCAAATTATAAACTTAACCGCGGTATACCCGATTCACGTTTTGTATTCAAAATCCCGAAAGGCAGCAGCATTATTGACCTCAGGTAAATTTAAATTCTTGGGAAAAGCATTCAAGTATATCCTCTCATTCCTGCTGAGCGGTATTTTCCTGTATATCGCATTTTATAATGTAGATTTTAATGAGGTAATGAGACACGTTGCCAGCGCATCGCTGCTGTGGATTGGAATTTATATAATAATCTGGTTTGTTTCACATTACCTCAGAGCAGTCCGGTGGAAAATAATACTGCATTCGGTAAAAAAAGATGCCTCCTTAAAAAATCTGTTCGGTGCGCTGATGATCGGGTACGGGGTTAATTGCGTAGTGCCCCGCCTGGGTGAAATTTCAAGAGCGGTTTTTGTCGGCAGATGGGAGGGACTCTCCAAATCCTCGCTTTTCGGTACCGTTATAATTGAACGCATAATTGATATACTGTTCATAGGTTTAGCGGTAATAGTATCGGTTTATCTTCGCAGCGACAGCCTTTACCTTAATTTTCCCTGGCTTGAATCAGCATTGTACTTTACTACTGTAATGCTCGCTTTTGCGATATTTTTCCTCATCCTGACAATAAAATATAAAGAGCATTTTTACGGGCTTATCATTAAAATAATAAGCAGGGTATCTGAGAGGATGGCGCATAAGGCAGCATATATATTCGAGATGCTGACGCAGGGTTTTTCAAGCTTAAAAGGTGCCAGGAACTATTTTTTAACAATACTTATCAGTGTTGCAATTATTATAATTTATGCCGCAACTTCCTATACCGGCTTTTATATTCTGGGAATGGAGAAAATAAAAGATGTAACTTTTGCCATGGGCTGGGTACTTATGAGTGTAAGCTCTATCGGAATAATTATTCCTACACCGGGGGGAACCGGCTCATACCACACACTGGCAAAATCTACCCTGGTGCTGCTGTTCGGGTTCGGAGAGGAAATTAGTCTGGCTTATGCTTTTATTACTCATATTGTTGCCTATTTCCTTTTTATTATTGCAGCCCTGGTATCTTATTTTGTGATAGACAAGCAGCATGAAAACCTGATCGCTATTGCTAAAACCAAAATCGATGAATTATGAAATATATACCCCTAATACTTTTTCTGGTGACCGGAATATCATACGGACAGATAGATATCCGCGGGAGCATGGGCATAAATTTTATATCAACTCCATCACTTAGAGATTATCTTAATCAGAACTACAGAACAGATGCAGAATACAGCACTTTTAATTCAGCAATCGGTTTTTCAGGTGAAATAAATTATTATTTTTCGGAATCATTCGCTGCCGGCGTCGAACTTGCATATATATATAATTCGTTTACGCATATTTCGGTCTTAGGTAAAAGAGAACTGACATACGACTTTATCATGCCAAGCATTACTGCATATTATCTTGTAACCGGAACAGGGTATAATTTTAAATTCGGCGGCGGTGCCGGTATACGTCTTTCAGGTGTTGAGGAGAATACATCATTTAACAGCAGGTCTTATAATACTTCGGGTATGGGATTCCTTCTGAAAGCAGACGGCAATACACTTCTTGGAGGAGGCGTATTCGCAAATATCGGAATTGACCTAAGGTATGACATGAACGGGAAATATAACATCGCCCCTGATCATGAAATCAAGCTCGATGCCGTATCTCTTGGCATCAGGCTTGGGCTTACCTATATTTTTGAAACGGAGGAAGATTGACTTTTTTAGAAGCTGTCTTTCTCGGAATAATCCAGGGAATATCAGAGTTTATTCCTATCAGCAGCACCGGCCATCTTACTGTTGCCGGTAAGTTGATGAATCTTATCTCTCCTTCGGATCCTGAAAAATGGACTTCTTTCATTGCAGTGATCCAGCTCGGAACACTGCTGGCAGTCTTTATCTATTTCTGGAAAGATATCTGGCAAATAATTTTTGAATTCTTTCAGGATAATATTATTTCACCTAAAAGAATAAAAAGCCAGGGCAGGAATTCCAGACTGGGCTGGATGATCATTGTCGGAAATATCCCAATTATAATCACCGGGTTGTTCTTCAAAGATATAATTGAAGGATCATTTACGAAGAACCTTGAAGTGATTGCATTCAGCCTCATCGTGCTTGCATTGTTCCTGTTCTGGGCTGAAAAAGCAGCCGATCATAAAAAATCCTTAAATGAAATATCCTTTCTTGATGCTTTAATAGTAGGCATAGCACAGGTTTTTTCACTTATTCCGGGTTCATCACGCTCCGGAACTACAATTACCGGTGGATTATTTACAGGCTTCACAAGGGAAACCGCTGCCAGGTTTTCTTTCCTGCTTGGAATCCCGGCAATATTGGCAAGCGGGGTGTTCGAGTTTTACCAGTCGTTAGAATATATAAACAGGGATTACCTGATCAACCTGATTGTGGCCGCTTCGGCAGCGTGTATTAGCGGATACCTGTCCATCGATTTTTTAATAAAATTCCTCAGGAAATATACTACGCTGGTTTTCATTGTTTATAGAATTATTCTGGGACTTATAATACTTATTTTAATTTATTTTGGTATCATTCAATCATAGGAGGTATAATGAAAATTCCCTTTGCTTTTCTGATAATCATTCTGCTTATAATAGGATGCAAGGAATCCAATTCGCGCAATAGTGTAAATAACAATCAAATTAATAAAGAGAGAGAAACGATGGACACAACTAAGACCCCTGATTCAATAACAGTGGCTGTAATCAAAACTAATATGGGAACATTCGAAGCCGAACTATTTACCGAACAAACCCCTAAGACCGCAGAAAACTTTGCCGGACTTGCCCAAAAAGGATATTATAACGGTGTTATTTTCCACAGGGTGATTGATGGTTTTGTTATCCAGGGAGGAGACCCTACCGGTACCGGACGCGGCGGTGAAAGCATCTGGGGAAGACCATTCCAGGATGAGTTTGACAGATCGCTCCGACACGATGGTCCGGGAATCTTTTCAATGGCTAATTCAGGACCAAATACAAACGGAAGCCAGTTCTTTGTTACACTTGCTGCTACCCCCTGGCTTGATGGAAGACATTCCGTCTTCGGAAAAGTTATCTCAGGACTTGATGTTGTTACTGCAATCGGAAAAGTGCAGACAGATGAAAGCGACAGACCGCTTAAAGATGTGGTGATGGAAGAAGTAACTATCGTGAAAAGAGAAAAATAACAGCGCATGGCTAAGAATAATTTTCCCCCGGTTTCAGACTGCACTAAATCCCTAAAAGGCGGAATGCTGAAACCGGTATATTTTATTTCGGGGGAGGATAGTTATTCTATAAATAAAACTGCTGACGAAATTATTAAATCTGTTTCACCGTTTATATTCAGCGAATTTGATAAAGCTGTGTACAGGGGAGGAGAGGATAACAGCCTTTCTGATATCCTGACCCTGGCAACCACTTTCCCATTCGGATCAGAAAAAAAACTGGTTATTGTTAAAGACTTTGAAAAATTTAAAGATAAGAAAAGTCTTGTCGGTTATCTCGATTCACCGCCTGATTTTACAGTTCTCCTGCTCATTAATAACGGTCTGATATCAACCCCCTCTTCTGAACCCTTTAAATCGCTTCTTACTAAAGATTATATTTTCGAAGCGAAAGAACTTAAAGGGAAAAGGATGGTGCAGTGGGTAATCGATTATGCGGAAGAAAACAGCAAACAGATTTCTGAAGAAGATGCCCGGATGCTCGTTGAAATTGTGGGTGAGAACAGGGCACTTATCCAGGATCAGCTTGAAAAAATTATTACGTTTACTGCCGATAACATGGAAATCACCCGGCAGGATATTTCATTCCTGGCTGCCGAAATGAAAGAATATACTATTTTCGATTTACTTGATGCAGTCGGCAGAAAGGAAGCAGATTCCGCTTTTAAATATGCCTATAATCTTCTTGATAAAGGGAAGGGCGCTGTATTTATAGTGGTTATGCTTACAAAATACTTTACTGCCCTCAGCAGGATCGGCGAAATTGCGATCAGGAATCTGCCTGCGGCGGCAGCTGCCAAAGAGTTGGAGATCCCCCACTGGAACTATAAGGATTATGTGAATGCGAGAAGATTATATTCTGAAGATCAGCTGGTGAATGCCGCTGAAGCTCTGCTTAAAGCGGATGTGGCAATTAAGACGAGCAGTACCGGGGATAAAACAATTATTTCCGTGCTGCTGGGAGAAATATTGTCTTCCTGATTGTTTATATTAATTTTCTGGAAATTTTATCTCCGGAATGCCCTTTTTTGGTGTTTTTTGAATAAATTTTTTGTCTGAAACGGAAACAATTATAAAAGGCAAAAGTATAAGGTTTGACTGAACAAAATTTAAATGAACTATCTGATGAGGAACTGATACTTGAATTTCAGCTGAATAATACGGTTCGTGCGTTTGAAATTCTGGTTCAGAGGTATAAAAATCCTCTCATAAACTATGTGTTCAGGTTTCTTGGTGATTATGAGGCGTGTGTCGATATAGTTCAGGAGACTATGATTAAAGTTTACAGGAATAAAGATTCCTATAAATCCATCGCTAAATTTTCAACCTGGATATTTACGATTGCGGGTAATCTGGCCAGAACCGAGTACCAGAGAAGACGCAGACGCAAGATCTTTTCCCTAAGCAGTTACGGTGAAGGAGAAGAAACGTATGATATCCCGGATGAAAGCTACCGACCTGATCAGATTACCGACACCGGCATAAAAGATGAAATCATTCAGAAAGCTTTAATGAAAATTTCACCGGTATACAGGGATATGGTTGTGCTGAGAGATATTCAGGAACTTTCTTACGAGGAAATTGCTGAAATTACCGGCACCAATGTCGGAACAGTTAAATCGAGGATAAACAGAGGCCGCGCCCAGCTGCAGAAATTATTAAAGGGCATCTATAAAGAATGAGGAAATGTTATGAAAAAGCATGAAGAGGATTTGAATTATAAGGATGTTATAAAAACACTGCATTCTCTTAAGAAAGTATCTGCTCCGCCAAACTTTGAAGCTGACCTTTTGAGAAGGATTAATAAGGGTGATTATAAGGAGCAGAAAAGTATTTTTCCTGCAATACTTACTCCTTCACGATTAATTCCTTCTGCCGTAGCAGTTGCAGCAGCAATTGTTTTCTTTTTCTTCAGTCCCAAAATAGAAAATGCCGAAAATCCGCTTATGGCTGATCCGCAGATAAGAGAGGATGTAGTTTCTGCAGATGAGGTTGCATTAAAGAGAAGTACCGAAACCGATAAGCAGGCAGCCGGGGAACTGAAAGGGAAGGATTCTTCCTCTCCATTTTCATCGGAAAGGTTTATTGCCTCTGCCTCAAATAAAAGCCTTTTTATTAACAAAAGCGGGCTTAATTTCCGCCAGGTTAGACTTTCCAGCGATGAAAAGGAACAACTTTACAGGCTGAAAGCTAAAATTGCGACTTTTCTTAATAATCCGGCCGGTCGGTAATCCGATTACAACTAACCTCGTTTTTTCCCCAAAACAGGGCTTTTTATCACAAAAACCGGTTTTTTTATCGAATCCGCAGTTTTACGAAAATTTGAAATTAATTTACTGCAACCGGAGACCTGATGCCGGACTAACCCGGGTCTAACCTGATTCTGTTCCCATTCTAATCTCATTTTTATCAGGATAGAATGGGGTTCGAATCAGCAAAGATCAGATGGACAACCAATTCTGATTCCAAACAGCAATAATATATAGTATTAATGATATTTATAGATTGGAAATAAATGGTAACTTTTCTATATTTGTCCTGCTTTTTTAGGATTTAAGAGACAAAGGAATTTTGATGAAAAAAGGTATTCATCCTGATTATAGACCTGTAGTTTTCCAGGATGCATCTGCAGGATTTGCAGTTCTTACACGGTCGACTATTAGAACCAGTGAAACCATAAAATGGGAAGATGGAAACACATATCCGCTGATAAAGCTTGAAATTTCAAGTGCGTCGCATCCATTCTTTACCGGCAAACAGAAACTGCTTGATACAGCCGGAAGAGTTGAGAAATTCAATAAAAAATATGGTAAAAAGCTGTAGTTTATAAATACAGACTGTTTTTAGAAAAGCCAGTATTCTGGCTTTTTTTATTTGTTGCCGCGGTGAGAAACCATTATTATTATTAGCTCAATTATTTATTTTATTTATGAAAAGAAAATACAAACTCCTGCTGTATACTGTTTTAGTTGTTGCCGCAGTTCTGCTAATTGTTCTGCCTAAATTAACTTCCACAGGAAAGGGTAATGATAATCCGGGCAGACCCGGTTCGGCAGCAATGCTGAATGTATCAGCTCATATAACAAAACCGGAAACACTTGAAAATGAGGTTAACACGACCGGTACTGTTCTGGCAAATGAGGAAGTGGAACTCCGGAGTGAAATTTCCGGAAAGATCATAAAGATATTCTTCAGGGAAGGGAGCAATGTAAATAGAGGGGAACTTCTGGTTAAGATAAATGATGAAGAATTGAGAGCTCAGCTTGAACGTGCCAGGTACAGGGTCAAACTTCTTGAGGACAGGGAATACAGACAAAAGGTTCTGCTCCAGAGGGAAGCTATATCCCGGGAGGACTATGATGTGTCTCTCAACGAACTTAATGTCGCAAGATCGGAAGTTGAACTGGCTGAAGCACAGATAAATAAAACTGAAATTAAAGCTCCTTTTTCCGGCCGTATCGGATTGAAAAGTGTAAGCGAGGGAAGTTTTGTTACCAGCTCTATCATAATTGCAACACTTCAGAATATAAATCCCATCAAAATAGATTTTTCAGTACCTGAAAAGTATTCCCTGCAGGTTCAGAAAGGGGATAAAGTAACTTTTTCGGTTACCGGAACCGATGAAGTGTTCAGCGGTGAAATATATGCAGTGGAACCAAAGATTGATCCGGTTACCAGGACACTGAAAATCAGGGCGATCTATCAGAACAATGCCGGCAGAATATTGCCCGGCTCTTTTGCAGGCGTAAAACTTGTCCTGAAAAAAATCAATAATGCTATTATGATCCCCACACAGTCCGTGGTTCCGGAACTGAAAGGCCAGAAAGTATTTTTATTTAAAAACGGCATCGCTGTACCGCAAATTATAGAAACAGGAATAAGGAAAGAGGAGACCATCCAGGTAATCAGGGGACTGAATGTGAATGATACTCTTATTACTTCCGGTATACTGCAGATAAAGCCCGGTATTCCTGTAAAAATTTCAAAATTCAATTAGGAACAGCTGATGAGCCTTTCCTCTGTAAGCATCCGTCGTCCTGTTCTAGCCACTGTAATGTCAATTGTTATAGTGATATTCGGTTTGATCGGTTATACTTATCTCGGAATAAGGGAGTATCCTTCTGTTGATCCGCCGGTAATTACTGTAAGTACTTCATATACCGGTGCAAATGCCGATGTAATTGAATCCCAGATTACCGAACCTCTTGAAGAATCCATAAACGGTATTGCGGGAATCCGTTCACTTTCATCTGCCAGCAGGGACGGGCGGAGCACAATTACGGTCGAGTTTGAAATTGAAGTTGATATGGAAACAGCCGCAAACGATGTGAGGGACAGGGTTTCGCGTGCGTTACGTCAGCTTCCGCCCGATATTGAAAATCCTATAGTCTCAAAAGCAGATGCAGACGCTACGCCAATAGTTTTTCTTGGTGTGGAGAGCGATACACGCAGTCTGCTGAGTCTCTCTGAATTTGCCAATAATGTTTTTAAGGAACGTTTTCAAACTATTCCCGGGGTTAGTGAAGTAAGGATATGGGGAGAAAAAAAATATTCAATGAGGCTGTGGCTGGATCCTGCGCAAATGGCTGCATACAGGCTTACTCCTATCGATGTAAGAAATGCATTGAACAGGGAAAATGTAGAGCTTCCATCCGGATTGATTGAAGGAAATAAAACCGAGCTTTCTATAAGAACCATAGGAAGGCTGCGTGATGAAGAAGAATTTAATAATCTGATTATAAAAGAATCTGATGGAAATGTTGTAAGGCTGCGGGATATCGGAAGAGCACAGCTTGGTGCGGAAAACGAAAAGACCATTCTCAAAAGAAACGGCATTCCCATGGTCGGTGTTGTTCTGATTGCCCAGCCCGGAGCGAATAATATTGCAATTGCGGATGAATTTTACAAAAGGCTTGAGGTTATCAAGAAGAACCTTCCGCCGGATATCAAGACCGGCATCGGTTTCGATGTTACAGAGTATATAAGAGATGCAATAACTGAGGTTGAACAGACTATCCTTGTTGCATTTATGCTTGTAGTAATGATAATTTTTCTGTTCCTGCGGGACTGGCGTACAACTATAATCCCGGTTATTGCCATACCCATCTCGCTCATAGGCGCATTCTTTATTATGTATGTCGCCGACTTTTCAATCAATGTTCTTACCCTGCTCGGGGTTGTTCTTGCAATTGGTATTGTGGTTGATGATGCTATTGTGGTTCTTGAAAACATCTATACCAAAGTTGAAAATAAAATGGAGCCGGTGGAGGCTTCTACAAAAGGCTCGGCGGAAATATTTTTCGCAATCATCTCAACAACGGTAACCCTGGTATCGGTCTTCCTGCCGATAATTTTTCTGCAGGGATTAACCGGAAGATTATTCCGCGAATTCGGAATAGTAATCGGCGGCTCGGTTATGATTTCAGCATTTGTTGCACTAACCTTAACTCCGATGCTCGGTGCAAAATTTCTTAAAAGAAGGGAAACACATAACTGGTTTTATAACCGTACAGAGCCGTTTTTTGTACGTCTTAACTCGGGGTATGCCGGTCTGCTGGGATCCTTTCTGAAAAAAAGAGCTTATGCTTTTGTAATTGTCGGCGTAATGCTGCTGGCCGCTGTAGTCCTGTTTAAAGCTATTCCCTCCGAACTTGCACCGCTTGAGGACAGAAACCGGCTGCAGATGAGTGTAACTGCACCTGAAGGAACAAGCTTTGATTATATGGACAGTTTTATGAGCCGTCTGGTTGAATTTATTGCTGATACTGTAAATGAGCGTGAGGCAGTAATTTCGCTTACCTCTCCCGGTTTCGGAGGTTCCGGTTCAGTCAATTCCGGATTTGTGAATATAATTCTATCCCATGCATACGAAAGAAATGCAACCCAGCAGGAGATTGCCGACAGGCTTACGCGCTCACTTGGCGAGCTTAATGAAGCTAGGGTATATGTTGTTCAGCAGCAGACCATTGGAAGCGGCAGGGGCGGACTGCCGGTTCAGTATGTTCTTCAGGCTCCTAACTTTGAGCAGCTTAAAGAGAAATTGCCGCTCTTCGTGGAAGAAGCAAGTAAGCATCCTGCTTTTTCAATAGTTGATGTAAACCTTAAGTTTAATAAACCGGAACTTAAAATTTCGATAAACCGCGAAAGGGCTAAAAATCTCGGCGTCTCAACTATTGATATTGCCCAGACCATACAGGCAGCGTTCAGCGGGCAAAGATTCGGTTATTTTATAAAGGACGGTAAACAGTACCAGGTTATTGGTCAGTTATCCAGGGAAAACAGAAATGAGCCTGTCGATCTGAAATCCCTCTTTGTAAAAAACAACAGGGATGAACTTATACAGCTTGATAACCTGATAAACGTAGAGGAACAAAGCGCTCCTCCGCAGCTTTACAGATTTAACAGGTACGCTTCAGCCACCGTATCCGCGGGCCTGGCACCCGGTTACACCATCGGCCAGGGAATAGAGGCAATGGATGAAGTTGCAGACAAAGTTCTTGATGAATCATTTGCGACTGCTTTATACGGCACTTCCAAGGATTTTGCCGAAAGCTCATCCAGCCTTCTCTTTGCATTTTTCTTTGCCATTGTTCTGATCTACCTGGTTCTTGCAGCACAATTTGAAAGTTTTGTCGACCCGTTGATCATACTGTTTACGGTGCCCCTGGCTATTTCAGGTGCGCTAATTTCATTATGGTACTTTGACCAGACATTTAATATCTTCAGCCAGATAGGGATAATAATGCTGGTAGGACTGGTTACAAAGAATGGAATCCTTATAGTTGAGTTTGCCAATCAGAGAAAAGCAGCGGGCCTAAGTAAAATGGAAGCAATTAAATTTGCTTCGGCTGCAAGGTTCAGACCGATACTGATGACAAGTTTATCCACCATTCTGGGCATTCTGCCAATAGCACTTGCATTAGGCGCGGGAAGCGAAAGCAGAATTTCAATGGGTATAGCTGTTATTGGGGGACTTGTTTTTTCAACAGTTCTTACATTATTTGTAATACCCGCGGTATATACTTTCTTTTCGGGTAAAACTGCGGAAGTTTCCAGTGCGACAAGTGAAGCAGAAATTTATTCTGACAAAGATGAAGTTCAAACTAACCCTACAAAACCGTAATGAAAAAAGCTTTAGTTCTGTTTGTAATATATTTTACTCCCGTTCTATTTCCGCAGCAGCTTCTTACTCCGGAAGATGCTGTAAAGACAGCACTTCAGAACAATTATGATATTCTTGTAGCTGAGAATAATCTGGAAATTTCCGATAATAATTACTTTGCCGGCAGGGCCGGATTCCTGCCTGAGATTACTGCTGACGGTTCATTTACAAAAAGCAGGTCAACAACGAAGCAGGAATTTTTTGACGGCAGAACAATAAACAGGGATAATGCCGGTTCGGAAAATCTGAATGCTGCGGTGGCTTTAAACTGGACCATATTTGACGGGCTGAGAATGTTTGCATATCTGTCCAGGTACAAAGAGCTGAAACATTCGGGTGAGTTGAGTCTGAAAAATGAAATTGAAACAAATATCTCCAGTTTGTTCTCAGCTTATTATAACATAGTCAGACAGCAGAAAATTCTCAAACTGGTGGAATACAATATTACCCTATCCGAGGAGAGATTAAGGATTGAGCGTGATAAGAAGGAAGTAGGTTCAGCATCGGGATTCGATCTCAGGCGCGCACAGGTGGATCTGAATGAGGATAAAGCAATGTACTTAAGGGAAGAACTGCGGCTTGTGCAGTATAAACTTCTGCTGAAAAATTTAATGGGGGTAAAGGATACGGAAACGGATTTTACGGTATCCGATTCAATTCCCCTCAGAACAGATTTTGATTTCGAAGAATTGTCGGCTGCTGCAGAAAGAAACAACAGCGTTCTTCAGCTGGCATCTGTAAATAAAAATATTGCTGAGCTTGAAGCCGGGATTTCGCGTTCGGAATTATACCCGTCGATAAGTCTTTTCACAGGTTACAGTTTTGTTAAATCAGAGGCAGATGCAGGTATTTTAAAATCTAATCAAAGCAACGGTTATAACTACGGCATCAGGGCTTCATGGAATATATTTAACGGACTTAACACCCGCCGCAATATTGAGAATGCAGAAATATTAATTGAGAACAGCAGCCTGCTATATGAGCAGACTATCGCCGCTGTAAAATCGGATTTGCAGAATGCATTTAAAGTATTTGAGAACAGCATTAAACAGATGAATCTGGAGCTTCAGAACCTCAAATCTGCAGAGGAAAATGTAGATATTGCCCTGGAAAGGCTGAAACTTGGAAATATATCCCCGCTTGAATTCAGGGAAGCTCAAACAGACCGGCTTGATGCACAAAACAGGCTGGTATCATCACAGGTTGAGGCTAAAATCGCAGAAACAGATCTTTTAAGAATAAGCGGACAGCTTATTCCCAATCTCTGATATCAGCAGACTTAAGAGAAAATTAATAATGAAGCACCGGCTGGAGTAACCATAAATCCGGTGCCGCATAATCAGAGCATTATGTGTTTTTTACAAGCATCAGAACTTCATTCGCAACTTTAAAGTTGTATTCGAATGCAAGTTTTTTGTAATTAACCAGATCGATAATTGTTCCGATCAGACAAAGTCCGCCGGTAAACAGGTATAAAAGACCCATCCCGATCTGACCGAGTATAAATCTTTGAACACCGGCAATTACAATAAAGCCCAGCAATGTTGTTAACAGTATAAGCTGGGGATCTTTCCTCCTTGCATTGTAAAGTAATGCAAACTGCTGTGCTTTTGTGTCATCCATATCTTTGACTATGTTCTGAATGTAGGGCATTTCCTCGGCATCCAGATTGGGCATCAACTGATAAACGTTAGCCATTATAGCTCCTTTTTGTTAGAATAAAGTATTGAGTTAACGATGTTTTTATAAGCTTATAAATCCGCCAGGTAATTATTATTACTGCAAAAGCACCGAGCGGATGTGATTGAAAAGAATTGTAAAAGTTCATGTGGAAAAGATGATGCACGGAAAGACCAAGTCCGCATCCGGGACAAAAAGTTAAGCCGAGATTCTTTAAGGGACAAACAGAGAAATGCCCTTCTCCGAACGGATACAATGCCAGTAAAAGCAAACCTGCAGTCCAGAAAAGCAATTCCGGACTTATTATTCTGAAGAACTGTTTCACTGATATCCTGTTCTGAAAAGTTTATCCGGGTATTATTAAAATTTAAATTTAGTATAAAAATGCTAAATGAATCTCAAAAGGTCAAAGATTTTAAGGACTTTTGGATTAATATCAGGTTCTTCGGCATAAAAATAAGCCCCGAATCGGGGTTTGTTCGCCTCAAAATGTAATTGTTTCATACTAATAATGTCAAAACTCCCCGCCGGGTACCGATTAATTTTATGATTTAGCATAAAAAAGCTAAATTGGATTATGGATTTAACCAGTGCCGAAAAAGAAAAACTGATGATAAGTGTATTAAATGATAAATGCGATCTGTGCGGATGCTGCGTAGGCGTCTGTCCTGCAGATGCTTTGGAGCTTACAAAGCTGGAATTAAAGATCCTTCCGCTGCGGTGTACGAACTGCGCAAAATGTGTATGGAGCTGTCCTCTCGAGGCATTGGTTTTTAATTCGGATGGGGTGATGGTTTGAAAAACGATTATGATATTATCGTTGTCGGCGCCGGTCCGGCAGGTTCAGTTGCCGCAAGATATGCTGCACAAAGAGGCGTGTCTGTACTTCTGCTCGAAAAAGAGAGTAAGCCGGGTGCATTTGTGAGATGCGGTGAGGCTGTTAATAAGAATAAGCTTAAGGAATTCATTAATCCTGATCCGGACTGGATTAGTTCCACCATTAATAGTTTTTCATTAATTGCACCTGACGGTTGTGAAATTACACTTCAGTTTGATGAAGAGGGATATATACTCGACAGAACTCTTTTTGACTACAGGCTTGCGCTCTCTGCTATTGATGAAGGCGCTGAACTTTTATCGGATGCCTACGTATACGATCTGATAATGGATGATGGAATAGTCAGAGGCGTAAGAGTAGAAACCGGAAGCAGAAGGCTGGATCTGAAAAGCAGGATAGTTATCGCTGCCGATGGGGTGGGATCGAGGATAGGCAGATTTGCTGGCATCAGTACATTTATTGATTACAGGGATATGGAATGCTGTGTGCAGGTTACAGCATCCGGAGTAAATTACATAAACGGGAACAGCTGCTATTTCTATTTTGGTAAAAGATATGCCCCCGAAGGTTATGTCTGGGTTTTTCCGAAGGGCAGCAATACTGCGAATATCGGGGTGGGGATAAGCGGATACGCCGGTAAAAGCCGGTCAGCTTCTGTTTATCTTAAAAATTTTATAGATAATTATTATCCCGGCATCAAAATTATTAAAAAAATTGCCGGCGGAGTACCAAGCACTGCAACCTTAAAGCAGATTATTTCACCGGGGATAATGCTTGCGGGCGATTCAGCCAGGCAGGTTAATCCGCTTAGCGGCGGTGGTATTATTAGCGGAATGACCGCAGGCAGTATTGCAGGAAGGATAGCTGCTGAATCTGTCTTATTAAACCAGCCGGATCATATCAGGGCATATCAAACCGAATGGCACAGCAGACTTGGGAAAAAGCATGAGATCTATAATCTGATCAAAAAAGGTGTTTTCAATTTTGACGATACCAGGTTAAATAGTATTGCAAAGACATTCCGGGAAGTACCGCCGGGAAAAAGATCCCTCGGCAGGCTCTTCTGTACAGCATTAATTAATAATCCCTCACTGCTGCCGGAAGTTGCAAAAGTATTTGTCGTTTAATTAAGTTTATAATCAATTATTTCGGATTAAATGAAGTCACATAAGAATAACATTCCAGTTAACAGTGGAACCGCATTATTATGGGATTCCTTCTTCCTGAAGGAGGCCCCGGTTTTTTCACCTACAGCAGAGTATTTTACAGGATACAAATCGGATGAAATAAATTCGTTTCCGGGAAGGGGATTTAATCTGTTGGATTTTGAAGAAGCCGAAAGAATTAAAGGAATTATTGCCCGCTTTGTAATTAATAATACGCAAAATGAACTTGAACTTGTTTACGGACTGAAAACGAAATCCGGCTCAAAGATATGGCTGAAGGAATTTGTCCTGGTTAAACGTAATTCCGGCGGGAATATAATCAGTTCGGAGTGCTCGGTTTCAGACTTTACCGAGCTGCTCAGCGAGCGCAAGGCTCTACATGCAGAGTTGGTAGAACTTCAGAACCTGAATAAGGCAAAAGATAAGTTTATCTCTGTTTTATCGCACGATCTTAAATCACCATATACCAGTATTCTAGGTTTCTCGGATATCCTTCTTAATGAAACATCTCTCTCCCCGGAAGAAAGGTTGGAATACCTGCAGTTCATTAATCTATCATCGCATAGTCAGCTTAAGCTTATTGATAATCTCCTGGAATGGTCAAGGCTGGTTACAGGAAGAAAAAAAATCGAGAAGTATAAGCTAAATCTGAAGAATTTAATAAATTCAGTAATTTCAAATAACACCAGGAGCATTCATCTTAAAAATCTAGATATAAAAGTGAATGCGGACAGCTATACCTATGTTGAAGCCGATGAACGGCTGATGGATCTGGTTCTTAATATTTTTATAAGTAATGCCGTCAAGTATTCATTGCCGGAAAAGACAATTGAAATTTATGCCAACAGGTTTAAAGATAATTTTATTGAGGTTATTGTTAAAGATGAGGGGACCGGTATGAACGATAATGTCCGTCAAAGATTGATGAAAATTGATAGTATAGTTTCAATCCCCGGTACAAAAGGTGAAAGGGGGACAGGGATAAGTCTGCTTCTTGCAAATGAAATTATTAAAAGTCACGACGGTGAATTATGGTTCTACAGCGAAGAAGGCAGGGGCTCCGAATTTCATTTTACTATCCCTGCAGCAAGCAATATTATATTTTTAATTGATAATGATGAAACGGAGAAAGCCAAGATTAACAATATGCTGAAAGCCGGATTCCCGCAATTCAGATGTGTGATGGAAACCAATTTTTACAGTGCGCTGGATAAAATCCGAAACAAAATGCCTGCCATGATAATAATGGAGCATAAACTGCCGCTAATGAATGGTTTAGAGTTCATAAAAACAATGAAATCCGAAGAAAAATATGCTTCTGTTCCTCTGATTATTTATACAAACGATTTAACTGAGAAACTGAGAGCTGAATACCTGTCTTCTGGTATGGGTGATGTACTTCCGGGACCTGTAAATCTGAAGGATCTGAAAGCTCTTGTGGAAAAGAATTTAAAATAACCCGCATCATTTGTTACTTCTATCGGGGTATTTCCATTTTAATTAATTGCCGATAATGCTAACTTTACATTAAAAAACTGGAGAATTATTTTGAATATTGCAGTTATTGGTACAGGGTATGTAGGTCTTGTTACAGGAACCTGCTTTGCTGAGACAGGGAATAATGTAATATGTGTTGATATTGATGCAGCTAAGGTTAAAAAGATGACGGACGGTGTAGTCCCTATTTATGAACCTGGTCTTGATACACTATTTGAGCGGAATATCAGGAAAAACCGGCTGAAGTTTACCACTGATCTCAATGCCGCAGTAAGGGGATCGGATGTTATTTTTCTTTGCCTGCCAACCCCGCAGGGCGGCGATGGTGCGGCTGATCTGCAATATGTTCTCGGAGTTTCTGAAAATATCGGTAAACTATTTAAATCCGAACCGGATTTAGGATTCAAAATACTTGTAGATAAAAGCACAGTACCTGTGGGTACAAGCCTCAGAGTTCGTAATTCTGTTATGAAATATGCGCCGGACTTCGATTTTGATGTTGCTTCCAATCCCGAATTTCTGCGGGAGGGTATGGCTATCGAGGATTTTATGAAGCCTGAAAGAGTTGTAATAGGTACCGGAAATCAGAAGACCCGTGAAATAATGGATTTATTATATGAACCATTTGTCCGTTCCGGAAACCCGATTTATTATATGGATGAGAAATCGGCAGAGATGACAAAATATGCTGCAAACTCGTTTCTTGCAACCAAAATTTCATTCATGAATGAAATAGCGAATCTCTGCGAGTTGACCGGTGCGGAAGTGGATAAAGTGAGGATCGGTATCGGTTCCGACAGCAGGATCGGAAAAAGATTTCTCTTTCCCGGAGTCGGTTTTGGCGGAAGCTGTTTTCCTAAAGATGTACATGCCCTCATAAATACAGCCAATGAAAATGCTTATGACTTCAAAATACTTAAGTCGGTGGTTGATGTAAATAAGAATCAGATAAATTTATTTTTCAATAAAATCGCAAAACATTACAACGGAAATATTAAGGGCAGGCTTTTTGGTTTATGGGGTCTAAGCTTCAAACCCAACACTGACGACATCCGAGAAGCCCCGGCCCTGGCGCTTATTGATCTGCTGATAAAGGGAGGAGCATCAGTCTGCGCATACGACCCGGAAGCAGTTACAAATACCCGGAATCTTATCGGCGACAAGATCAGTTATGGTGAAAATGCTTATAAGGCAATCGAGAATGCCGATGCACTGGTTATCGTTACAGAATGGAACGAATTCCGTACACCGGATTTTGGCAAAATAAAAGACCTGCTTAAAGAACCGGTAATATTTGACGGAAGAAATCTGTACGATATTGAAAAGATGGATAATCTAAAATTTAATTACTACTCCATTGGAAGGACGTCGGTAAAAATCTGAATATGAATCCGATAAATTCCGGGGAACCCGGAAAATACTGGTTTGCGCTTTATACTCGTCCCAGGCAGGAGTTTAAAGCTGCCGAGAGAATGACGAAAATTAATGTTGCCCACTATCTTCCGGTAATTAAGAAATTGAAACAGTGGAGCGACAGGAAAAAAGTTATAACTGAACCCCTGCTGAGGGGATATATATTTATTCATGCCGATGAATCTGAAAGACTTCAGGCACTTAAAGAGTACCCGGTGCTCAATTGTGTTTTTGACAAAGGCCGTCCGGCTGTAATTCCAGGATGGCAGATGGAGAACCTGGAGAATTATCTTAAGCGGGAAAGCGATTTCTTTTTATATGAAGGCCTTCTTCCCGGAAATAAGGTTAAGATAAAGAAAGGACCATTTGAAGGAATTATAGGCGTTATAAGGCAGTCGGATAACCAGCATACCCTGGCAGTAACCATTGAACTGCTCAACCGGTCCATACTGACCTATATCTCAAGAGATACTGAATTTGAGATGGTGAAGGAGTAATTACCCCATAGGGAATTTCCCGGTTTTTAAAAACCGGGAAATATAAATATTAAAAATTCAGAATATCGTTGTAGATTATAAAGGCCATCAGCATCAGAAGCAGCACCATACCGGCATTCTGAATTGCAATCTTCACCTTTAACGGAATTTCCCTCTTTATTATTCCTTCGATGATAATTATAATCAGGTGTCCGCCGTCCAGAACAGGAAACGGCATTATATTTATTATGGCAAGACTGAGACTGAGTAGCGCAAGAAAATAAAGAAAGCTGGCTATTCCGGCTTCTGCTGATGTGGTGGCTACCTGGGCAATCTTGATTGGACCGCCGAAAGCTTTTCCAAACTCAATTTTACCTGAGAAAACTTTACCAAGCATTGAGAAAGTAAGATCCGTCATCTTTTCGATCTCTCTCCAGCCATACACAAACGATTCAAAAATTCCGAAATTCTGATACTCTATTTTGCCGATATACACCTGCCCGATGGTTACTCCAATCATACCATCTTCACCGGGTGTAACCGAAAGACTTAATGTATCATTACCTCTCTGTACCAACAAAGGAAGTTCAGTATTCTTGTTCGAAGAAATAATTTTTGTGGCCTGCCCGGGTGACGACAAATTTTCATTATCTAACTTTAAGAAAATATCACCGGTCTTAACTCCGCTTTTTTCGGCAGGAGTATTCAGTCCTACCTCCCCGATTAATGGTCTCAAATTTTCCGGCAAAAGGAAATTTTGTTCACCTTCATCGGTGATTAAAATCCGGGGTACACGAATCTCTTTTTCAACACCATCCCGCAAAAGACTAAAGCGCAAATCCTCACCAAGCGTATGGATATAAATGTCAGCACGTACATCTTCCCAGTTATCTACTTTTCTGTTGTTTATGCTGAGAATTTTATCATTTTCCCTGAATCCAAGAGAATCAGCTCTGCTCCCCGGTAAAATATAACCGATTGTTGTTGTTTTGGTTACCTGTTTTCCCTTGTAGTAAGTTACTCCCCAGAAAATCAGCCATGCCAGCAGTAGGTTCATCAGAACACCGGCGGTAATTACAAACATTTTCTTTGGTGTTGATTTCGCCCTGAATTCATACTCCTTGGGTTCTGCTGCGAACATTGCTTCATCTTTGGTTGTTTCATCAACCATTCCGGCAATTTTAACATAACCGCCTAAAGGAAGCAGGCAGACACGGTAATCGGTGTTACCCATACCATCGAAATCTTTTGGCAGATCTCCGAAAGTGAAGCCTGTTATCTTGTTGAATCCGAATAATCTTTTTCCAAAACCAATTGCAAAAATATCCGCCCGCATTCCGCTGAGCTTTGCTGCGGCAAAATGTCCGAACTCATGTACAAAGACAAGAATTGCTATAGTTATTACAAAATAAATTATATAGCTTATATAATCCATTGGATGAATGCTCCTGTTCTAATTCATATTCAACACCAGATCTCTTGTTTTTCTGTCACAATCGAAAATCAATTCAAGATCCGGTGAATTATAGTTTTGTATTTTCTCCAGTGCATTATCTATGAGCACCGGAATTTTTGTGAATTTAATTTTCCCCTTCAGAAATTTATCTACTGCTACCTCGTTTGCAGCGTTTAGTATACAAGGCGCTGTTCCTCCTGCATTTATTGCAGAGTATGCGAGAGCAAGGCACTTGTACTTCGAAAAGTCCGGTTCTGAGAAAGTCAGACTTCCAATATCTGCAAGATTAATCCTTTCATAATTATTCGCATCCCTTTCAGGATAAGTCAATGCATACTGGATAGGCAGTTTCATATCCGGCAGTCCGAGCTGCGCTTTTACAGAGCCATCCACAAACTGAACCATGGAGTGAATGATTGACTGAGGATGAATCAGTACATCTATCCTGCCGGGAGTAATTCCGAAAAGCCAGTGTGCCTCAATAATCTCCAGTCCTTTATTCATCATGGATGCTGAATCGATAGTAATCTTGTTTCCCATTTTCCAGTTTGGATGAGCTAGTGCCTCTTCAATAGTGACCTTTTCCAGTTCCTCTTTTTTCTTGTGAAGAAAAGGACCGCCTGATGCAGTAAGAATCAGTTTCTCTATTTCCCTGCCGCTCTCTCCTTTAATACACTGAAAAATCGCACTATGTTCCGAATCAATCGGAAGTATTTCCGCATTATATTTTTTTACAAGTTCTGTAATCAGTTCACCCGCAACAACCAGTGTTTCCTTGTTTGCCAGGGCAATACGTTTTCCTCTTTTTATAGCTTCAATTGTTGGTAGCAGACCGGCCGATCCTACCATTGCACCTACAAAGATATCATAATCGGATTCTGCTGCTAACCGGCATAAGCTTTCCTCGCCGGTGTAAACTTTACATTTGTGGTTTATTCTCTTTTTAAGTTCTGCACCCAGTTTTTCATCTTTAACAGCCACTATCTCCGGATTGAATTCATAAATCTGCGGCTCCAGAAGATCAATCCTTGTATTAACCGTAAGTGCAGTTACCTTGAATTTTCCCGGAAGGTTTTTAATTACATTTAGTACATTAATACCAATTGAGCCGGTAGAACCCAGTATAAGTACTTTCTTCATATCGCCTTTTTATAAACAATAAATTTAATCAAGATTGCAGTCGGAATCAATGAAATATAAGTATCCTCACACCGGTATGCAGAATCATGCTGAACTGCAGAATAACGAAAATGATAAAAACTGACTATTTTTAATAAAACCGGGGCTGATTCCGTCACATACCTTATTATGCACATTTTGGTATGTTCATCCGCAGGACTTCCATGTATGTAATTCCTTAAAGCGCCTTGGTGTGGAGATAAGCCTGAGATAAGGGAAAGGAAAAGTTTGATAAACTGAAATAAATGAGATTAATTAACTAAACGGGAGTAATTATAAATACATTTGTGCTGAAATAAACATGAAGTTGTTTTGACAACAAAATATTTTTTGCGGTGAAGTCCATTTTTTGAATCCCGCCGGCACTTTTAAGGAATTTCTAATACTATTAGCAAAAAGGACCACTTATAGAATATTATTAAGGAAAAAAGAATATGCTGCGGAACTTAATTGTAATAACTATCCTGCTTTTTTTTACAGGTGAGGTGCTTTCCATTCCCAGGTTTGCACTTCAAAAGGGGGGTAATTGTATTGATTGTCATGTTAATCCAACCGGGGGTAACCTTCGGAATACCGGGGGGTGGAAATTCGGCAAGAACTCGCTTCCCCTTGTTTCCCCCCATGAGGAATTCAAAATGAGCAATTCCATTGCCGATAATATTATATTCGGACTGGATTTCAGGGGGCAGTATCTTGCGGTCTTCAGAGATAATTCAAGCAAATCCGATTTCCAGAGAATGACCGGTTCCATCTATTCCGCTGTGAGCATATCGGAGGAGATTGATCTGTTTGCCAGATATGATTTCATCTGGGGAATCTGGGAAGCTTATGCAGTTGCAAGAATTCTTCCGAATGATAGCTATCTAAAAGCAGGAAGCTTTTCACCAAATTACGGAATACGGCTGGATGATCATACTGCTTATACCAGAGGAGGAGATCTCGGTGTAATTACTTCGGCCGGACAAAAGAAACGCGGATTGCTATATGGACCGCAGTATATCGAATCAGGTGCTGAAATGGGTGTTTATCTGTCGGATTTTGCACTGCTCACTGCAAGCGTAGGAAGCAGCAGATCACCGCAGTTATTTGTTACTGACCCTACCTATACAACAAGCCTTCAGATAAACCGATCGGTCGGGGATATCAATCTGCTTATCGGTGGATCGGCCGCGGTGTTCAGGGTAAATGCACTTGATGCTTCGTTTAATTCCATTTTTCCGCAGGCAAAAATGTTCGGTGGTTTTGCTGGTTTATCCGCAGGAGATTTTACTGTTATGGGGGAATATGATATTGCACAGAATTATGTAAGCAGGGATACTTCGGCATCCGCAATAATGATCGAAGCTTCTTATCAGATATACAAAGGAGTGGATGCAGTTGTAAGATACGACAGGTTTGATCCTTCAGTGGATGCAGCTGATGACGATATATCAAGATTTGTGTTCGGATTTGAATTCCATCCTTACAGTTTTATCGAAATAAAACCTCAGTACAGGCTTCAGCTTGAAAATCCTTCAGTAAAAAATGATGCGTTAGTAATTCAATTCCATTTCTGGTACTAAACAAAAAAAAGAGATGCCCCATCGGGCATCTCTTTTTTAATAATAAATGCAGCAGATTATTTAATGAGAATAAGTTTCTTTGAATCAGTAAACTTACCTGCAGTTATGGTATACAGGTATACACCGCTTGAATAATCCGATGCGTCTAATACTACTTCATAGGAACCGGCATTCTGCTCGGTATTTACCAGAGAGGTAATCAGATTTCCTAATACATCATATATCCGTAAAGTTACCTGGCTCTTTTCAGGAAGCTGATATTTTATGGTTGTAGATGGATTAAACGGATTCGGGTAATTCTGGAACAGTGCATATTTCTGCGGGACAAAAGTAACTTCCGCTTCTATTGTACCAACGGTATATCTTGTACCGTCCAGATCGATCTGAATAAGCCTGTAGGTGTAATTGCCAACAGCCAGATTTGCATCATTAAATGAATAGGATTTTCTTTCGGTTGTAGTACCGTAACCGGGTATAAAACCGACCTTTTCAAATTCGCTGCCGGTAATTGCGCGCTGAACTTCGAAACCGAAGTTATTTGTTTCCGTTGCAGTCGTCCAGTTAAGCTGTACACTGTTTTCACCGACTGATGCTGTGAATGATGCAAGTTCTACAGGTATAACTAAAAGACCGCATCCTAAAACATCAAAGTTATCTTTAGCCGAAACATTATAGGCTCCCGGAGCAAATAGTCTCACGGTATCATTTATAACTTTTGCACTGACTGTATTCCAGATATTTGAAGTTGCCATCGGTTTTCCGGGTATTGTGAACACCCATGCGTTATCTGCTATACTGAATACAAAAGTGGAATCGCAATAACCGCCCGGACCTCCTCTTTCACCACCGACAACAAACATATAATCACCATAAGCAATACCGCCAGGTCTGCTTAAACCGTTATAATCAATATTAACATCAGGTGCCATTGCCCAGGTTAGTGAGGTTGCATCCGAGCCCAGGGTTCCGACCAATGTTGATTTCAGGAATAAGCCGGTATTATTATACCCTGAGGATATTACTATTTTGTTTCCGGAAATACCGGCTGCAAATGTTCTTCTGCCCATATTTGCCGGCAGCGAGGAAGAAATTGTTCCCCACGTATTGGATGCAGGTCTGTAATAATGAACATCAAGATTAGTTTGTGATCCTGTCCATGGACCGCCTATTACAAAGATTACGCTGTCTCCCCAGGCAACTGCGCGGTGACCTGCTAAGCCTACCGGCATTGCTGCTTTTGACGTCCACATGCCTGTTGAGGGGGAATACTCATATAATGTTGAGCCTGAAGTCGAAATGCCTGTAGCACTTCCGCCCACCATATAGAGTTTATTTGCACATTCAACTAATGATCCACCAACCATTGCTGCAGGAAGTGCAGTACCGGCTGTCCATGTTCCACCCCAGGTATATTTAAATATTGCATTCGTAGCAGCACCGGTAGTGGTCGGCAAATGCAGATAAAGAGTATCGCCTACCCAGGCTGAAGCAGTATACATTGCAGCATTTGGAAGTACAGGGAATCCTGTGCACCATTCGCCGGAATACACCATAGGTCCGCTTCCCCCGGCTCTCACTACACTGATTGCATCCAGTCCGACGTAATCACTATTAGAACCGCTGGGTCCTCCGCTGACTACACAGTAACGAATGGCAAGCCTTCCAACCGGTGAGGAAAATGGAAGAACAAATGCTCTCCTGTTCCAGGAACCGGTAATCGTCGTTTTAAATCTGCCGAGTTCGGTCCAGGTTCCTTCAGGAGTAGTGCTGCTCTGGGAGTACATTACTCTTATTGAGTCAGGATAGGTTGATGCAGCAGGACCGCGTTCCCAGAAATACAAAGTATCGCCGGCCATCAGATCCAGTGCCGGAAATACAAGCCAGTTGTCAATGTTGTTTACACTGGTAACGGCATTGTAGTTGGCGGCAACGTAACCATCGCCCGGACCGTTGTATGAAGCGAAGACAGATGAGTTGCCCTGAAACCAGGTTGCAGTAGAACCTTGCGGACCGGTTCCCCGGTAGTAAGGTAGATAACCTCTGGCCTTTAATGAAGTAGTATCATTAAGACCATCCATGTTGTCTAAGTAAATAACGGCATTATCGGTCGTTGCAACTTGAGGCTGAGGCATTTCAGGCGATGTCTGACCGCTGCGCGAGCCTTCCTGTGCAAAAATCGTTATTGAAAAAAGAAGAGAAAGAATTAGAAAGAAAGTAGTAGAATGTTTCATATGTACCTTTCAACTGTTGGTTATAAAAGAAAGTTTATTTTCTTATTTAAAAGACAATCGATCAGGCGAACGACATTCCCCAAAATTAGAAATATCTAATAATCAATTTATAAAAAATTATTAAAAAAACAATTTTTATAATTGTCCGGTTGATAGCCCACCGGAGCTGAATTTATTTGATAATAACAAGTTTTTTTGACGCTGTAAATTTACCTGCTGTTATTGTATAAAAGTACACTCCGCTTGAATAATCAGCAGCATTAAGGGTTAGTTCGTGTATTCCGGCATCCTGTTCGGTATCAACCAACTGTGCTGCACAATTTCCAAGAATGTCATATAATTTTAATGAAACAAAACTCTTTTCCGGAATTACATATTTTATTTTTGTCGATGGATTGAACGGATTCGG
>DJMM01000035.1 GCA_002435365.1 Ignavibacteriales bacterium UBA6490
TTTCTTCGGGCTGTTCTGAAACAGAAGAAAATGCCGGGGTGACCGGTCTTTCCCCGGACGATTCACTGAATAAAAGAAAACCGGCAAGAATTCCGGCCGCGGCATATGCAGTGCCGTTAATAATATACTTGTAATTGAGTCCAAAGAAACGGGTAAGCGGCTCAAATAAACTGTAAATCCTTTTAGTATCTGTTCTTTCGGCACTTAGTCTCTTTTTAAGTTCTGCGCGGGCCTGGTCAACCAGTGTTTCAGGAACCTGTTCAGCTTTTCTTACAGCAAGGTATTCATCTAATTTTTTAAGCTGCTCATATTCTTTACTGCATTCGGAACACTGCTGCAGGTGGATATCGAGCAGCTCCTGTCCCGCAACGGTTATCTCGCCGGCTACAGAGAGATACAGCAGTTCTTTATATTCCTTATGGTTCATTTTAAACTCCATCGTATGAAAATTCTTGCAGACTTTTGCGCACTTTTCTGATTGCATCGAACAGGTATTTTTTTACGGTACCTTCTTTACACCCCAGTATTCCGGCTATTTCCCTCAGCTTATAGCCTTCGATCATTTTAAGAGTAAAGCAGATTTTTTGTTTCGGAGTAAGCTGATTTACAGCCGCACCAATAATTTTTCCTGTTTCACTGTCGAGTGCAATTTTATCAGGATGATCATTTCTGTCAGATTCCAGATTCATGATGATGCTTTCCTGTTCTTCATCTTCGCTGCCTGAAAGAGATATTTTAACTCTTTTACTTTGTCTTGATTTATAAGTTAGACAGACATTTGTTGTAATACGGAAAATCCATGTTGAAAATTCACTCTGAAAGCGAAAGTTATTAATGCTTTTAAAGATTCTTATAAACACATCCTGGTAAATATCCTTTGCGTCATCGCTGTTCCCGGTATATTTCATGGCAATTGAGAGCACCTGTCTGTCGTACCGGCAGACAAGTTCCTCAAATGCAGAAATATTTCCATCCTGCGCTTTCAGGATAAGATCCGTATCGCTCAATGCCATTAAGTTTCCTTACGTCAATTAATTAGACCTGCATTTTGCCTGAATAGTTGTCTTAAAGCGGCATCATAAATTCAGATATTTTTTAATAACTCTTAAAGAATCCCTGATATTGTGTGGTTTATAGCCTAATTCGGTTTCCGCTTTTAATGTAACAAGACCTGAGCGGAGCGGTCTTTGAGCAGTCTGATTAAGTTCACCTGTAGAAATAGGGATAATTAGACTGTTATCGAGATCGAAATATTCGGAGATTAATCGGGCAAATTCATAGCGTGAAAGGAATTCTTTTCCGCCTATATTATAGATTCCCTGCCTTCTGTATTCTATTATTTTCCTGATAGCGCTTACCAGGTCCTCGGTAAATGTGGGATTATTGAACTGGTCGGTTACAATCCTTATTTCCTGCCTGCTCTTAAGTTTGCTGATAGTCCATCGCACAAAATCGGGTCTGCTGTTGCGTGCCATACCGTAAAGTACATTTGTTCTCAGAATAGTATACATTGCTCCGCTTATTCTTAAGGCATTCTCACCGGCAAGCTTGGTCCTTCCATAGTAGCCAAGCGGATTTGGTTTATCTTTTTCGGTATAGGGACCTTTCGATCCGTCAAAAATATAATCAGATGATATATGGATAAGGCGTGCATCCATCACCCGGCATGATTCCGCCAGGTATTCCACTCCTTTGACGTTTACTTTCCATGCATTTTCCCTCTCTGTTTCGCTGGCATCAACATTTGTAAAAGCAGCGGTGTTAATTATAAAATCCGGATAGAATTCAAAGATAAGGTTCTTTATATGCTCTCTGTTGGTGATATCACAACTTACATATTCTGCACTGCTGAAAAAAGCCTGCGGCTCCTGGGAAGTGGTTAGCAGCTCAATATTTTCCTCGCTGCAAAGCGATTCAACCAGGCGCTGACCGAGCATTCCGTTGGCCCCGGTAATGAAAATCCTTGTTTTTATGATATCATGAGAATACATCATGTTTTAATTTAACAAATTCATCTGTATTATGGTAAGAAGCTGCGGTTCCTGCAGCTTTATTTGCGATTGCAAGAGAACTGGTCACATCTCCGGATTTAATATAATAATGGAAAAATGCGGCGCCAAAAATATCTCCCAGCCCCACCAGGTTTACTGCTTTTGTCTTCACCGCTGAGTAATATACTGATACTACTTCGTCTTTCCGAATAAAATAGGCTTTGGCTCCTTTATTTCCTTTGGTAACAATAAGAATTCTGGGACCCCCGGATAAAACCTTCCTTGCTATTTCCAGCTCGCTTGGTAAATCATAAAGTGAAAACACTTCAATATCGTTCACCTGAACAATATCCAGGTTTTCAGCCCATTGGCTAAAGTTCTGAATTAAATGCTGGGGGCGGTTCAGTGACTCATCTGTTCCCCTGGTAAGCGAGTGAACATCCATATAAACGGGACAACCGTAAGTCCTTCTTAATTCAGCCAGCTGCTGCAAGGTAATATCCAGACCGGTAATCATATTTATAAGGATTCCGTCAGGCGCTGACGGTAATCCGGCAGGCAGGTCAATATTTCCGCCAAGATTGTCATATCTTTCTTCTCTTTCCTTATGGTCATATATATTAAGATAAACTTTCGGAACAGTCTCTCTGCCAATGACACAAAATGAAATGTTCACTCTGTCGTATATATTTCTGTAAAGATTATAGTTATTCTCATCGATGGAGGTCAAAAGAGTTATTTCGTCTTCCTCGTCCTTAATATTAAGCATGCCGGCGGCAGAGTAATATAAACCGCCCGGTTTAACGGTTTCAGTGCCCTTATAAAGAATATGGTCTTCTACGGAATGACCGATTAAAAACAGGTTCATGCTAAAATGATCTCCGTTGTAATATGGACCGGTAATTTTGCAGATACGGCGGCGGTAATTTTTTTGGTTTCAGAAAGGCTGCCGTATGATCCTGAAAACAAAGTATCCTGAACCGAGCATATTAATACATCGGCAGGAGTGTGGAACAGGACTTCTCCCTTTACCGGATCAGAAAATATGAATCTGCTGTTATCGTCCTTAATCAGAATAATTCCGGGATCAAATATAAGATTAATGAAAGCCCGGTGAGTGCTTCCGCCGAAAAGTTCATCCCTTATGGTAAGTTTATTAGTCTCTTTCTTCAGCCGGAAAATCCTTTTGATTATAACAGGGTCGATGAATCTTGCATATGCATAATGCTGGACAGACAGAATATCTTCATGCTCATCCGAATGCCATTCGGTAATTTTGGGTTTGGTAAGGTCCTCCTTAATATTAAAAACTCCTTCAAGCTCGACCGGTTCTTCGTCATCAATATAAATTGAATTATGGCTTTTTACAGATCTTAGCTTATACCTGACCAGGTTGTCCGAATAAAAGCTGTAAGTTCCGGGGTCTGTTATTATTTTGTGTCCTTTGTAATAAAGTTCAAAAGACAGGATATCATTATGTCCGGCCGTTTTGCTGAAGTCCGATCCGATTTCTGAAACATCAACAGTAATATGGATATCGTTATTCCTGAGTATAAAGATTCCTGAATCTGCATAACCGTAGGAAATCTTCTGATAATCTCTTTCCGGTATGGAGTCGTATTCCGCTACAGCATCCTTTCCCAGGTAAAAAAGGACATCCATGGTGGGTGAGGGAACAAAATGCTTAAGAAATCCCTTATCGAGCCCGGCGCATCCCAATGCCAGCGGGAAACTGTATTTAAGACTGCCTGCCCTGCATAAAGGGATGAGTCTTCCTGCAAATTCGTCACCTATAGCCGCTATTGAATTATCATCCCGCAGCATCGAGGCCAGCACATTGAAAGTTTTTGCATACTTCTCCTCAAATAATTTTGAAAGATCAATATTAATTTTGCCGAAAGACGATTTCAATATAAACAGAGCTTCTATCATGTGAGGAAAGAAAAGTATTGAACCTACCTTTGCAACCCCCTCTGCAGAGAACTGTTTCCTTATAATTTCTTCTGTTGATGAGTGAGAAATATGGAGCAGTCTCTCTCCATACCTGCTGTCTTTTAAGATTAATCCTGAAGCAGCAAGTGCAGCCGTGCTGATTAAGTATCCGTAGCCTTTATCGGCGGGAAGATTATTTTCAATGAAAACGGAATGAATAAGAACCCACTTTCTTAAGCTGTTTATGAACCCGCTATCCGTCTTTTCAGACCAGATGAAAAACGGCAGTGAGAATATTATATTCAGTAATCTTATAGACACTTCTGCGGTGTCCTGCCAGTTCACGCTTGCGCAAAAAGGATTTTCATCGATAAACTGCTCCAGCAGCTGTTTATATTTTTCCGTGTATTTTTCATCTCCTGAAGCAAGATAGCCCTTACCCAGCAGTACTAATTGGTTCAGCCGTCCCATAAGCCATGGATTTACAATATCAGTGCCTTTCGGAAAATCGAAATGGTCCTGTTTCCAGCAAAGCCCTGCTTTCCATTCATATCCGGATGTGTAGTCATAATTCCACCTGATCCTTTCGCCGAGCGGCAGTTTGCCTGAAGAGGGGAAATCGAAAAAATTGCCGAAAGCAGATTCCGCATCAGATATTATATCTGATCTGGATTCCATTCCGAGAAGAAGTTCTCTTACCACGGTTATTTCATCAAGGCCGCTTATAAAGTTGAAAGGGTAGTTGTATTTAAAATTAGAAATGTCTTTTACATCAGCCATTGCAGGCAGCGGGAAGGGGTTCCCTGAGTAAAAAGATAACTCGGCATCTCTTCTGAATAATGTTTTCTTAAAATTTAATATTGAAAGCCTTTCCAAAAGGCGCATAGTTAAAGCATTCTATGTTGGTGTAAATTAAGTTATATTTGTTTCTGCAATAGCTGAAAAAACGATTTAAAATTTAATTATAAAAACAAACGTATGAAAATAGGTATAACTTGCTATCCTACATATGGCGGAAGCGGTGTGATAGCAACAGAGCTTGGGAAAGAACTTGCTCTCAGGGGTCATGAAGTTCATTTTATAAGCTATGCGCTTCCTTTCAGGCTGAATGAATTTATAGAGAGAATTTATTTCCACGAAGTCGAAATGACAAGCTACCCGCTTTTTGAGTTCCCGCTTTACAGTCTTGCCCTTGCCAGCAAAATGGTGGAAGTTATAAAATATGAGAATCTGGATCTTCTCCACGTGCATTATGCCATTCCCCATGCCACAAGCGCTTATCTGGCAAAACAGATGCTTGCAGATTTCAAGGATTTGAAAATAATAACCACGCTTCACGGTACCGACATAACCCTTGTAGGGTTGGAACCCTCTTTTCTGCCGCTTGTAAAATTCAGTATTGAACAAAGCGACGGCGTTACCGCCGTATCCCGTTTTCTTAAGGAAAATACTCTCACAAATTATGATACAAAAAAGAATATCGAAGTGATTCCCAATTTTGTGGATACGGAGCTGTTTAAACCAAATGGTCATTCGGGATTCCGGAATCATATAGCACCGAACGGTGAAAAAATACTGGTGCATATATCAAACTTCAGACAGGTAAAAAGAGTGCCCGATGCCATTAAAATGTTTGAGAAAATCGTTAAAGAGCTACCGGCCAAACTTGTTCTGGTCGGCGATGGCCCCGATCGTTCTGAATGCGAAAGATTGTGCAGGGATCTTAATGTATGCGATAATGTAAAATTTCTCGGCAAACAGGAAAGACTTGTGGATATTTTAACTTCGTCGGATCTCTTTCTGCTCCCCTCCCAGGCTGAAAGCTTTGGACTTGCCGCTCTTGAAGCCATGGCATGCGGACTGCCTGTAATTAGTTCAAGCGTAGGCGGATTACCGGAACTTGTTAAGCATAATGAAACCGGTTTTATTGCTGAAATAGGGGATATTGACAGGATGGCGAGATATGCCGCCGACCTTCTCGGAAATGAAAGGAAATATAAGATCTTCTCCGAAAATTCTAGAAATAGAGCCGTCAATTATGAAAAGTCGAAGATTATTCCGTTGTACGAGAATTATTATGAAAAGATTCTGAATTCGTAAATTTTTCGGGGCATTTACGGCTCAGACATATTCCGGCGGAAGGCCTTTTCCAGACCTGATAAAAACTTCTTGTGAACTGAATGAATAACCGCATCACTTAAAATATGGTAAAAGAATATTTTGAAAAGTAAGGAGTATTGCAAGTTCAAGGCTGAAGAACTGAAACAAAGCCTGAAAACATTCCCTGCGGATTTTATTGGTCCCACCGGCGGAGAACATTTATCCCTTCCTCCAAGAATACTCTATCTGGGAAAAGAGTTCTTCGGTAAACACGAGATCACTTTTTTTGATGGAGAACCCTGGAAAATCTGCAATGACCTTCCCGAAGCAAAGTTTATAATCTATGCCCGCCAGAACGGACATACTGAAATAGTAATCCCGCAAAATTCTGATGAACTGAAACAGGCTGTTGCCGAGTATGAAAAATATCTTGACCTGATGATGAAAGAGATAAAAAAAGAATTCTTGCGAAAATATCCCACCGAAGAAAATTTTGATGCCGTGGCGGAAGTGCTCCGTCATCTGAATCTGGCAAGGTACTGATAATGGCTGTATTCAGCGAAAATATTTCGGCATATCTGAACAGGCTTTTTGGCAAGGATGCGTCAGATAAATTCAGCGAGTTTATTGATAAAGAACCCTCCCAGTATATCCGTGTTAACAGGCTCAGGAATACACCTGATAATCTCTCCGCGATCCTTAAAAACGACTATGAGATCCTGTCGGAAAAAGTCAAGAACATGGGATTTGCTCTCAAGCTGTCGGGAAGAACTGATCTGACCGGAAAAACAATCGAGCATATAATCGGAGAGTATTATATGCAGGGACTTTCCTCCATGATACCGCCTGTAATTCTTAATCCCGCTTCCGGTGACAAGGTTCTTGATCTGTGTGCTGCACCAGGTTCCAAGACCACCGGGATTGCAGAGATGATGAATAATCAGGGCACTCTCATTGCAAATGAAATTGCAATGGACAGAACCATGGCACTGGTTTATAACCTGGACAGGATGAATATCATAAATACCGGGGTTCTTCATTTTAAAGGGGAAATGCTGAGCAAAATTTACGATAATTATTTCGATAAGATCCTTGTGGATGCTCCCTGCAGCGGTCTAGGCATTCTGCAGAAAAAAGAAGAGGTCAACGACTGGTGGAGCGAGGAGAGAGTTAAAAATCTGGGCGAACTCCAGCTTAAACTTCTGGTTACTGCAATAAAAATGATACGGACCGGCGGGGAAATAGTATATTCTACATGTACGCTTACCCCTGAAGAAAATGAAGGCGTGATCAGCAAGGTTATGGAGAAATATCCGGTGGAACTGGAAGAGATAACCCTTCCCGTTATATCCCATGACGGATTTACTTCGTTCAGTAATGTCCGGTTCAATCCGCAGCTTAAAAAAGCAAGACGCATACTTCCGTGGGAGGCAGATACCGACGGATTCTTTATCGCGAAATTAAGAAAGACAGATGCTACCCGCTCCCTTGAACCCTTCCCGCTTAAGCAGGGAGAATTTAAATTTATCCGTGCATCATCAAAAGAAATTAAACAGCAGATGACCGGACTGGCACAAAGGTTCGGAATATCTCCCGATTTACTATCAGGATTCAGATATCATCTCAGAAAAAAAGATATCTATTTTACAAGCGAAGAATGGGATGATGATAACCCGGGAATTTTTGAAAGGATCGGTACAAGATTCGGAGTTATAGATAAGAAGAATGAAATTACGCTTCATTCGCAGGCGGCACAAATACTGCAGAAGCATATCTCCGAAAATATATTTAACATTGACGAAAAAGATCAGCTGAAAAAGTACCTTGAAGGGGGGATCATTAAAATTGATTTGCCCCCGGGACAGTATGTGGTGCGGTACAAGAAATATATTTTAGGTACGGCAGTATCTACAAAAGACGGCCTTAAAAGCAGGTTTCCCAGGGCTAAACGCACCCAGGGTATCTACTATTGATTTCTTTTCTTTATTAAACTGAAAGTTTTCCCGGCTATTTCTTTAAATAACGGCAATGCTTTTTCCTCTTCCACTGGCAGGAAACAGGCAATAATGAATTTAATGCTGCCGTCACTTATAATTCCCGCATCATTTGTCCAGTAACTCCACCACCCGGTTTTATTGCAGAACATTGCATCCCTCGGAAATCCCTGTGCCAATTTTGATTTGTCAAGCTGTCTGCATAGCAGAGCCTTGAGCTGCTGGCTGACCCAGTAATTTATCAGGGTGCCGCTTTCGATTTTATACATAAAATCTGCCGCGTGGAGTGCGCTTGTTTCGGTTCCCCTTATTTTTTCATAACCGGGATCCTCAAATTTCCTGCTTAAAAATTTTCTTGTCACCTCGCTCCCTTCCCAGCCCATTTCCTTTATTGTATTATTTATATTTTCACGACCTGCCAGGTCAATCAGACAATTTGCTGCGGAATTATCGCTCCTTGTGATCATCAGATCCAGAAGGTAATTAATTGTAACTGTATCATTATCCTTCAGCACCGGACGGGGATCAGTCTCTATCTGTTTCGATTTGTCAACGTCGTTCGGTGATTTGACAATATATTGCTGATCCAGCTTATATTTTCCCCCGGAAACCTGTTTAAGAATTTCCATTGCAACATACATTTTATACACACTGGCGGGATAGATAAAATTATCCATATTATAACCGGCTATTACAGGCTGGGCACCTGTCACATCAATTACCGCAAATGAGATCTGTTCGATGCCGTCCCCACCCACATCAAAATTTCCGCCGATGTTTAGACCGGTGACAATATCATTTATCTGATCTGTAAGAAAATCATCGGTTTTATAATATCCCGGAATTTTTGTCTGTGCGAAAAATGCCGGGACCAGGAATAATACCAGCAAATACGTTTTCATTTTATATTATCCTCCGGATAAGTAAATTTTATTACAAATATATATCTTTAATTATTAAGTTAAATCTTTTCCGTTCAAATGAATATACAGGAAGCAAGGGAGCTGTTCCCTTATATAAAAACAGGAAAAATATATTTTAACCATGCCTCTACCGGACCGCAGTCGTTAAGAGTTCTTTCCGCTCTGAATTCATTTCTGAAAAATGCCAGTGAAGGGAAGATCGACGATTACCCGTTTTTTCTGAAGATTCTGGAAGAAACAAAAGCAGATCTTGGAAATTATCTCAACTGCAGACCTGAACAGATAGCCTTTCTCGATAATACAACAAACGGTATAAATGTAATTGCCGGAAGCATAGATTGGAAAAAAGGTGACCGTATCATTCTAAACGATGCGGAGTTTCCTGGAAATGTCTATCCCTTCCTGAACCTCAGGAAAAAGGGGGTGGAGATAGATTTTGTCCGCTCCACAAACGGTGTGGCTGAGGCACAAGATATCCTTAATGCAGTAACTGGTTCAACAAGACTTATATCCGTAAGCCAGGTGCAGTTTTTAAGCGGATACAGAGTCAATCTGGGTATGCTTGGAAAAGAATGCAGGACAAGAAATATTATCCTTTCGGTTGATGCTATACAGGGGCTGGGGGCAGTTCCGGTCGATGTGGAAAAAGATAATATCGATTTCCTTTCATGCGGCATTCAGAAGTGGATGCTTGGTCTGCAGGGACTATCGTTCATCTATGTAAAAAAAGAGCTTCTGCAGAAAATGCATCCCGCTAATATCGGCTGGCTTTCAGTTAAAGACGCGTGGAATCTTCTTGATTATAATGTTGACCTGAAGGAAAATGCGGATGTCTTCCAGACAGGCACTGTAAATACTGCGGGACTGGTTTCCCTGAATGCCTCACTTAAACTGTTTAAAGAATACGGATTTGGCAATGTTGAACGCTGCGTGCTTGATAATTCGTCGTACCTTACGGAACAGATTAAAGCGACAGGATTAAAACCTATGTCCGACTGCGGAAGGACATATTTATCAGGCATAGTTGCCTTCAAACATCCCGATGCACAAAAGCTGGTTGAATATCTTGAGAGTAAAAATATTATCTGTTCCATGCGCGAAGGTGCAGTAAGGATTGCACCCCACTTTTATAATACGAGGGAAGATATAGACATATTTATTAAAACACTGAAAGAGATTATTTAAAGTTCAGGTTTCCGGATGGACGGGTTGTTTGAGCAAAGCGAAAAGCCTGCCGGTGCAACCGGAAGCTGCCTGGTTAGTATTTATTCAGTTAATATGAGTCTTGATTCATTATGATTACAATATCTCTTATTGCACCATGCGGAATGAACTGCGGAATATGCCTTGGACATATGCGGGAGAAAAATGTTTGTCCCGGCTGCAGCAGTAAAAGCAATAATAAACCGAGTTACTGCACCCGGTGCAGCATTTATAACTGCGAGCTCAGAAAAAAAATGAATATTAAATACTGTTTCAGCTGCAGCAGGTATCCCTGCAGAAGACTAAGGGATCTGGATAAGAGATACAGATCGAAAAACGGTATGAGCATGATCCATAACCTGGAGAATATCAGGAAATACGGCATCAGGAAATTTGTAAGAGAAGAGAAAGAAAAATGGAAATGCGTGAACTGCGGCTCACTGCTCTGCGTGCACCGGAATTTCTGCCTGAGCTGCGGAGCGGAAAGAAAAATCGTACCGGTGTCTCTATAGTATATATAAAGTATGCAACATTCCTCAAGTCATCCGGTCATTACTTCAGCAGCTTCAGATATTTTTCGATATATTTATCAACGAATTTTCTCCGGTACTGCATTATATAACGGGGATGTTCAAGTATCTCGATTTTATCGAACAGATGAAGCTCGTCGTTTATTTGTTTCAGAATCCCTGCGTTTTTCTTGCCAAATGAAATTACTTTATCGCGCCGGGCACCGAATTTAACCTGCTCTTTAACCGACTTTTTCAGGTAGGGGAAAAGCAGCTCAAAGGTATTCTTGTCGTCGTAAAAATTGTAATTCTTCCCGTCTTTCAGGAGTGCGACCGGGAAAAGTGCAGTTAAAAAGCACCGGCTGAAAAATTTTCCGGGACTTCCGTACCTGCTTATCATCAGGTATACAAACTCACTGGAAAGTTCTTTCCTTTCTCCAAGATCATTTTCGATACCGCAATGAGTTCTTAAAGCTACCGGATCGGTAAATGAAATTCCGGTAAGCCCCCCTCCGAACCTTCCCGGGTTTATGCCGAAGATAAATAACCGCGGATCATTATCATTATAATATTTGCTGAAAAATTCCTTTACCAGTTGAAATCTTTTTCCGTCCCGGTAAGGATTCATCAGTTCGATTTCAGGGGGAAGCTCAGGTATCCTGAGCTTTGAGAAATAGTTTATTGCATGTTCTGAAAACATCATTTAAGCTGATAGTGTATAATTGAGAATTATCGTTAATAAAATAGTACGACTCATTTTTCCACGGAATATTTGCCAATAATCAAATTATTTCTGCCATTCAATATAACCGCTCAACCCCGAAAAGCTGCTCTCCAGATAGATTACTCACTCCCGGTTATTCCCCATAAATATTTTTCGGATACAAAAAAATACGAATATAAAACTTAAAGATATTTCAAAGATCAGGTTCAAAGACAATTATTTTAACGGTCGAAGGAATTGAGCAGTTATGCCTGAATTTATAAAAGTCGGTTCGGAAATAGAGATACTCGACAAGCACATTAATTTCGAAAATAAAATTGTTGTTGATGTAGGATGCGGTACCGGCAAATTAACAAGATTTTTAGCCGGCAAGGCAGAGCGGGTTATCGGGATAGATAAACAGGAGCTTATTGAAATGGCGGCCGGCACGGAAGCGCCGGGAAATGTTGTTTTCATGGAAGGGAGTGCTCAAAAACTTCCGCTGGATGACGGCAGTGCCGATATAATAATTTTCTTTGCAAGTTTTCATCATATTCCGGCGGGGGAGATGTCAGCTGCAGTAAGCGAATGCTTCCGTGTTTTGAAAAAAGAAGGACTTATATGTTTTGTGGAACCATATGCAATGGAGGGCTCATACTATGAGCTGACCAGGCTGCTTGAAGATGAAGCCGGTATTCAGAAAACCGCCCATGCAAAAATAGTGGAGGCGGGTAAAAATGATTTTATACAACTGCATGAATCTTTCTATTATCTGGAAAGAAACATTGATCATTTCCTTAATCAGCTTAATGTCTACGTCAGTGATGAAAATTTAAGGCATGATATTGCAGGTAAGGCGGCGCTGGCGGCAACTCAAAGATTCCATGAAACCGGAAGCCACGTTTACCATTCCCTGTGCCGGGAAAATTTACTTATGAGAAGGAACCGAGAAGATAATCCTTCCTGAAAAACCTTCTGATCTCAGCTGTGCCGCACGGAGATAATGTCCCCGTCGTTTACTATATAATCTCTTCCTTCCAGGCGCCAGTTACCGATTTCCTTTGCTTTTGCAAACGAGCCGGCAGTTATGAAATCAGTGTAATGAACAACTTCAGCCCTGATGAACTTGTTGAAAAAATCGGTATGAATTTCGCCTGCCGCTTCCTGGGCATTCATACCTTTTCTTATTGTCCATGCACGGCATTCATCTTCGCCAACAGTAAAAAACGACTGCAGACCGAGAAGATCATAAGCTTCCCGTATGAGGCTGTTCAAGGCTGATTCCTTTATTCCATATTCCTTCATAAATACAGCCGCATCCTCCTCCGGCAGTTCCGACATCTCCTGCTCGATCTTTCCGAAAAACACTATAACTTTTGTGTTTGTATCAAGCTTTGATTTTACAAGCTGCTCCAGGTACTTTTCAGTCTCTTTGCCCTGTGTCTCGTCAAAATTAAGTGCAATAAGCATCGGCTTGACCGTTAAGAGCTGGTATGTTTTAAGAAGCTTAAGTTCATCCCGCGTAAGATGAAGGCTCCTGAGTGGCTTTTCCTCCTGCAGTGTCTCATAACATTTTTCAAGAAGAGGAAGCTCTCTTTTGAGATTGTCGTCCTGTGTTTTCAGGATCTGTTTTTTAATTTTATCTATTCTGTTCTCAAGCAGAGCAAGGTCGGAAATAATAAATTCAGTTTCAAAAGTGTTAAGATCCCTCATCATATTAATGGAACCCTCGGGATGCGGAACAAGTTCATTTTCAAATAAGCGAACCACCTGAACAAGCGCGTCGTTTGTTTTAACGCGGGACAGGAAATTTGTTGTAAACTGGGCCGAACCGGAATCCCCCTTCTGAAGTCCCGCTACATCTACAAATTCAATTGCTGCATTAACCTTCTTTTTGGGATTAAAAATAGCGGTCAGCTCATCCAGTCTTTTATCCGGGACTTTAATAACCGACTGATGAAATTCGCCTTTGGCGATAACTCCGGGATCTAGATGAGTCTTTGTAATTGTTTGAAACAGGGCTGATTTCCCGCAAAAGGGAAGTCCAACTATTCCAATCTGCATTAAAACCTCTGTTATAATTTTTACAAATATAGTTATTTACTTAATAAAGATGCCTCTTTCCGCTTCATTTTTTCCATAATTTACAAGTTGTAAAGGGATTTAAGCCTGGTTGAGAAGCCGGGTTAAATTAGTGCTGAATTCAAGCTTATTCTAATCCTGACCTGTTCTCATAAAAATGGGATCAGAATGGGATTAGAATGGGATTAGAATCAGATCAGACCCGGGTTAGAATCCCAATATGAGACGTTTTGGAAAACCTTTTTTCATCAAAAAAGTATGCCTGGAAAAGCACTTCCGGCTACCCGTGTTTAAGTTATTTTTGAGGGTATTTAAAAGGAATGAATTATGCTTAAACCAGTTATCGGTATTTACGCTGCATCCAGGGAGGACATTGGTGATCTTGTTACTTACCGCGCTTTCCCGGCCGGAAATTTAACCATGGAGGATTTGAATCCGTTTATTTTTCTCAATCATCATGGCCCTCAGGATTATCCCGGAAATAACAGCGGACTACCGTTTGGTCCTCATCCCCACAGAGGCATTGAAACAGTAACATTTATTATCGACGGCGAACTGACTCATTCAGATTCTTCCGGCAGCAAAAGTCGTATTACGTCAGGTGGCATTCAATGGATGACTGCCGGAAAAGGTATTATACATTCAGAAGTGTCTTCCGACGAATTTAAAAAGAACGGAGGCAGCCTGGAGATACTTCAGCTATGGTTAAATCTTCCCAAAAAATTTAAAATGACAGAACCTTTTTACAAGGGACTGCAGGCAGGTGAAATTCCTGGTGAAGAAGAGGATGAAGGAAAAGTAAAAATTAAAATCATTTCCGGAAACCGGTCTGCCGGCGCATTCGAAGCAAAGTCGGATGCTTCTATCCGGCTGCTTGAATTCTCAAAGGGGGGAGTAATGAAAACCGCCGTACCCGAAGGGCATGTGGTTTTCTTTTATGTTGTTAAGGGTGCCGTTACTGTAAATGAAAATTCGGTCTCGGAATTTAATCTTGTCCGGTTCGGCAGTGAGGGGGAAGATATAAATATTGAAGCCGGGCAGGACAGCATTGTGATTTTGGGTAACGCCGGGCATCTTCGTGAACCGGTTGCAGCACAGGGACCATTTGTGATGAACAGCTATGAAGAGATCATGCAGGCTTATTCCGATTTCAGGGACGGGAAGTTCAGGTAGTTCTTGGACATTGCAGCGGTAATAATTATTTTTTGCAATGCAGAATTTCTTATTAGTACTTTCACTTGTTATACCGGTTTTTCTAATCGTTGCTTTAGGATATGTCCTAAAAAAAGCCGGCTTAATTAACGATAATTTCGTTAAGCTCTCTTCAAAAATTGTTTTCACAGTTAGTCTCCCCGCACTCATCTTCTCTGAAATATCGGTAATTGATCTCAGCGAAGAGGTAAACTTCCTGGTGGTGGTTTTTATTTATGCCGGCACTCTCATATCATTCGGACTTGTATGGATTACAGCCCTGGTTTTTGTGAAAAAACCGACTGACCAGACCGTTTTCATCCAGGGCGGGTTCAGGGGTAATTTCGCTATAGTTGGACTTGCATTAATAGCCAATATTTACGGTTCTGTAAATCTTGGAAAGGCATCTCTTGTTCTTGCATTCACTATTCCATTATATAACATCCTTTCGGTTATTGCATTAACCGTACCGCTGCATAAGAGTGATAATTTCAGCTATCCCGGCACCCTTCTTGAAATCGTAAAAAATCCGCTGATAATTGCGGTAATGGCTGCGATTCCATTTTCTGTTTTTAATATTCCAATTCCTTACACTCTTTCCACCACAATTAATTACCTGGCTAAACTTGCGCTGCCGCTTGCTCTTTTAGGTATCGGCGGTTTCCTGGATCTGGGAGACCTGCTGCACAGCTCTGCCGACGCATTCTTTGCATCAGTTATAAAACTTGTACTGATACCCATTGCAGCAACTCTGGCTGCTTTATGGATGGGTTTCAGGGGTGATGACCTGGGAATAATTTTTATACTTTTTTCCTGCCCCACCGCCATTGCCAGCTTTATAATGGCTGAAGCAATGGGTTCGAACAGCAGACTGGCTGCGAATATTCTGCTTATAACCACTCTTGGATCGGTGCTTACAATTACACTGGGACTTTTTATATTGAAAGAAAATGGCTTAATTTAATATCATATATTAAGCTTTTTACAACTGACGGGAGAATTATGAGTTACCTGGTATTTAAAATTCTGCACATTTTGTTCGCGGTTTTATTTTTAGGAAATATTATTGTTTCTGTTTTCTGGAAATTGCATTCGGATAAAACAGGTGATCCGAAAATAATTGCTCATACGCTGCGTGGTATTATTAAAGCCGGTAAAATGTTCACAATGCCGGGCGTCATCGGATTGCTTGTATTTGGTTTTGCCGGGCAGGGCATCGGGAAAATTCCGATAAGCGCACCATGGATTTTATGGTCGCTGGTTTTATATGTTATCAGCGGTGCGGCGTTTATGATAAAAGTAAGTCCTCTCCAGAAAAAAATGGCAGCCGTGGCAGAAGAGGGAATTAACGGCAGCTTCGACAGTGCAAAGTACAGGGATTATTCACTTGACTGGAATGTGTGGGGCCTGGCAGCTATCATCGCCCCGCTTATTGCACTGGTGCTGATGGTCTTTAAGCCTATGTAGTTATTATTTTATTCTTTGAACAGGGCTGGATAAAAAACTAACTTCAGGACAGTCAAAATCCGGGATTGGAATTGAAAAAATTATACATATTGATCAGCCTGGTTCAGATTGTCATTCTCCCGGGCTGCGTAAATGACAGCAATGAGCTGAAGCTACTCCCCCTGGAAGGAAAGATTATCATAGGGATAGATGAAGGGTATGATGATTACGGTTCCATAGCTCCGCCCTCCGTATTTATTAATTTAACCACTCAAAAAATATACGGGTGCAGCAATTATTATATTTCTGCGGTCTGCAGTGTGGAAGAAAACCTTATTGAAGTATTTATTAATGGGATTGCCGCGCCGGAAATATGTCTTACTGCATTAGGACCTGCTGCTGCAAGGATTAAAACAGGACTAAAGGAGGGGAATTATATACTGAGGATAAGGGCTCCCGGATTTGTCGATGAATATTCTGTAGTACTGAACAAAGGTTTTATCCGGGTTGAAGGAGATTCTACTGGCAGTACATCATTGGCCTGCAGGCAATTTAACAGGTATCCCGAAAAATCCTTTGTCTACCTGTGCGGCACGGTTATAAAGGACTCTTCTTTATGCAGAATGTTCATCGATACCGTTGGCAGCGTAATAGAACTGCAGCAGTTCGAATTTCCTGAAACGGGGGTAATACCTTATCCGCAATCGTTATACGGCTTTGAATACAACATGCCCGCAAAATATTTTTATTATCGGACTGAAGCGGATTATGACAGGATAAAGGGGATTATGGATTCATTTAAGCGATCATACATGCAAAATACCGGAAATTACATCTGCGTTACGAATTGGATGAACAAAAGTTTCAGCATTCCGTAGGAATCTGCCTGCCGCAGCAACGCCAGCTGTGGGTTCTTTTTAAAATACAGCTGTACACCGATAAATTTAAATAACTCTTGCGCAAAAAAAATATTTTTATTACTATAATATGTAACTTATTCGTGTAACTGTGTTATCAGATCATTGACACCTGGAGGGCAAAATGGAGAACCTGAAAAAGGCGGTTATCCTTGAACCGGAAGGGATAATTGCTCTTGATTTAAGTGCAATGTTTAAAAAAATGAAGTGGGAAGTGCTGGGAACCTTCAAGGATTTTCCGGCTCTGTTTAATTATATCTCATCGGAAAAACCAGACCTGATTATAATAGATTCAAACGATTATTCTGTTTTTGAAAAGATCAGGACACTGACTGAATTATTTAAAATATGCGTAATCTATCTTACCGAAACCCCGGAAACTGATCAGCTCCAGGTGAATACCCGAAAGTGTGCATTACTAAAAAAACCTTATCGACCGAAGGAAGTTCTGTCTGCAATTAAGAAGTGCAGCTGAAAAAGGGAGTACTATTTTTTCCAGAAGGCTGAAGAGAATAATATTACCATTGTAAACAGTTCCAGTCTTCCCAGCAGCATTAAAAATGAAAGCAGCCATTTTCCGGCTTCCGGCATATGAGCAAAGTTTGCCACCGGCCCCACCGTTCCGATTCCCGGACCCACATTACCGAGGCAGGTAGCCACCGCACCGATAGCAGTAATAAAATCGATGTGCATAAGTGACAATATAAATGACCCGGCTATAAAAATAATAATATAAAAGAATACGAAGGCCTGCACATTTTGTACAACGGTTGAACTTATGGTACGCTCGTTCAGCCTAACCGGTATTACGGCACTGGGATGCATAAGTCTTTTCAGTTCCAGTACTCCGTTTTTAAATAAAAGCAGATGTCGGACCACCTTAATGCTTCCGGAAGTAGATCCGGCGCATCCTCCGATAAACAAAAGGATGAAAAAGATAAATCTTGAAAACGGCGCCCAGTTCTCATAATCCGAAGTTACAAATCCTGTGGTAGTAATCAGAGATACCACATGGAACAGCGACTTCCTGAATGTTTCTTCTATATTGAAGTTTACATGTCCCAGGTGAATTAACGTTACAATAACAGTAAAGCCCGCTACCAGAAAGAGGTATACGCGGAACTCATTATTGTTTTTCAGAAAGCTGAAATTCCTGTGCAGTGCCAGATAATGAATTGTAAAATTTGTACCTGCCAGGAACATAAAGAAAATAATGACGTATTGAATAAAGGGGGATTCATAAAATGCAATACTCTGATTTTTTGTTGAGAACCCTCCTGTAGCCATGGTAGTAAGACTATGATTTATAGAGTCAAAAAGATCCATTCCGCCTGCAGTAAGAAGTATTATCTCAGCTAATGTCAGAATAACGTATATTCCCCATAATCGTTTGGCGGTTTCCTTCACCCTGGGGTGGATTTTATCTTTTGTGGGACCAGGTACTTCGGCTATATAGAGCTGCATACCTCCGATTCCGAGTATCGGCAGTATTGCAAGTGAAAGAACGATTATTCCCATTCCTCCCAGCCACTGTGTAAGGCTTCTCCAATAGAGAAGGCCTTCCGGAATTGATTCTATATCTGTAAGGATGGAAGCTCCGGTTGTTGTAAATCCGGATACTGTTTCAAAGAATGCATTTGTAAAATTCGGTATGGACCCATTGATTATAAAGGGGAGGCTTCCGAAAAGCGACATTGCCAGCCATCCCAGTGAAACAATAATATATCCCTCCCTTTTTCCCAGCTCCTTATTTTTCAGTTTTCTTGTATAAATCCATACAAGGAAACCTATGAATATGGTAAAGGCTCCGGAAATAATAATTGCAAGGTGGTCCCCGCTCTTATAGTAGAATGAAAACGGCAGGGCTGTAAAAATAAATCCCCCGATTATCATCAATAAAAATCCGGTAACGTTTAGAATTATTTTATAGTTCATTGGGCATTGATAATACGGGACTTACTTTTCGAAGAATTTAACTATCTTTTTTACACCGCTTGGAAGGGAGAAAACAACAACCTTATCATTTTCCCTGATTTGTGAATCTCCTACAATTATAAAGCTCTTATTATCCCTGATCACTCCTCCGATAATGGCATCCTTAGGAAAATGCAGCTCCTTTACCGGCTTTTGCGTAACAGGGGAATTCCGCTGCGCAATATATTCATATACCTCGGCATCTATACCTTCCAGCGATGCTATTGCAAGCACCTCGCCCTTGCGGATAAAGCGGGAAATATTGTTTGCGGCAATCAGTTTTACATTAATCAAGGAGTCCAGCCCAATGGTATGTGTAAGGGGCACATAATCAACTTTATCGACAAGGGCGATAGCTTTTGTAACACCGAGATGTTTTGCCATCAGGCAGCTTATTATATTTGCCTCCGCATCATCGGTCAATGCTATGAACGCATCCATATCTATAATGCCTTCCTGTGCCAGCAGGTCCAGGTCCCTTCCGTCGCCATGAATAACAAGGGTACTCTGAAGCATATCAGCGAGAGCGAAACTTTTATCCTCATTGGATTCAATCAGTTTCACCTGCATTGTGCTTTCAAGCAGCTTTGCCACCCTTCTGCCTATCTTTCCTCCGCCCAGTATCATCAGGTTCTCGAACTTCTTATTCTCCTTTCCGGAGAGTTTTAGTATCATGTCGATACCTTCGGGAGTAGTAATAACGAACACCATATCGTTTGGAAGAAAGCGGTCGTTGCCAGCAGGAATGATTGTTTTAAAATTTCTGTATATAGCAACGATCCTGAAATCCGAATTTTGATATTCCCTGGCAGCCTCGGAAATTGATTTATGAATTACCGGTGCATCTTTATCTAGTTTAAGTCCCATTACCGATAGCTTTCCCCCTTCGAACTCAAGGATATCGGTTGCTGCAGTTCTGAGAATAAGGCTAACTACTTCATTGGCGGCAAGCTCTTCGGGATAGATCATAAAATCTATTCCGAGTTCTTTAAAGTTGACGCCTGAGGAGCTATCCAGGTATTCGGAATTGGCGATCCGTGCAATTGTTTTTTTTGCTCCCAGCTTTTTGCCAAGTATAGCTGTTGCAATATTTGTTTCTTCGGAAGGAGTAACCGCAACCAGCAGGTCTGTCTTTTCTATCTTTGCATCTTTGAGAACCTGCAGGGAGGTAGAAGAACCTTCAATTGTAAGAATATCAGTATTCGAACCAACATGAGAAAGTCTTTCCTCATTTGTGTCAATTGCAACTATATCGTGGGCTTCCATGGAGAGCTGCTTTGCAAGATGATAACCAACGTCTCCCACGCCTGCTATAATTATTCTCATATTATGTTCTGTTAAATAAATAATCAGTGAAATATAGCAAAACATTCAGATTTACGAAAAAGGCATTGAAAAATTTGAATATTGCAGCTAAAATATTTAGGTTTGGCACAAATAAAGCAGGGCATTTCTGCCACCAATAAAATTTTTTCTAAACAGCGGGAGATCATCATGAAAAAATTTTTGTATCATATTATGTTTCTTTTCACACTCATTCCGGGTTCTGCATTTCCGCAGCTATTATTCGAAGAAAACTTCTCCTATTCCACCGGTCCCTTGTTCGACGTATCGGCAGGGAACTGGGTAAAATACAGTACCGGCACCAGGAATATCGAAGTTCAGGAAGGTAATTTATCATATCCTGGCTATCCATCTTCCGGAACCGGGCGGTATATTTTTCTGGAGGGGGTATCAAATGTACAAGCACTACAAAGATATGTAAATAATATAAAGACAGGGAGTGTCTACATTTCATTTCTGGTATCAGTTAAAGATACTCTTAATCTTGATAATCTTGGTAGTTCATTTTTTGCATTCACAGACTCAACTGGTCACCCTAAAGGCTATTTATATATAAAAAAAGCAAGTACTCCTGGGTTTATAAAATTAGGTATAAGGAAAGGAATCACAAGCACATTTGCTGACTTAGAAATTTTAATTAATGAAACAATAGTTGTGGTGCTAAAATATAAGTTTATTCCTCAAACAATTAACGACTCAATATCTCTATGGATAAATCCGCCACTTACAACTGAAGAACCGTTTCCAGATGTTATTGATGTTAATGGAGCAGATTGTCTTGGTATTAAAGGAATAACTTTAAGGCCGTCCAGCAATTCAGGTAACATTTATCTTGATGGAATCCGATTTGCCAGAACCTGGGCAGAGGCACCGCTGCCCGTTCAGCTTTCATCATTTAATGCAGTATTAAGGGGAGACTGTATACTGCTGAGATGGAAAACAGAAACAGAGGTGGATAATTACGGGTTTGATATTGAAAGAAAAATAACTTCTGTGTATTTAAACGAAGGATGGAAAAAAATAGGATTCTTACAGGGGTACGGCAGCTGTAACGCTCCGAAATACTACTCTTTTCAGGATAATGAGCTCTATAACTTCACAAATTATTCTTACAGGTTAAAACAGATTGATAATATGGGGGCATTCACTTATTCCGATGAGATAAGTCTGCAGATTGAAAAACCCGGCATCTTAGAGCTGCGGCAGAATTATCCCAACCCTTTTAATCCTGAAACTGTGGTCCGGTTTTCAATTCCGGAGGATGGTATTGTAAATATCAATCTGTTTAATATTATAGGACAGGAGGTAAGGGAAGTGCTTTCCGGATATTATAATGCGGGGGATCATAAAATAACTATTGATTCAGAAAATCTCCCTGCCGGGATCTATTTTTGTGTTCTGGCATGGGAAAAACAAAGAAAAATCATCAAAATGACATTAAGCAAATAAAACGAGCGGGAACAACCTAATCTTGAACCTTGAACCGCAACTTCTTATCTTTAGTCCCGATTTTGTTAAAATAAATTAGGACGAAAATGCTGGAACAACAACGTACTATTGCAAAAGAAGTAACCATGTCAGGTATAGGTCTACACACAGGTACTTCCTGTAATATGACCTTCAAACCTGCCCCGGAGAATTATGGAATCAGATTTGTCCGTACCGATCTTGGCGGAAATCCCGAAATACCCGCAACAGCAGATAATGTTGTTGATGTATCCAGGGGTACAACGCTGGGAATAGGTGAAGCGAAAGTCTATACGGTAGAACATGTACTTGCAGCAATAGTCGGATTACAGATCGATAATATAATAATTGAACTGGATGGAATTGAGCCCCCCATTGGGGACGGCAGCGCAATGCCGTACGTGGAATGTCTTCTTCAGTCAGAATTTGTAATTCAGGATGCACCGAAAGATTACCTGATAATTGATCAGACTGTTATGTACCACGATGAAGCAAAGCAGATAGATATTGTTGCGCTTCCGCTGGACAGCTATCGTGTTACAGTAATGGTGGATTACCAGAACCCGGCACTGGGGAGTCAGCATACCGGCCTTTTTGATCTTGAAAAAGAGTTTGTATCGGATTTTGCTCCCTCCAGGACTTTTTGCTTCCTGAGTGAAGTGGAAGAACTTGCAAATGCAGGTCTGATTAAGGGAGGCGATATCGATAATGCGGTTGTTATTATCGATCACCCTGCAACCAAAGCGGAACTTGAAAATATCAGGAGCAAAATCGGAATCTCCAGGGAAATTACTCTTGGTGAAAATGGTATGCTTAACAATAAGGAGCTGCGCTTCAGGAATGAACCGGTCAGGCATAAGCTGCTTGACCTGCTGGGAGATCTTGCCCTTATTGGCGCCCCTCTGAAAGCGCAGATACTGGCAGCCAGACCGGGTCACCGTGCCAATGTTGAATTTGCCAAGCAGGTACGGAAACTTTACCAGCAGAAGAAACTTGTAAAAAAATACCAGCTTGTTAAAAAAGAGGGGGTAATATTTGATATTAATGCAATTACCAAAATACTCCCGCACAGATACCCGTTCCTGCTTGTTGATAAAATAATCAGCCTGGAAATAGATAAAAAAGTTATCGGTGTAAAATCCGTTACTTTTAATGAACCTTTTTTCCAGGGACATTTTCCGGGACAGCCGATAATGCCGGGTGTGCTTATTGTTGAAGCAATGGGACAGACCGGGGGTATTTTNNCCCGGTGACCAGCTCTTCCTGGAGGTGGAACTTACTGCAAAGAAGAGTAAAATTTTTATAATGTCCGGGAAAGCATTTGTAAATGACACGCTGGTTGCCGAAGCAGATTTTATGGCAGGCGTGGTCGACAGGGATAACAGACTTAAGGAAAATTAATAACTGAAACATGGAACAGATACATCACTCTGCAGTTGTAAGCAGCAGTGCTGAGATCGGGGAAAATGTAATAATATCCCCCTATGCTGTTATTGAAGATGATGTAGTGATCGGAAACGACTGCTATATAGGTCCTTATGCGGTGCTCTATAATGGGACCAGAGTAGGGGACAGGGTGAAAATTTATCAGGGTGCATCGGTCGGAAATGATCCCCAGGATTTAAGCTTTAAGGGAAACCAGACTTTTGTTTTTATTGACGATGATACCGCAATCCGGGAATTTGTTACACTGCACAGAGGAACAACAACTGGTTCAACCAGTATTGGTAAAAGCTGTTTCCTTATGGCTTACAGCCATGCAGCCCATGATGTGAAAATCGGCGATAAATGCATTCTGGCGAATGCTGTTCAGCTGGGGGGACACGTTACAGTTGAAGATTTTGTCAATATCGGCGGCGGTACCGTTGTTCATCAGTTCTGCAAAATAGGGCAGCATTCAATGATCGGCGGCGGATTCCGGGTGGTACAGGATGTGCCCCCATATATTCTCACAGCAAATGAACCGCTTAAATATAAGGGGATAAATGTAATCGGTTTGCGCAGAAGAGGTTTCTCAAATGATGAGATTATGATGCTGAAAAAAGTTTATTCCTATATCTACAGCAGAGAACTTAATGTTACCCAGGCACGTAAAAAAATAGAGGAGGAAATGAATGACCATCCCCTGATCAGGAATGTGCTTGAGTTTATTGCGAAGAGTAAAAGAGGTCTCAGCGGTAAATGACCTGGTATTTTATCTCCCACGATTTCAATACCGGTAAATTCAATATGGATTACGATCTTCACCTCGCTGAAATTTGTTCACCCGGTAAGGCTTTTTTCAGGCTGTACAGGTGGAATCCCTACTGCATTTCGCTGGGTGCGGGGCAGGATTATAATTCAATAGACCTTGCAAAAGCAGCTTCCGATAATCTGGATGTAGTAAAACGCCCGACCGGCGGCAGGGCAGTACTGCATTCGGAAGAAATTACATACTCTGTGATAATTCCGATTACCCCTGGTTCATCCGCACGCGAAATATTTCATCAGATAAATGCCGCCCTTTCGGAAGGATTAAAGAGATACCATCCCGGGCTGGCTGAAATTGAGATGGAAGAGAACCAGACCAACTTCAGGGGCTTCTACAAAACTCCGGCAGGCGCTGTCTGTTTTGCTGCTCCTTCCAAAAGCGAACTTAAATTCAGCGGAAGGAAAATAGTGGGTAGTGCACAGCGCAAAATGAATAATGTAATTCTTCAGCATGGATCGATACTCTGCGGCAGCTATCATAAAAAAATAACAGGTTATCTTTACCTTTCCGAAGCCGATTCTCTCAAAATAAATAAGGAACTTGACCAAAAAACTGCGGATATTGAAACGGTGCTGGGAAAACCGGTGGATTACAATGCACTTAAAGTATCCCTGGCGGAGGGATTTGAATATTATTTTAATACAAAAATGAATAGATTGAATAAAGAAATTAATTTCATTAACGTCTTGTAGAAAACACATGAGCACAGAAAAAGAAATTAAACGCATTACTACAAAAGCCCTCGGGCTCCTGAAGAAAAAAGGGATCAAGATATCCGCCCTTACGGCATACGATTTTATAACTGCCAAAATTCTTGATGAAACAGGTATAGATCTAATCCTTGTCGGCGATTCTCTGAGCAATGTTTTTCAGGGCAATGAAACAACACTCCCTGTTACAATGGACGAAATGATTTATCATACAAAGGTTGTTACAAAAGGCGTTAACCGCGCAATGGTTATTGTGGATATGCCGTTTATGAGCTATCAGCTTAGCGTAGATGAAGGTTTCCGCAATGCGGGACGTATAATGAAAGAAACCGCTGCGGTGGGTGTTAAACTCGAAGGCGGTGAACGCGTTGCAGAAACAATAAGGAAAATTACGGAAGCCGGCATACCGGTGATGGGGCATATAGGACTGACCCCGCAGAGCATTCACCAGTTTGGCAGCTACCGCGAAAGAGGTGTTATTAAAACCGAAGCCGATGAGATACTGAAAGATGCAAAAATAATTGAGGAGGCCGGGGCCTTTTCAATCGTGCTGGAAAAAATTCCTGCCAAGCTTGCTAAAAAGGTTACAGAATCATTAACAATCCCAACCATAGGAATCGGTGCAGGCATTCACTGCGACGGACAAATTCTGGTTACACCCGATATGCTCGGTCTTAATCTTGAATTTCATCCCAGGTTTGTAAGACATTATTCAAGACTGGCAGAGGATATCCATAAGGCAGTTGATAAATATATCCAGGATATCCGTAAGCAGAATTTCCCTTCTGAAGAAGAAAGCTACTAATATTAAGGAGGCTTTGAGCATAGAAATATTTAAACACATGATTTATATAAATTTTGAACTTGCCTGCGCACGCAGGCCATGAACTTTGAACAAAGTGAAGTATGACGAAGATTAAATTATTTATTTTAACCCTCCTTTTAACTGTTTCTGTATTCCCCCAGATTGAATCCGAAATGTTTCTGGAAGGGGGAAAAATTACTGGTATAAAGGGAGAGACGGATAATCTGTGGGTGTCAACTTACGGCTACGGTATCTTCAGGTATTCATATAAAGAAGATAAATGGACAAACTATTCCACACAGAACCGTAACCTTGAAAACGATATGTTCTATAATATTGCCGTTAGTCCGGAATACGTGTGGGCCGGAAGTGCGGACGGCTTATTCATACTGGACCGTAAACGGAACCAGTGGAGAAAAAGAAAATTTGCGGTTGGAGGAGAATTCGGCAACTGGATACGCTCCCTCTGCTATGATCCTTCCGAAAATGTGCTGTGGATAGGGAGATTCAGAAATTTAACGAAACTGGATGTTTCGAAAAACCGGTTTACCGACATCGACCTTACCAGGAAAGGGGATCCCCGGACCAATACTTTTATATCAATCAATATTGACGGCGACAGCGTGCTCTATTTTTCCACCGAAGCCGGGGTTCATGTTTATGATAAAAAGAAACCATTAACAGATGCCGGGGCTGCCGGGTTTATCGATAATAAAGTTAACGGCTTTAACGGCGACGGCGAAGCTGTTTCCGTGAGCGATGTTGTTTTTGATCAGGATAATATCTGGTTTGCAACCGATGAGTTTATTACTCCGCAAAAACCTGACTTTAACGTGGGTGGAATATACAAGTATGACAGGAAGTTCAGGTGGGACCGGTTTTCAAAGCAGAACGGTATGCCTGCCAATGGCGTCTACTGTATTGAAAGAGTAGGAAATTCAATCTGGGCAGGGGTTTACCAGTTTGACAGAAGAGATAAAAAAGAATTCGGCAAAGGACTTGTTGTAATAAACCGCTTTACAAACAAAATAGATGCAGTTGATCTGAACGAAACTGTGTTAAACTCCTCAACCATCCTTTCACTTTACTTTGACGGCAGAAACATGTGGATCGGAACGGATAAAGGACTTATGAGAATGAAGGTGGATAACCCGCTGGCACGCTGGGACGGGAAAAAGAAGACTCCGGAACGTAATCAAACCCGTAAAAGATAAATTTTACCTCTTAAATCTATTAAACTGAAGATTTTTAACCTTTTCTGGGATATCCTGCGGTTGGATTTCCTTCTTCATCGTAAGCCCTAATTAATACTATATTGAACTCATATTAATCCGGGAAAAATGAGATCAGAATGGGAATAGAATGGGGTTAGATACAGGTTAGATCGGGGAAAGGTCCCGAATATCTCAGCAACCAACTTTCCTTACGGCAAAAATTGCTTAATTTAGAATATTTATTCTGTTAAATAGGAAGATTCAGGATTAAGTAGTAATCCTGAATCTCTTAAAGGTATTTTTTTAGTTGACTGAAATGAGTGGTTTTAATTTCTCTTCGAGGTAGTGTTTCGGAACTGCGCCGATAACTCCGTCTACCACTTCTCCGCCTTTGAAGATTCCTATTGTAGGAATGCTTCTAATTCCATATTTATAAGCAACCTGCTGGTTTTCGTCGGTATTTACTTTAACCACTTTAATCTTGCCTTCATATTCAGTGGCAATTTCTTCCATAACCGGAGCAACCATTCTGCATGGCCCGCACCAGGGTGCCCAAAAGTCCACAAGAACCGGGATATCAGATTTTAATACTTCCTGATCAAAATTGAAATCAGTGCCTTCAACTATGTTTTTCATTTATTCCTCTTTTTTTGTAATGATATGATGCAGGGATTTCGAGATGGATTCAGAAAAAAATCTTAAGCTTATTTACTTAATAAAGTTAAATCCGGGTAAATTTTGGGGAATTAACGGCAGGTTACTGGATTATTACTTTATTTGAGAGTTCATTTGTATCATCGGGTTTTATGGGGAAGTGATTCTGCAGGACCTGCCCCACCGATTCGATACAGGTAATAAGTCCCTGCGCGAACCGGCCTCCCGAAAAATCTGCAGCCATTACGTCCCTGATGCTGTCCCAGGTTTTCTGTTCAACTTTGGAATTTATTCCCTTATCGGCAAGGATGTAAAACTGCCGGCTGCCAAGATTCACAAAAATGAGTATGCCCGTATTATCCCTGGTATTCCGGATGCCCAGGCGCAAAAATTCCTTTTCGGCAAGAGTCCTCACATCTTTTCTTCTCTCCAGGAAATTTCTCTTCTCTTTTATGCTCAGGCATATTTCACCGCTGGTAAGCCGCTCTTTCTCTTTTATCTTATTTGAGATCCGGAGGAGCTCATCGTCGCTTAGAAAATTATATATCAGACTTTTCGCCATTGCTCTTTGAATTTTTTAAATGTCTGTGCGGTTAAATCTTTTTGAGATACAACAGGATCGGCAACCTTCCAGTCAATATTCAGATCAGGATCGTTGAACAGGATAGCTGATTCATGTTCCCTGCTGTAGATCCTGGTGCATTTATAGCTGAAAATTGCCTCCTCGGAAAGAACAGAAAATCCGTGTGCAAAACCGGGATGCATCCATATCTGCAGATGATTTTCTTCCGACAGTTCCACCGAAAAATGTTTTCCGAAAGTGGGTGAATCAATTCTTATATCCACTGCTATGTCCAGAACTCTGCCGTAGATAACGTGGCAGAGTTTTCCCTGGGCCATGTTACCGGTCTGGAAATGCAATCCCCGTACTGTATTTTTCCTGGATTTGGAAATATTATCCTGAACGAAATCAAAATTCAATCCTGATTTCCGGTATACCTCTTCATTAAAAGCCTCAAAAAAATAGCCTCGGTCATCTTTATAAATATCGGGACTCAATACAAGTAGGCCTTCGATGCCCGTTTCTGTAACTTTCATCAGGATTCCTTTACATTATCGTATACTTTTTCGAGGTAATCCCTGTAAAGGCATTTGGGTATTTCATCAATTACTTTCCGGAAGCTTTCCAGTGAAATGAACTTTCTCTGATATGCAATTTCTTCAATACAGGCAACTTTAAGGCCCTGGCGTTCTTCTATAACGCCGAAAAATGTGGATGCCTGCAGAAGTGCATCGGGAGTTCCGGTATCCAGCCATGCCACTCCGCGTCCGATTCTCTCCACACGCAGTTCGCCTCTTTTAAGATATTCTTTATTCACATCTGTAATTTCAAGCTCTCCGCGAGCAGAAGGCTTCAGATTTTTGGAGATGGAAACCACATCATTGTTATATACATACAGACCGGGTACGGCATAAGGGGATTTGGGTATCTTCGGTTTTTCCTCGATTGATAAAGCCTTGCCGTCGGGTCCGAATTCAACAATTCCGTACCGCTCGGGGTCATTGACCTTATATCCGAAGATTGTAGCACCCTCATTGTTTTTCACTGCATTGTAGAAGAAATCCAGATAGCCGTAAAAAATATTATCACCAAGGATTAAGGTAGCGCTGTCCTTCCCAATGAAGCTGCTGCCAATAATAAACGCTTCTGCGATTCCGTTCGGTGCTGCCTGCACTTCATATTTTATATCAAGGCCAAGGTGGCTGCCGTCGTTAAAAAGCTGTTTATAAAAAGGGATGGTCTCTTTATTGGAAATGATCAGTATCTCTCTTATTCCTCCCAGCATCAGAATTGAAAGGGGATAATAGATAAGCGGTTTATCATAAATCAGCGTTAGCTGCTTGCTGTAAATTTTTGATACCGGGTAGAGCCGCGAACCGGCGCCGCCGGCGAGTATAATTCCTTTCATTGCACCCAAATGTTTATCAATGTTCAAATATAAAAAAAATTTTAATGGGGAGTATATAAGTATTATCTTTTTAATCAGTTAATCTTTATTTATTTTTAGGAAAAGTTTTAATCCACAAAAGCAAATAAACTATGAATTATCTTATTGGAATGGATGGGGGAGGCACTAAAACCACATGCATAATAACCGATAAAGAAAACAAAGTTCTTTTTGAATGTACCGGCGGTCCCTCAAATTTTCTTATGCTCGGAACGGAAACCGTAACCGAGACACTTCTTTCATTAATTAATCAGTGTACAGAACATCTTCATATTTCAAACGATGAAATATCCGCTATTGTTATCGGTACCACCGGCGCAGGCAGAAGAAGCGACGCTGAAAAGCTTGAACAGGACTTCATCAAATTTGCCGGGTTTAAGGGGACAGGCTTTAAAGTTTTCAGAGTTGAAAGTGATGCTCGTGCAGCACTGGAAGGCGCATTTACAGGAAAACCGGGAAGTATTTTAATTGCCGGCACCGGTTCCATAATGTTTGGAAAAGACAGCGGGGATATTATTCACAGGGTGGGCGGTTTCGGAAGGTTCCTGGGAGATGAGGGCAGCGGATATGTGCTGGGTAAAAAAGGACTGATGGCCGTATCGAAGGATTTTGACGGTCGGGGTGAAAAAACAATAATATCCGGACTTGTAAAAGAGAGATTCAACATAAATTCCCCGGAGCTGCTTATTACCGAAATCTATAAAAATAATTTTGATATTGCTTCTGCCGCTCCGCTGGTTATCGAAGCCGCGGAAAAAGGTGATAAGGAGGCATTAAAAATTATTGAAGAAGAAACAGACGAGCTCATTCTTCACGTACAGGCGATGCATATAAAGCTGAAAGAACCGGTAATGAATCTGGCTTTAATCGGCGGTTTGATAACCCACAAAAACATCTACTCTGATACTTTCATCAGGAAGCTGAAAGAAAATTCAGTTAAGGTAAATTTAAAGGAGCCTGATTATCCGCCTGCAATGGGTGCGGTATTTATGGCAAAAAAATTAATATAGCGAGAGACTAATGTTCAAAAAACCTGCTCACAGACATCCGGTTACATGGGTTCCTTCCTTATACTATGCACAGGGCATTCCATATGTAGTGGTAATGCTTGTATCTGTCATAATGTATAAACGAATGGGAATTTCGAATGCCGATATTGCTTTTTATACAAGTCTGCTTTACCTCCCCTGGGTACTTAAGCCGTTATGGAGCCCGGTTGTCGATATATTTAAGACCAAAAGGGTGTGGATTGTAGTAATGCAGTTTATAGTTGGACTGGGTCTGGCGGGAGTTGCATTTACAATTCCGGTAACAGGTTTCCTTCAGTATACGCTTGCATTTTTCTTTCTGCTTGCTTTCAGCTCCGCTACTCATGATATAGCAGCGGACGGATTTTATATGCTTGGCCTTAGTAAAGGTGACCAGGCATATTATGTCGGGTTCCGCAGTCTCTTTTACAGGCTTTCGATGATAACCGGTCAGGGACTGGTTATAATCCTGGCAGGTTATTTTGAGATTCACAGCGGACTGCCCACACAGGATCTCGTTGTAAATGTAAAGCCGGGAATCAGTGAGGAACTTGTTATCTCGCCGGACTTTATCCGCGAGGAAACTGCCGAACAGAAAATTCTGCCGGTAAGAAAAGAAGTGCAGATGTCCGTTGAAAAGCGCAGCAAGTATGAAGTTGACTCGGTTCTTTTTCTTGTAAGAAAACTGAATGCAGAAAACAATCTGTATGGAGATGAATCCGCCGTAATTCTGAATGAAAAATTTAATTCTTCAGTGGAAAACAGGCAGAAAACAGCTGGCAATATATCGGTTATATCATTTTATGTAACCGGAAGTCCGGATAAAGATAAAGAGGTTATTGTAAACATCGACAGATCCGGAGATAAAAATCTGGCGCTGATTGAGGGAAGCAGATTTGTGTTTAACGAACGCAACTGGTCGAAGCCTGCATATTCCGTTATACAAATCGATCCGAAATTGAGGGAAGAAAGTTCGGCAGTATTTACACCGCTGGCAGGTGATATTCCCTGGGCCTGGTCAACAACATTTCTGCTTCTGACCGGCTTGTTTGTAATTTTCTTTCTGTATCATTTCTTCATACTTCCGTATCCTGCTGCCGACAGCTCAGTGATTCAACTGAAGGAGGGTAATCAAAGGAGTGTTTTGAAAGAGTTCGGCGAGACGTTCAAACTATTCTTCAGCAAGCCGAAGATTATATTAATAATTACATTTCTGCTTATTTACCGTTTTGGTGAAGCTCAGCTTGTAAAACTTGCGTCGCCGTTTTTGCTGGATCCCAGGGAAGTTGGAGGAATCGGGTTAACCACAAGCGAAGTTGGAATTGCATATGGGACCGTTGGAATAATAGCCCTAAGCATCGGCGGTATTTTAGGTGGTATACTTGCCTCCAGGGATGGTTTAAAGAAATGGCTCTGGTGGATGTTTGCATCAATAAATATTCCGCACATACTATATATATATCTTGCATATGTGCAGCCGGATAGTTTTATAATAATAAATTTATGTGTGGCCGGGGAGCAGTTCGGTTATGGCTTCGGTTTTACGGCTTACATGCTTTATATGATTTACATTTCCGAAGGTGAGTATAAAACATCCCATTATGCCATTGCTACAGGATTTATGGCGTTAAGCATGATGATTCCTGGTTTGTTTGCCGGCCTGATCCAGGAAGCAATAGGATATAAACTCTTTTTTGTCTGGATATTGATAACCATGATACCCGGATTCTTTGTTACAAAGATGATTCCGCTTGATGCTTTATTTGGTAAAAAGACAAAAGAGGCGGAATAATTTGAAGCAGAAAATAATATCGGCGCTGTTTCTGCTTTTTGCATACAGCATTTACCCGCAGCCCGTCAGTACTCATAGCTGCTGCCAGGAGCAATCCGGTTTTGAACTTGTAGATAAGGTTATTGAAGATGGAATAGCGGACACGGCATTTCCGGGAGCGGTTCTGTTAATCCTGAAGGATAATAAGATTATATATGAAAATGCTTACGGGCATTATACGTATGATCAGAACTCACCGGAGGTTTCGGTTAATACAATATTTGACCTGGCATCGGTGTCAAAGGTAATAGCAACAACAACTGCAGTAATGCTTTGCTATGACCGTGGTCTGTTCAAGCTTGATGATCTTGTAGCCAAATATATTCCTGAATTCAGTCAGCATGAAAAAGGGCATATAAGGATAAAGAATCTTCTGCTGCATAACAGCGGACTGCCTTCCTGGAAAAAGTTTTATGAATTATATGATAATCCTGATGATGTTCTAAAAGATATTTATGCTTCTTCCCTTGAATATCCAACCGGCACGAAAATGCTTTACAGTGACCTAGGAATGATAACGATGGGTAAAATAATTGAAAAGGTTACGGGTAAAAGTCTTGATAAATTCTGCAGGGACGAAATATTTATTCCCCTGGAAATGAAAAACACGGGGTATAATCCTGCTCCGGAAATCAAAAACAGTATTGCCCCCACTGAGCTTGATAATTACTGGCGTAACCGCCAGCTTCAGGGGGAGGTACATGATGAAACAGCTTTTCTGCTGGGCGGAGTTGCAGGTCATGCCGGTTTATTTTCCACTGCGTCTGATTTGTCAAAAATTCTTCAGATGCTTCTGAATAAAGGAGAATATAAAGGCCGGATATTTATAAAACCTGAAACTATTGCATTTTTTACAAGAAAATACTCTTCATTGAGCAGCAGGGCTCTGGGATGGGATACAAAATCCGTCGAAGGTTCTTCGGCCGGCAGGTTCTTCGGCGGTAATTCTTTCGGTCATACCGGGTATACCGGCACTTCGGTATGGGCAGATCCTTCAAGGAATCTTGCAGTCATTTTTTTAACTAACCGGGTTTATCCAACCAGGAACAATGTAAAGATAGCAAAAGTAAGACCGGCATTGCATGATGCTGTGATCAATGCTGTTGAAAATTAAAAACTAAATTGGCATTATTAAAAATGTTCCCTGAGCATCTTTCCTTGAGTATATCAAAGAAGGCTTGTTACGAATGAATTTTAATCCTAGATGTATGATCTTGTGTGATTATGAATAAAACGATACGATATCTGTTCAGCATAACTGTAATTGTTTCTTTCTCACTATTCCCACCGAAATTAATTTCCATAACTCAACCGGATATTAAAATGGCATCAATTAAAGGACCCGGTGATGAATTCCCGGGTGTATTCAGCATCAGCGAAGAGGAAAAATCTTATATTGATTCAGTCCTTGATAAAATGACAATCCGCGAAAGGGTTGCCCAGATGATTATGCCCTGGGCCAGCGGCAGTTTTACATCTGATACGTCATCCGATTACAGAAGGATAAAATACCTTGTGGAGGATCTGAAAGTAGGCGGACTTGTATATTTTAAAGGTGATATACTCAACGAAGCCCTTAATATAAATAAAGCACAGGAATTGGCGAAGGTTCCTCTATTAATTTCATCTGATTTTGAAAGAGGCCTGGCTATGCGTCTTACAGACGCAACAGAATTTCCTTATAATATGGCGCTTGCTGCAGCAGGGAATCCTTTCTTTGCAGAGGAAATGGGGAAAACAATCTCACAAGAGTCGCGAATAATCGGTATTCATCAGAATTATGCACCGGTTGCAGATATAAATGTTAATGCAGATAATCCAATTATTAATATACGCGCCTATTCGGAAGATAAGGATGTGGTTTCCGAATACTGCGAAGCATTTATAAGAGGATCGAGACAGGGGGGAATGATCACTACGGTTAAGCATTTTCCGGGGCATGGGAACACCAGTACAGATTCCCATCAGGATATGCCGGTAATCAGCGGCACCCGTGAAGAGCTTATGACAAATGAACTTGACCCATTCATAAAAGCAATTAATTCAGGAGTACAGTCTGTTATGATCGGTCATCTTTCTGTTCCTGCATTTGAACCGGATAATATTCCGGCAACTTTATCCAAAAGGATAATTACTGATCTGCTCAAGAACGAACTGCAGTTCAAGGGACTGGTTGTAACCGATGCAATGAATATGAATGCTGTAACCAGGTATTATTCCGTTGCACAGGCATCAGTAATGGCAATTAAAGCGGGGATTGATATCCTGCTTATGCCGCCTGATGAAGATATTGCAGTTTCATCAATATCCGATGCTGTTTACAGCGGCGAAATACCGGTTGAAAGAATAAATGAAAGCGTAAGGAAAATACTTGCAGCAAAAGTATGGACCGGTGTGGATAAAATAAAAACAACCGATATAGCCAGTATTCCTTCATTTGTGGGAAGCAGGAAAAATGTGTTTATAGCTGAGGAAATTGCTGAAAAATCGATTACCCTTGTTAAGAATGAAAATAATATTATACCGCTTGCTCCCGAAAAATTTTATTCCACGGCAGTAATTTCCATAACCGATAATGTTACTGAAGGGGAATACTTCAATGAACTATGTGACCAGGAATTCGGATATATAAAAACTATCACTCTTGGCAGCACCAGCTCGGATAAGGATTTCAGAAAAGCAATGAGCATTGCCCGCTCTTCCGACCTTATCATCATTCCCTCTTTCGTGAAAGTAAAAGCATACCAGGGGACCGTCCTGATGAAGGAGAAACAGGCTGAATTTGTAAACCAGGTACTTCAGCTTGACAAGCCTTCATTAATTATAAGTTTCGGAAATCCCTATCTGCTTTCAATGTTTCCCGGTGCGGGTACGTATATTGCCACTTATGGTGATGCGGTGGTCTCGCAAAAAGCAGTGCTCAGGGCTATAACCGGAAAAACAGATATTACCGGGAAACTTCCTGTTACAATACCAGGGACACCTTTTAAAAGAGGCGACGGAATAAATATCACCAGAAATATGCTGGTGGAGGATGCTGAAGGATATGATGTGCCGGCAGCCGCGAGAATTATTTCCGAAAACATTGAAAGTAAAATGTATCCCGGTGCTTCTCTGCTTATCTCCTGTAATGGAAAAGTTATTTATAACAGGGGATTCGGAAAAACAGATTTCGACGAAAGATCACCGGTAATAAATAAAGACTTCCTGTATGACATCGACCGGGTAACTACTCTTGCAGTTACTGCTGCCGCCATGGTTCTGGCAAGCGAGGAGAAAATAAATCCCGATGATAAACTGCTGAAATATATGCCTGATATTAAGAACAACAATCTGCTTGTGAAAGATCTTTTTGTATCGTTAAATAATCCTGATAATATCCGGAATATTGCAGCAGCAGGTGCTGAGGATAACAGTGCTGATGTGCTTAAAAAGCTGATAGAAAGGATTTCGGGTATGACGCTGGATGAATTTCTGAATGAAAAAATATTTGTCCCGCTGGAGATGCAGCATACCATGTTTAATCCGCCTAAAGCATCCTGGTTTTATGCAGTACCCACCAGCGACGATCCTCACCGCAGGTATAAAGGTGTGGTTTTTGACGACGAAGCCTTGAAATTACATGGGGTTGCAGGGCATTCCGGACTTTTTACAACAACTTCAGACTGGGCAAAATTTCTTCAGATGCTTCATCAAAAAGGGAAGTATGGAAATAAGCAGATAATATCAGAAAGTATTTTTGATTCCTGGTACCCGGATAGCGGAGCAGTATTGTATCTTGCAGGAAAAACCGGTACTGCCGTCTGGATGAACCGCTCACAGAATATTTCGGTAATATTGTTTACAAACAGCAGCTTTACCGGCAGAACTGCAGAGCTCGGCAAAACAGCAGCTGAATTGTATGATTCAATATTGAGTTATGTTAAACTTTAGATGAAACATTTTATTATACTCATTGAATATAAAGTGCCCCTTGAGGAAATAGTTAAGCTTACGGATGCTCACCGTGCACATCTGCAGAAGGGCTATAAAAAGGGAATGCTGCTTCTCTCCGGTCCGCAAATACCGCGGACAGGAGGACTTGTAATCGGAAAATGCAATGATAAAGAGGAACTCGAAACATTCTTTTCAGAAGATCCCTATTTTATCCATTCCTGTGCTGAATACAGGTATATCGAATTTACTCCCAAAAGCCACCAGGATTTTCTTTCGGAATGGATCTCTGAATAGCTCTATTTAATATCATATTTTCCGGCCTTTTTATAAATTAGTACAAAAGGATTCTACGGATGCAGTTACAGAGATCCAAAAACAGAATTATTGCGGGTGTATGCGGAGGTATAGCAGAATATTTTGGCTGGGACCCTGCCACCCTACGCATAGTATATGTGCTTGTGTCGATTTTTAGTGCTGCCTTTCCGGGCATCCTGGTATATATCATTCTTTGGGTTGTAATGCCGCCTGCCGATTCTTATTCATGAAAGGAGATACTATGATAATGCAGAAGAGAATGCAGTTTGTATCTATTATACTTGTGACCTTAACATCCCTCTACTGTAATCCGGGAAATTCCGAAACCCCCGGAAATGAATCAGATATTAAGCTGCCTAAAGGATTTCGTATTGAAGTCTTTGCTGACAATATAGATGGTGCCCGTTCGATGACCCTTAGTCCGGATGGAATTCTTTTTGTCGGTACCAGGGGAACAGGTAATGTGTATGCCGTCCTGGATAAGGATAAAAACAATAAAGCAGATCAGGTTATTACAATTGCTTCGGGACTTGATATGCCGAATGGTGTGGCATTCCGGAACGGCGCACTTTATGTTGCTGAAAACAGCCGTGTTATCAGGTTTGATGATATTATAAATAACCTTAAGGAGAATGCTCCCTTTAAAATTGTTAATTCAAGTTTTCCATCCGACCGTTCACATGGGTGGAAATTTATTGCCTTCGGACCGGACGATAAATTATATGTCCCGGTCGGAGCACCCTGCAATATCTGTCTCAGCGAAAACAAAATATATGCATCCGTAACAAGAATGAATCCTGATGGCAGCGGTCTGGAAGTTTTTGCTAACGGAATTAGAAATACAGTGGGTTTCGACTGGCACCCTGTTACGAAGGAATTATGGTTTACGGATAACGGCAGGGATATGCTTGGGGATAACATACCGCCTGATGAGCTCAACAATGCACCGAAGCAGGGACTCCATTTCGGATATCCTTTCTTTCATGGTATTGATATAAGAGATCCTGAGTATGGCGATGGAAAAAACCCGGATGATTATACCAGACCGGTGCAGGCGCTGGGTCCTCATGTTGCCTCTCTTGGAATGAGATTTTATACCGGAAATATGTTTCCGCCTGAATACCGAAACCAGATATTTATTGCCGAACATGGCTCATGGAACAGATCGGAAAAAATCGGATACCGGGTAACGCTGGTGAAGCTTGATGGAAATAAAGCAGTTAGCTATGAGCCCTTTGCGGAAGGATGGCTGCAGGGAAATAATGTTACCGGAAGACCTGTCGATGTTCTTGTTATGCCGGACGGTGCGCTGCTGGTGTCGGATGACCTGGGAGGAATTATCTACCGGATTTATTACAGCGGGCAGGTTCAGTAATTATTCAGAACACTGATTACTTTTTTAATGTCTTCCGTTGTATGAAAATATGAAACCGGCAGGCTGATTGTTGTTCTATGTATCTCCTCTGAAACTGGATACCTGCCGCTGATTATACCTTTCATAGCTGCCTGGTTATTGGGGGAAACAGGATAATGCACGTCGGTCTTAATATTATTGTTAAGTAGATAATTACGGACTTTATCTCTCTCCGGATGCCTGATATTATATATATGATAAACATCGTAAAAATCAGGATGTACAGCCGGTTTTATGAAATCATTTTTTAATTCCTTATGATATAATGCTGCAAGCTTATTTTTGTGCCTGTTTATATCATCAAGTTTTTTAAGCTTAACAGATAAAAATCCCGCCTGGACCTCATCCAGACGCGAGTTGTAACCCACTACTTCATTATAATATTTTACTTTCGAACCGTAATTTCTAAAGACTTTTATTTTCTCTGCAAGCAGCGGATCGTCAGTTACAACGGCACCGCCGTCACCCAGAGCACCAAGGTTTTTTGTGGGATAAAAACTGAATGCCCCGAACTCGCCGAACCTGCCGGTGATCTTATTCTTATATTTTGCGCCGTGACTTTGTGCGCAGTCCTCGATCAGTCTCAGATCATATTTTTTACAGATATCTGTGATCGGATCCATTTCACAGCTTTTGCCGTAAAGATGAACTATCATCAGTGCACGGGTCTTCGAAGTAATTTTCTCCTCTATCCTTGATGGATCAATATTATAGGTAGAAATATCCGGCTCTACCAGGACGGGGATCAAACCGGCGTGGAGGACAGATAATATTGTTGCTATATAGGTATTGGAAGGAAGAATAACCTCGTCCCCGGTTTTAAAATCAAATGCCTTCAGAGAAAGCAGCAGTGCATCCAGTCCCGAGGCAACGCCTATACAATATTTTGCACCGGTATAAGCTGCAAATTCCTTTTCAAAATTTTCAACATTCTGTCCGAGTATAAACCAGCCCCGCTGAAGAGTTTCACTGAAACTTTTCTTATAATCTTCCACGAAAGGTTTATTCACCTTACCGAGATTTTCATACTCGATCATTTATATTCCTCGTAAATATAATCGGCAGGATCAAATTTGGTGGATGCCAGAACCAGCAGCACGGCATCAGGAGAGAAGTTATGCATGGTATGCCAGTCCCTGGTTTCAAGTATAAGGCATTTGCCGGGATGGTCAAGAAGAAAATCTTCTTTTTTTGTGCCGTCATTATTGCTGACGATACAGCTTCCATGAATGCAGATTGCAGCCTGTACGGTAGTATGATGGCGGTGGCCCCCCCGCACAGATTCATCCACACCGTAGATGTAAAACAGTCTTTTAATCTTAAACGGAATTTCATTTTCGATTACCGTTAAGTTTCCTCTTGTCTCTGAAAATGTTTTTAATCTTATCAGGTGCGCCATCAGGATTCCCGGAATTTATTACTGTCAAAAATATTATACACGCCGGCTATTTTCCTGTAGATAAAAAGCACCGCTGTTTTCAAGCTTATTTTTACATCCACAGGACCATTCGGATCGAAACTGTTGTCTGTTTTAAGAATTTCTTTTTTTACTTTTTCAAGATACTGAATATAAGGCTTATAAAATATATCCAGAACGTTCTGCGTAAGTATACGCCGCCCCAGCTCGATACGCCCGTCCTTAATAAACCGCAGATAATGAAAATGATAGAATATAACCGGGAACTCTTCACCTGAAGTTATTTCTCTTCCCCATAAAGAATTTTCCCTGTAAAAGAACTCATACTGCTGCACATTCCAGGCGGCAATACCGCCTCCTTTATGCTGCAGTACATGCACGCCCTCAAAACGGTCGGTCCAGTCATCAAGATAAAGCTGGTCGCCGAATTTTCCATCCTCGTACCTGTTATAGCACCACTCGATGCATCTGCTTCGCCACCATTTTAAAGCTGTTAAACCTTTTTCATCATTTCTGAATGTTATAAACTGCACACAATATCTGCCGCTTTTAATTTCCTTATTGTATTGAGGGGAATAGCGGTGTTCGGTGATCAGGATAGATTTACTGCCCATTTCATTTATCAGAATCTCCGGGGACGAGTAAAAGAACAGGTCTGCATCAAGATAAGTGCAGCTTTCCACATTATATTTTTCCAGAACAAAAAGCACAGTTGAGGATGTGGAGGTCCAGCAGTACTCCGCAACGGATCTGGAGGATTTAACATCAAGCAGCTCGGAATCTTCAAACTCATTAAGCGGAATAATTGTTGCATATTCAAGCTTCATATTTTTAAGGACCCGGAAGGCTGTATCGTCAAAAGCAAAAATATAAAGATGAAAACTGCCGCAGTGCTGCAGTAGGGAATTATAAAGAGCAATCCCGCGGGAAAGATAGTTCTTATCGAATAATGTGCAGAAATTTATCATAAACAGTAATATTAAAGTTCAAATATATGAATTTGAAGTTATTTATTAATACGGGCTGCAGGGAAATGGACTGTTTGTCAGGAATTATCTACTGTAATGACAGGCTTTAGAATGCAATCGTGTCAATCTGATTTAAAGAGAGGTGAAAGAATTAGGTAAAATTGTTATTGTCTCAAAAATCAATATATACTTTTAAATACCTCCCCCCTTCAGAGACGACACCAAGGAAAAATGTTTTTTACCCCTCTCCTTGCAGGAGAGGGGCAGGGGCGAGGTAATAATTGGTAATAAATATTCTACTGTATGTGATTTATTTCAATCTCAATACCTCCCCCCTTCAGAGACGACACCAAGGAAAAATGTTTTTAACCCCTCTCCTCTCAGGAGAGGGGGAGGGGGTGAGGTAATAATTCTAGCTTAGATTGCTAATCTATTTATAATTCAATTCCAATTATTAATATCTAACCACCCTCAGATTTACCACAAAAGAAAAATGTATCTAATCTCTCTCTTGCAAAGAGAGAAGTGAGTTCGGATTTCCAAACAATATACTATTTTGAGATACTCAATAGTAATCTTAATAACTCACTTCTTTAAGAATTGTGAATGAATAAATATATCAATTCCCTCTCCTGGGAGTAGAGGGGTGTGAGGTGAGTTCGGGTTGTTTCACTCGATCTGCTTCGATGAAAGCTGATGAAAGCTTTTTATTGTTGTGAAAGCAGATATCTCCTCGAGAACTGATTGAATATTTGTATTAATCATTTCGTTTTTGAACCTGAGCACAGATAATCCCATACTTTCTAATAGTTGTGTTCGTTCCCAATCTTTTTTATATTGAAAATCGTGTATTATACCATCCAATTCGATCACTATGCTTAGCTCATGACAAAAAAAATCTGCTATGAAGAAAGTGGTATTTCCCCCCAGATCAATAATGAAAGGATGCTGCCTTCGAAACTTATATCCCTTAAATCTCCTGTTTCTTAAATACTCCCACAAAATCGCTTCGGATTCAGTGGGATTTTTTCTTAATTCTCTGGAAACATTTTTAGCAATTAATCTAAGTTTATATGAAAGGTAACGACTCATTTTACAAATCTCCCCATTATAAATTTCTAAATTACTAATGATAAAATAAGAATATAATTTCACTTAAATTTATTTAAAAAAATAACTTCAAATATTAATGACTCACCCCTTCAGAATTTTAAAAAGGACGAATGTATTAAATCCCTCTCTTCCTTGGAGAGCCTGCCTTCCGGTAGGCAGGGTGCAGGGGTGAGGTAATAATTGGTAATAAATATTTTCCTGTAAATGATTTATTTCAATCTCAATACCTCACCCCTTCANNTGACTCTTTTTAAAAATAATTAATAGTAATAATTTCCATCTAATTCCTAAAGCACCCTTCTCCCTTTTCCCTGAAATGAAAAATTCCTTTCCTAACCTCCTGATTTTTATGTTTAGAGTTACTAATAACCACATCTATCATATTATACAACCGTTCATAAATGTGCATTTATAAAGTATTTGATTCTTTAATAATTTCGATATGTATTAATAATATTTTCTGCAGGAAATAATTATGACAGCCTATCTGGATGAGACTTTCGATTTCTCCGACCGGGACTTTGTTTCTGTAGTGGACGAATTTCCGCTCTGGTCATCTTATTTCGGAGCGGTGATGCTCGATATGATCGATTATAAAAATAACGTCACGGTGCTTGATTTGGCATGCGGTACCGGGTTTCCACTAATTGAACTTGCGCAGCGTTTTGGTTCATCTTCACGCATTTATGGTATCGATACATGGGATACTGCTGCTGAGCGGGTGAGACTCAAAATAAAAACAATGAAGCTGAAAAATGTCGAGATTTTTGTTAAGCCTGCAGAACATCTTCCGTTCGGGGATAATACCTTTGACCTGATAGTTTCCAACAACGGGATAAATAATGTACAGGATCCTGATAAAGTTCTTGCAGAATGCGTCAGGACAATGAAACCGGGGGCTTATTGTATTTTAAGCGTGAACCTGCCCGGAACAATGATAGAATTTTATAATATTTTTAAAAATGTTCTTGCGAAAAACGGTCTGGATGACTGTCTTGAAAAAGTAGATGCCCATATAAAAGCAAAGCGGAAAAGTGTCGAGGAAAATACCGGGATGATAATGCAGCAGCCTTTCTGCCTGGAGCAGGTTGTTGAGAAAAATTTTTATATGAGATATGCAAGCGGCAGTGCCTTTCTTAATCATTATGTAATAAAATTTGCTTTTCTTGAAAGCTGGAAGAAAATCGTTCCTGAAAAGTTATTAAATAAAGTTTTTGCTGAAACAGAAGCCGAGCTCAATAAGCTGGCGGTTAAAAACGGGCAGCTGGACCTCAGCATTCCTTTTGCAGTATTTAAGTTCAGAAAAATATTGGAATAAAATCCGGCGGGGAAGAGCTGATAAGTCCAACTGCAAAACAGAGGGGTTTAAGTTCAATGTTAAAAAGTTGTTCTGCCATATCATTCTGAGTCCGACTGTTATGGACGAAGATATCTACAATAGAAAGTTCGGAAGCGAGATTTTTAGCATCACTGATTTAATACTCCTGCCACATTACTTTCAGCAATTAGATCAAGAAATTCCCTCCTATGATGGCTTTACTGAATTTTTACTTACACTCGTGTTCTACCCGGCCTAAAGCCTGCGCTTACCATGCTCTTACCCCCGGCACAGGCAGCCGGATTTGGCTGGCAGATACGGAGTTTAGCCGAAGGTATGCCGGAGTTATACCGGTTGAAAACCCCAATCCGACATTGATAGCAATCCTGGAGGAAATGGGTATCATTCCGGCACTTTTTATGGCGGAAATTCATATTCCGCCCGTCGGTTCACCTGGTTACTGTTACCGAATTATTAACGCAGTCTACCAATGCTGTGATCCGGAATGAAAAGTGAAGTAAATTCATTAACTATGATCCATGACCCACTCCCTCTTGCTTATCTTGCCGGAAATTCTTAGACTTCATAAAACAATCCGGAGGAATATTCTTATGAAAAGATTCAAAGTTTCTTTTATTATTGCTGCAGTTTTTTTATTCTCATCGGCTCTGCTATCACAGCAGTTGTTTGAAGGAAAAGTGGTTTATAAAATGGCTGGTGATGAAGGTGAAGCTGAGATGACCTATTTCGTGAAAGAAGGAAAAATGAGAATTGAAGTTGCCGGTGAGGGCGGCGGATCCATGATCTTCGACAGCAAAAATAAAACCATGCTGGTTATGATGCCCGATGAGAAAATGTATATGGAAATGCCCATGAAGATGGGTGAAATGATGGATGAAGAATCGGATGACGCTGTAGGCGATTTCAAGAAAACAGGACAAAAAAAGGAAATCCTTGGTTACGCTTGTGAAAAATGGATCTACAAAGACGATGAAAGCGAAGTTGAATCATGGGTTACAAAAGAACTTGGAACATTTGTTTTCTTCAGCGATCCGATGGAAAAAGGAAAAAATAGTTCGATCTGGCAGTCACAGCTTGAATCAGAAGGATTTTTCCCGATGGAGCTTATCGTAAAAGATAATTCGGGAGATGTTGAAAGCACTATGGTTGTAACATCCGTTGAGAAAAAATCACTTGATGATGACATGTTTATGCCGCCTGATGATTACCAGAAGCTTGAAATGCCCGGAATGTTTAAATAAAAAATAAAGGGAGATGAAATCCTGTAAAGGATGTCATCTCCCGATTAAAAATATGGATATCCGGAAAACCGAAAGAACTATCTTCACTTCATTATGGGGAATTGCCTCCTCCATCTTTTTTCTTGTCCTTTTCGTCCTGTCTGATATTTATTTCATTTTCTTTCTGTCAACCCTGTTGCTTTTTATATCGTTGTTCTTTCTCATTCCTGCTGTAGTGCAGTTAATATCCTACATCCGAAGCAGAGATGGCTAAAACCGTCAGCAGGATTAGTTCTTTAATATACTCCGCTTTTCTTGAAACAGAGATCAAAATTCAATAAATTTTGCTAGTTATATAAATAATAAAATTTGATGAGGCCATAATGAAAAGATTTTTACTTCCATTATTTTTTACGTTTATGATGATCCCTTCGGGAATATTCGGTCAGGATTACGAATGGAAATATGTTCAGGAAATAAGCTTCCCTGCTGCAGATACCGGGAAAGTACAGCCCTACTTATGTACAGTAGATGATAACGGCAGACTTTATGTAATTTCTTCCCGCGCTACCAGTTCCATCTCACATAATTCGATCTTCTATGTTGATGCTGAAGACTCTGTTTTCACAAAGATGATTGACTTTCATGAAAATGGTGATTCGGACTCTTTGACCGGTAACATAGGTGTGTTAAGAGGTCTGGGTTCTCTTGGAAATGATGTTTATATAACAGCCAGTCAGCCTTATCCGCGTACAGCACCGAATACGGTTGCTACAACTTATATTTATCCGGCAGGCGATACACTCCTTGTTGAAAAATTCGGATTCAATATACTTGGTGCAGGATATGGTACATATATACATGGTGCTGCTTTAACTAAAGATACAGTTCTGTTTTCATCTACTACTGCAAAAGCAGCAGGACCAGGTCCCGGACCAAGATTTTACAACTTTTCATATAATTACACAGCCACTGCTAGAGGATCCTGGATATCTGCAGACTATCAAACAGAGCCGGGCGGATTACACACCGGCGGTGCCGATGTAATAAGAGATGTGGCTGTTATTCCCGGCGGGGACTATAATAATCCGGAAACCCCTTTTTACACATCAAGAAACAATAATGCTCTGCTATCATCAGGTGGACTTGCAGTATGGAACGGCGGTACACAGTTTACTGATCCGGCTGGATACATAGGAGTAAGAATAACTGATGCAATCGGCATTCTTAATGTCGGCACCTCTATTCCTTACGGCATAACCGTCAGTAAAGATTCGCTTCTCTGGGTAGCCGGTACTGATACTACCAAAAGATGGGTTAAGGCCTTCAATGTTACACTCGGCTTTGCTACCGAAATGTGGGAACTTCCGGGACAGTTCAGTGAATCAAATCCTGATCCTGAAGGCGCACCAATGCTGCTTCCTTCGGATGTCGCCCTCTCGAAAGACGGTATGACCGCTTATGTTATCGATGCGCAGAGAGAGTTTGCTTACAGGTTTGCAAAAACTCTTATAAATGATGTAAATGATGAAAATGTTCTGCGGATGGATTTTAAGCTCGGACAGAACTATCCTAATCCGTTCAATCCATCAACCGTAATAAGCTATTCGGTGCCGTCTGCCGGTATGGTCAGCCTTGTTGCTGTAAATGCACTAGGCCAGCAGGTGAAAACAATATATTCAGGATTCCGGAATGCAGGAAATTATTCAGTGAAGTTTGACGGGACAGGCTTGCCCAGCGGTATTTATTTTTATACCCTCACTTCGGGAAGCGGAAGCATAACCAAAAAAATGCTTCTGGTTAAATAAATGATTTTTGTAAGATGGAGGACCTGGTTAACGATCCTCCATCTTTGTATACACCCAGGATATGATTTTTATTGTGTATGAATAAAATTCCTTTTTTTAAGGGTATATTCTTTCTTTTGGTGTTTTTACCGGCGGCTTTGCATTTTCCCCAGTCGCAGTACGGTAAGCTTGTTGGTAAAATTACCGATGCACAGACCGGCGAGCCGTTAATCGGTGCAAATGTTGTTATTGCCGGAACCAATTTAGGTGCTGCTGCCGATCTTTCGGGTAACTATGTTATTCCGCGTATTCAGCCTGCCGTATATTCTGTAACTGCAAGTATAATTGGTTATGCAAAAACCGTTGCACTTGATGTTGAAATTATAATTGACAGGACAACCGAACTTAATTTTAAATTAAAGAATGAATCCGTTCAGCTTGAGCAGGTTATTATTACTGCTGACAAGCCTAAAATTGTAAAGGATCAGACCAGCACAACTTCAACACTTAATTTTGAACAGATTAAAGCAGCTCCTATCGAGGGGATCAGGGGTGCTCTTGATCTTTCCAGCGAGTTTGAAAAAAACGAAAAAGGGAATTACAGTATCCGCGGTTCCGGAGCATATGAAGTTAATTTTCAGATAAATGGTGTGGAGCAGATACAGACTTCCACTACCGGTCCCGCTTCTGCAGGTACAGACAAAGCCAATAATTCCTGGAAGTATGACGTAAATCCCCTGGGCGTTTCTCAGGTGCAACTGATAACCGGCGGCTTTTCTGCAGAATACGGCAATGCCCAGGCAGGTGTTGTAAAAGTTGTACTTAAGGAAGGCACTCCCAAAATTTCCGGTGAAGCAAGAGTGGAATACAGGCCTCCCGGTCAGTATCATTTCGGCGAGTATTTATACAGCCGTAATAATTATGAGTGGAGGAAATGGGGAAATATTGAAGCATGGCTGGGAGATTACAGAAGCAGCGTGATAAATGACCTCAGGTTAAACCAGGCGGACAGGTATAAATATCTTTATGATATGCTTCCTAATGATTCTGTTGCCGCGCTTATTACCTCAATTGAGGAGAGGGAAATAACCTGGGCATATGATACCTGGGTAAAGAATCATACTCCTTCGGACGATAATCCGCTGGGGGTTTATGATTACAGGCAGTATGCATATACAAGGTATATGATTGGATTCGGCGGTCCATTGGGCAGGGACGCAAACCTGCTTAAGTTTTATTTCTCGGGCGAGTACAGAAAAAATCCGACCAGGCTGCCGACACCGGAAAAAAATCAGATCTACCAGAATTATATATTTAATCTTACATACCAGCCGATAAGAGATCATAAATTTAAGTTTATGGGATCATTTCAGAAATACAGGGGCGGCATCTGGTCAGGTTCCGACGATATAAGATGGTCGGGTATTCCGTTCGTTCCTGCCGGACTTTCGCAGAAATATCTGGTCTCCGTTGATCCGGTAAGAACAGAGCAGACTGTTTCTCAGAGTCTGAACTGGGTTTATACAATGAGCAGCAGCTCATTCATTGAAGCAACCGTATCCCATCAGAATGAGTTTATAAAACTTCCGTATGAATTTCTGATAAGCAATACGCAGGAGGTAGATAAGCTTGATAGTCTTTACGATCCCCGCGGTTCACTGCTCCGTTCGGGTGCCTGGTGGGAAACCGGTTTTTACAGGGAGCCTTTTAACTTCAGTACAAACTATTACCAGGATTCCCGTACTGATCATTACAGCGCCAGCTTTGATTTTACTAATATTGTAAAGACAAACAATTTCAAAGCAGGACTGAAATTTTATTACTGGGATCTTTTCAACAACGCGGTAAATTCAAGCTTCCAGGCAAACAGCTATGTTGCCCGTTCCGGTTACGCAGAATATTACAGGGCATATCCGATTAATGCGGCGTTCTATATCCAGGATAAAATGGAATTTGAAGGAATGATAGCAAATATAGGGTTAAGGGGCGAAGCCTTCGATTTTCAATCGAATGTACCGCTTGATAAATTCAATCCCTTCTACCAGGGTAAAGATGGTCCAGGAAAAATTGAAGAACCATACGGCAATCCGTCAACATCCCCAAGCACTACCCAGTATATTTTTCTTCCCAGGGTAGGAATCTCTTTCCCGATTGGTGAAAACACAGCTTTCAGGATGCAGTACGGGCATTTTGCATCAATGCCTGTATTCTCACAGGCGCTCGCTCAAAGAACTGACAAAGGGTGGATCCTAAGGGGCAACGCCAATCTTGATTACAAAAAGTCGATAAACTATGAATTCGGAATACAGCAGTTGATAGATGATAACAACAGGCTGGACGCGGCAATTTTTTATAACGACAGGGTTACGCAGATCGGGCTTCAGCGGATAGCTGCGTTTACAGGGAGCCAGGGTGCTTCAGGGGGAATTAAAGGATATGCAGATGGAATTCCGCTCTACCCATATACCACATATGATAATAATGCTTTCGGATCGACAATAGGTATTACGCTTATCCTGGAGAAAGTAAATATCGGTGAGTGGCATTACAGGCTTAGTTATACATTGTCGCAGACAACAGAAGGGAATTACGGATCGCCTTATATCTACCCTGATAATTCAAGGAATCAGTCACGCAGCTACACAACCGAATATCTTGGATACAACGACAGGACGCATAATTTCAGGGCTTATGTTCAGTATGCATTGCGTGATGATGAGGGAATGTCGGTATTCAATATAAAGCCCTTTGAAAATACAATTATAAGTTTTACATACACAGCACAATCCGGTCTGCCTTTTACATATTTCACAGACTATGATCTCAAGGATCTTGTAAACAACAGGCGGTACCCGCTGGAATCTGAATTCAATCTTAATGCAACGAAGGAAATAAGTCTTTCCGGGTACAAGGTTATTCTGGGGGTAAGGGTATCGAATTTATTCAACAATAAACTTATAACCCCGCTGTCGGGTGATGATTTAACAAACTGGCTGGAAAGGGGAATTACTATGGATAATCCTGCCGAAGATGCGTTAAGAAGAAGCTACGTTACGGCGGCATTCAAGACCTACAGGAATATTCCAAGGCAGATATTTTTTACCCTGGGTGTCGGATTTTAATTATGATGAATACTTTATTGAAACATACCGGTAAATATTTTCTATTGATTATGATGCTTGTTCCTTTAGCGCAGGTGCCGGCACAGGTTGAATCTCCGTCGTTGTCATTCACAAGGGGAAGATTATGGCAGAGCGTTTTCAACGGAAAGATAGGACCGAGTTTTAACAACTGGAGGCGGATAGGTGTGGGTCTGGACTGGCCCGGATTCGAGATAAGCTGGGTAAATGAACCGCTGGGTGATGCACCTTCATATATGCTTACAGGGGGACTGATACTGGGATGCAAAAAACCTAACGATAGTGTTTTTGTAGTAGAAGATTGGTCTATTTCCGCGAGCACGGTATCCACAGAACCAGGTGCAAAATACAGGATGGCAAAGCATTCTTTTGTTTATAAGGATGGGGAAAACCACTGGCTTCAGAAAAATCCGGATGCAGGGGAAGAGGTAATTGAATCCGTTTGGGAATATAACGTCAATTACTCCGATCCTTATGGGATACTCCGCCAGCTTCCGGTAAGGGTTAAACGCACCGCTCATCAGTGGAACGGCAGCAAGCGTGAAGAAAATTATGTGCTCTATGATTATGTAATTACAAATATATCCGGTGAGATTAAAAACACCCTGCAGATAGTTGATACATCCAGAATTCATACTGTGGTGGATACTCTGAAAGATTTTTACATAATGCTTAACTATGCAATGCATGCAAACTCGCGTTCGTGGAGTGTTTTATTTCCTGCCGAACCGCCCGGGGCAAAGAACACGCTTTTTATTTATGATCCATCGAACAAGCTTATCTGGGGCAGGGCGGGTGATTACAAGGAAACCCAGAAAGTTGAACCTGATTATGGACTTACAAATTCACAGGGAATAGTTACACCTAACGGACTAAGCGGAGAATTTCTCTCTCCCGGCTTTGTTGGATTGAAGCTTATCTATGCGGATCCCAATAAGCAGGGACGCTCTACCTACATAAATGGATATGGATGGTCGGCGGGTGATAAGTCATTCGATTTTTCGGGTCCGCTGCTTAATAAGAACACTGAAGAATCCCAGTATGATCTGATAAAAGATCCATCCACGGCCCCGAATTACGGGAATACACCTGTATCCCCTTTTATGCAGCGTAACAGGATGTGGAGCATGATGTCTTTGGGTCCATGGGATATTCTGCCGGGCGACTCGGTAAGATTTGTTGTTGCAGAACTTGTTGACGGTGCCGATTATAAATATGCTGTAGACACATCTGCGTTTAAGCAGATAAGCCAGGATGGAAACAAGCTTTTTGTATCTTCTGCAAAGAAAGCCCAATTCACTTTTGAGAATAATTTTAATCATCCTGATCCTCCGGCAGCTCCGGATTTCACGGTTGACTTTTATAAGGAAAGAGAAAGATTTGTGGCGAACCTTATAACCTGGAAAGATACTTACGATAATTATCCTGATCCCGATGACGGTATCGAGGATCTTGTCGGATACAGGCTTTACCGCTCTGCATTTCTGCCCATCGGGCCGTGGGATTCAGCAGGTGTTGTTTATAAACAGGATCCCCGTAACTATGATCCGATAAGCCGGACATATTCATTTGTAGATTCTGTTGTAGAGATCGGTACTGGTTATTACTATGCTCTTACTGCATTTGATTCAGGCCGGGCAGCCTGGAACATAAATCCATCCGCAAGATTTGAAGAGACTGGAAGCAGCGGCAGGGTGCCCCCGCTGGAGTCTTCCATTTTTGCAAACAGGAAAATCCAGAGATTCACAACCACACTACCGGCAGCTCAGAAGCTGGATGATGTNNGTCGCCACCATAGAGGTTCCCGAAGGTCAGGGTGCAATAGCATCGTGGGACCAGGTATCGGATTACGCTCAGTATGTGGAAAGCGGAATATATATCTATCACATTGAATCACAAACAGGCAGCAGAACCGGCAAGTTTGCTATTATAAGATAAAATTCATGAAGATAATCGGTTTATTAAAAATAATATTGTTAGCAGTGCTTTTATCAACCGGCACCGCAGAATCACAGGAGTTCAAGAAAACATCCACGGCCGGATTTGTCTTTCTGCAGCTTCCCATATCGGCAAGAAGTGCAGCAATGGGTGAAGCATCCATAAGTCTTTCCGATCTGAATTCAGATGCCATATTTATTAACCCTGCATCCGCGGGAAATATTACTAATTCTCATTCTTTTTCTGTAAGCTATTCGCCCTGGATTGCAGATATCAGGCATTATGTGGCATCATATTCATATAACAGTCCGGCAGGGGTATTTTCCGCCGGTGCAATTCTTCTCGATTACGGATCTATGCAGCATACGGTTATTCCGACATCGCAGAGCCAGGGATTATACACTGTACTGGGTACATTCGAAGCCAGATCACTGGCAGTGGGATTAAGTTATTCAAGAATGCTGACGGAAAGATTTTCCTTCGGCGTGGCGGGAAAATATGTACAGGAGAAAATATACGTATACGAAGCATCAAACTTTCTTTTCGACGGAGGAGTTATATACAATACAGGATTCAATTCATTAAGAATTGCTGCCACTTTCCAGAACTTTGGTGTAGAATCCAAATTCATTAATGATGTTTTCAAGATGCCTACTGTACTTAAGCTTGGATTGTCAGCAGAGCTGCTGGGAAGTATGGATACGGAATACAGACTAACACTGTGCGGCGAAGCGATACATCCTAACGATGGAAATGAGAGAGTTAACCTGGGTGCGGAATTCTGCTGGATGAATATCATATCCCTGCGCGGGGGCTATAAATTCTTTTATGATGAAGAGAGTTACTCGGCAGGTATCGGCATTAAAACTGGATCGGCGTATCCTTTGAATTTTGATTTTGCTTATGCCGATTACGGCAGGCTTGGTGATGTAATCCGCCTAACTATTAATATCGGCATGCTATGAAATTACTTTTATTAATCTCATTATCTTTATTTATAATGAATGAATCAGCCGCACAGATACAATCTGCTGAACTGTATGTCGCATATTCAGCCCCTTTATCCAAAAGACTATCGGTAAGCACAATAAACGGGGTTGGCGGAGGACTTGAGATCAATATAAAGGTATACGACTTTCTTTCAGTCAGCATTTCGGGAGGCTACGGTCTTTATAGTCTGCAGCAGGACGATGCAATTGCGCAATGGAACTGGAAATTCTGGGAGCAGCGGTACAGGGGGATAGTAAGAGCGGATACTGCAGCAGATCCCAACCTTAAAGCATCCTTGAATCCGGTTCAGAAAATGGATGCTATTCCGTTGATAATTAGAATTAATGGACTGTTCTCAATATCAGACGGATTAACCATCAAACCATCTGCAGGTGCAGGAGTCCTTTTTTATACAAGAAGAATGTACCTGCACGAGTACTGGGAGAAAAAATTTACCTCTGCTGACTATACATTCGAATATGATTTCAGAAATTTTGCACAGGATAAGACCGGAAATCCCTTTTTACTCAGTACCGGGGTGGATATCGATTACGCAGTAACTGATTATCTGAGTCTTAATACTGGTTTTAGCTATATAAAGATCGCCGCTACGCCAGGCAAATACGGGTATTCGGAATTCCCCTTTGACGATGAAGTATATATAAGAATTGGACTAAATTTTCTTTATTAAAGTATGAAATTAATAATTAAGTATCTTTTCCCGGTTATTTTTGTATTCTCTCCATATTTACCTGCTCAGAATTATTTTGCCGGTGCAGAAGGATCACTATTGCTGCCGCTGTCGTCGTTGAGCGGCAGGTTTGAATCTGCACCTGCATTTGCGGTATACTTCGGGAAGGAAGTAAGCTCGCAATGGAAATGGACAGGTAAACTGGAATTCTTCAAGTTCGACAGAATAAATAAGGATAACTATTTTATAAAAAGGAAAATCCAGCTGAATAATATAGAAACCGATCTCTCCCTTCCACTGCCCGACACAACAATGGAGTTAAGTGCTGTCGGAATATCGGCTAATGCAGATTACAATATATTAAGGACAGACTTTATAAACATCAGCGCCGGATTCGGGTTTGGCATATACAGATGGGAAAGTACCCTGGGTTCATTTCACGATACTCTCTACTATGATAATAACGGGGACCGGATAATCGCAGAAGTTTTGAAGATACCCGCCGTGAAACAGCTGGACTGGAGCGGCGGATTCAGTGCAGGAGTTAATGTTGATATTCATTTGTTCGGACCGCTTTGGTTTAATGCAGGAGCCAGTTATAAAAATATAATTGGTGAATTATGGGCTGTTCTGTCTCTGGATATGGAAAATATAAGTACCTTCCAGATGTTTCAGACTAAAGCCGGGTTATATATTAACTTGTGATATCTGCATTAATATAAAACATTCCATCGAGCATCATTCTTATATAATATTTCTCCTTTAATCAGCTGCTGGTCAATAAGGTTGTCCTGGGACAACATAAATTCCGGTCAAAATTTTATTTTAACCGGGAATTCAATCAATTAAAATCAAGGAAAAGGAGTGATCATGTATCTTGTACGGGATGTATTAAACACTAAACCAGGTAAGGCCAAAGAACTTGTTGCTAAGTTTAAAAGTGCTGCGCCCAGTATGGAAAAAGCAGGTTACCGTAATCTGAAAATAATGACCGATATTGTTGCTGACTACTGGACTGTGGTATTGCAGTATGAAATGGAGGATCTTTCTGATTTCGCAAATAGAATGAGGACTGCGACAGGGGAGAAGGAAGTGCAGAACATAATGAAAGGCTACATGGAACTTCTGAACGGCGGGCGCAGAGAAATCTTTCTTATTGAATAAAATATGTTCCTATATTTATAATTGATGCTGTTATTTGAAATCCATTTTATTAAATTGAATAATTAAATATTCAACTAATTAAAAGTAATTATTTAAAATTATAGAGGCTTTATGGACTTTAGGATTGAAACTGACAGTATGGGCCAGATTAAAGTTCCCGTAAATAAATATTACGGTGCACAAACCGCTCGTTCACTCATGAACTTTAAAATCGGTGGTGAAACTTTCCCCAGAGAATTAATAAGAGCTTTGGGCATACTAAAAAAGGCAGCTGCAATTACCAACCAGGAACTTGGGCTGCTTCCTTCCGAGAAGGCAGATCTGATCATCAAAGCTGCCGATGAAGTAATTGACGGCAAACTCGATGAACATTTTCCGCTGGTGGTCTGGCAGACCGGCAGCGGCACACAAACCAATATGAATGTTAATGAGGTTATCAGCAACCGCGCTATTGAAATGACCGACGGACAAATGGGCAGCAAAAAACCGATTCATCCAAACGACGATGTTAATAAAGCACAGTCATCCAATGATACATTCCCAACTGCCATGCATATAGCCGCAGTTGAAGAAGCACACCGCCGTTTAATTCCAATGGTTACCAGGCTCAGAGATGAACTTGATTCTAAATCAAAAGAGTTTAATGACATTATAAAAATTGGACGAACCCACCTGATGGATGCAGTACCGTTGACACTGGGACAGGAATTTTCAGGCTACGTGCAGATGCTTACAAATGGACTGGCCAGAATTGATGCCGCCCTCCCTCGTCTGAATGAACTTGCCTTAGGAGGAACAGCTGTAGGAACGGGACTAAATACACATCCGCAGTTCGCTGTGAAAGCAGCAGAAAAAATAGCTGAACTTACCGGAAAGAAATTTGTATCCGCTCCTAATAAATTTGAGGCACTGGCAACCCACGATGCACTGGTTGAGTTCCATGGCGTTCTTAAAACCCTCGCTGCATCATTGATGAAAATTGCAAATGATATTAGATGGCTTGGATCGGGTCCCCGTTCCGGAATCGGCGAACTTCTGCTCCCGGAGAATGAACCTGGAAGTTCTATTATGCCAGGCAAAGTAAATCCCACACAATCCGAAGCAATGACAATGGTCTGCGCCCAGGTGCTCGGAAATGATGTATCTGTAAATATAGGCGGAGCGATGGGCAACTTTGAGTTGAACGTATTTAAACCTGTTATCATTTTTAATACTCTGCAGTCAATAAGATTAATTTCGGATGCCTGTGAAAGCTTTACGGATAATTGCGTTGCCGGTATAGAAGCGGCAAAAGATAACATCAGGAAGCACATGGAAAATTCCCTTATGCTTGTTACTGCGTTGAATCCCCATATAGGTTATGATAACGCTGCTAAAGTAGCTAAAAAAGCTCATAAGGAAAATAAAACCCTTAAGGAGGCTGCTGTCGAGCTGGGGCTGCTTACTGCTGAAAAATTCGATGAAGTGGTTAGACCGGAAAAAATGACCGGACCTAAATCGTAGTTCTTGGGTAAAATAAAAAAGGATTTACAGGTTTACTGTAAATCCTTTTTTTATTAATTCTTATTTGGAATCTTCCTCTTCTCTTTTTCTTCTCCTGTGGATAAAAGCTTTTACTCTGTCGCCGGCACGTTCAAAAAGTATATAGAGCACCGGGATTACCAGAAGAGTTAGCAGTGTTGTTGTTGTCAATCCGCCGATTACTGCACGAGCCAGTGGTGACCATGTCTCCGAACCCGAACCTATTTCAAGAGCAAGAGGAACCATACCAAAAATTGTTGTAAGCGCTGTCATTAAAACGGGACGCATTCTTGCAACGCTTCCCTTCTCCACTGCTTCATATAATTCTGTGCCTTTGCGACGCTGCTGGTTTATATAATCCACCAGAACAATTCCGTTGTTGACTGCTATACCCACAAGCATTACCAGTCCCACTAATGCCATTACACTTATTGTGGTTCCGGTTATAAAAAGAAAACCGAACACTCCGATAACTGATAGCGGTACTGTAAATAATATAATAAACGGATCGACCAGCGACTCAAACTGCGCTGCCATTATCATATATACAAGAAGTATGGCTGCAAGGAAAGCCAGGCCAAGATAGAAGAATGCTTCCTGCTGGTCTTCAGCAGTACCACCTATAATTACCTGGTAATCGGAAGATATCGGTGTTTCATCGATGATCCGGTTGATCTCAGAAACTGCCGCCGAAAGATCAATACCTGATAACCCTGTACCGACTGAAACAAATCTGTTCTGGTTTTCCCTGAAAACAGTCGGCGCTGCCTCCTCCTGCTTTATCGTGGCAATATCCTTTAAAGTAATCATCGAACCGGCAGGAAGCGGTATATTGAGATTTTCAATGGATTCTTTCCTATTGCGGAATTGTTTGTCGAACTGGATCCTTATATCAAATTCATCCCCCTTTTCACGCAATGTAGCGACAACCTTGCCTTGTATTGCTGTGGATATATTTGAAGCAACCTGAAATGCGGAAAGATGGTAAGTGTTCAGCAAATCGGTATTAAGATGCACCTGGAGCTCCGGTGAAGTTTCCTTAACGTTAAGTGCAATATCCACGAATCCTTCAACCTTCTGCATTTTTTCTTTTATCTGGTTGGCGATGGATAATGCTCCATCCAGGTCAAAACCGAGCACCTTGACCTCAATGTCTTTTTCCATGGAGAAACTGCCCCCTTCCTGGAATACGTAAGTGATGCCGGGAATTTTATTTAATCGTTTCCTCCACAGATCAGAAATTTCAAACTGAGTCCGCTTTCGCTCTGTTAAAGGCACAAGTTTTATGAATAATTCAATAGTGCTTGCAGTTGTTCCAAATGCACCAAGCCCCTCCCGCTGACCGAACATTATGGAAATGGATTCGAGCTCTTCAGGCTCAATCACGTCTTTTGAAATATCTTCGAGCTGGTAAACAATAAGCCTTGTCTTCTCGATGGGACTCCCGGATGGCGCCTCAACTATAAGATTAATAAATCCCTGATCTGTTTTCGGCAGGAATTCTCCGCCAAGCTGCGATGCTAATACCAGCGATAAGATAAAGGCCCCTGCCACCGATCCCAGTACTGTTTTCTTATGTCCCAGTGACCATACCAGGATTCTGTTATAAGATGAAGAAAGATTTTCAATTACCGCTCCCATTCTGCCTTTTAACCATGATAATTTTCCTTTACCCTCTTTTTTATAAAGTTTTAAAACATTTGCCGACATCATGGGTACCAGGGTAAGCGCCACAACAAGTGAAACAATTAGACTGAAGGTAATGGTAAGCACCATGTCCTTGAATAACTGACCGGTAATATTCGGTACGAACAAAACCGGAAGGAATACCGCAATAGTTGTTAATGTCGATGCAGTGATTGCCATCCCAACTTCAGACGAGCCTTCATCAGCAGCTAAGGCGCGGTTTTTACCCATCTCCCGGTGCCTGTAAATATTTTCAAGCACGACGATTGAATTATCTACAAGCATACCGACTGCCAGTGCCAGACCCGCCATCGAAATTATATTCAGGGTAACATTTGCGGCATATAAAACCGCAAATGTAACAACCACCGAAACCGGCATTGAAATACCCATTATTATGCTGCCCCGGAGGTTTCCGAGAAAAATGTAAATGATCAGAAAAGCAAATATGAATGCATAAAACGCCGTATTTCCAAGATTATTTACAGATCTTAAAATAAAATCGGACTGTGCCCAGATTACATTGAATTTGGTTCCCTGCGGAAGCTGTTCTGTAATATCAGGTAGCGATTCTCTTAGTTTTTGCGTGGTCTGAACAGTGTTGGCATCAGATTGTTTGTTTATCATTATCATAATACCTTCACCGTAATCAGCTCTGGCCTCGGTTGCATATTCAACAAAACCGTCTTCAACAGATGCAACATCACGGACATATATTGTTTTGCCGCCCCGGACGGTTACTGTTGTGTTTTTGATCTGGTCAATGGATGTAAATTCACTTAATAACCTCAGCTGAAATGTTTTTTCAGGAGTCTTGATTGTGCCTCCCGGCTGTATACCCCTGGCAGTAGTAAGTGCCATAGCAATATCGTTCGGGGATAAACCGAAAGAAGATAAAAGAGTAGGATTTATATCAACATTTATCTGACGCTGCAATCCTCCCACAGTCTGAACAGATGCAACACCCGGAATTCTTTCAATAAGAGGTTCAATTTTCTCTTCGGATAACCTGCGTAATTCCGATTGTCCAAGATAAGCTGAACTCAAGCTCAGGAAAATAATCGGGCTCATTGAAGGATCGAATACAAACACCAGCGGATCACCTGCATCCTGGGGAAGAAAATCGCTGATGAAGTCGATGCTTTTTCTGATATCCGCTTCAGCCTGGTTCATGTCTGTGCCGTATTTGAATTCCAGCGTGATGATCGAGGAACCGGTAAATGACTGCGAATTAACTTTCTCAATATTCTCGACACGCGAGACTGCTTCTTCAAGTGGACGCGTTAAAAGATTTTCAACATCCTGGGGACCCACACCGGAGTAGCTTGTTATAACACCGGCAATCGGGAACTGAATGTCTGGAAAGAAATCTATTTTCAATTGCGTAAAAGCAAAAAAGCTGAAGCTGAGAACGACAGCATAAAACATCAGAAGCGTTATCTGCCGTTTTATGGAAAATTTGGTTAATAACATATACTGCTCAATTCTCTATTATAGTTACTTTTTGACCTTCGCGGACAATATTATTGCCTACCACTATTACCATGTCGCTGAGATTTACACCTTTTGTAACCTGAATGCGGGAATCGCTGGAAAGACCTACACTTACTTCCTTCAGCAGCGCTCTGCCGTCTTTGACAACGAAAAGAAAATATTTTTTTACGGATTCCTGGTTGCCGGTTTCCCGGTTTATTTTTACTTCTGTCTGACTCAGCAGTGCATTCTCGGGAACCACAAAAGCATCATTAACCGAGTTTACAGCAATTAAAAAATCCCCCTGCATACCTGATTTAACACCGGCATCAGCATTTTGAATCAATATCTCCGCTTCCATGGTTTTGGAAAGAGGATCAACAGCCTGATCGATTGAATTAATCCTGCCGCGGTAGGTTTTATCTTCAACCAGGGGAATGGTAACAACAACATCCTGTCCTTTTTTAATAAATGGAATATCCTTGCCGGATACCCTGACCTTGGATTTCATTACCGAAGGATCGATGATCTGCGCAACTGGCTGACCGGCAGGGAGCATCTGGTTTTCCTCGACAAAAACCGAAGCGGCGATTCCGCCGAAGGGAGCCTTGATTATACTGTTTTCCAATTGTTCACCTGCCTGCTTGAGCTGTGCTTCCGCTGCCTCATGTCCCGATACCGCAGCTTTCAGCTGAGTAGAAACCTGCTCAAACTGCTGCTGGCTTATGGCATTCTGATCGAACAATCTTTTAATCCTGTCGTAATTCTGCCTGGCTAATTCAAGCTGAGCAGCTGCATTTTCAGCATTTGCTTTGGCGGCATCGAATGCCTGCACAAGAATTGCATTATACTGTTCTGCGATTTTCTGGTTTTCAGATACCCTTTCACCTGCCTTGACGTATATTTTATTTATCCGCTCGGATATTTTGCTGAATACAACCTGATCCTTTCCGGCAGTTATCGTTCCGTTCAGATTTATGTATCTTACCAGTGTTTCAGGTTTCACCTCATAAATTTTTACGGGCACCAGAACTTCTTCCTGGGTTTCAGAATCCTTGCTGCATCCCTGGAAAATAATTATTGATATTAATGAGATATAAAAAGCTAATCTTCTCATCCTGTTCCTCATTTTGAATTCCAAATTTTATTTAATCTGCCGACTGATTTAAGAAGCGACAGCTGGTTAATGTTATAATTATATACCCCCTGCAGATACTGAGCCTGACTGCTGTTGTAGAATAGCTGCGCATTCAGTACGTCAAGCTGGGTACTCATTCCTTCTGCATAAAGCAGGTTTGAGATTCGCAGACTCTCTTTGGACTGCTTCATTGCTTCTTCAAGGCTCTTTAGGGATTTTACGGCTTCATTATATCTGTAAAAATTCTGTTCGACCTCTATCGATACACCGGTTTCTGATTGTTTAACAAGTAATTCCATCTGTTCGGTTCTTATTTTTGCAAGCTGATAATCGATCACTCTTCTGCCGCCCTCAAATAGCGGCCACATAACCGAAAGAGTTAAAGCTTTTGATCTTATATAATCTTTCCATGCCACTTTTGAATCATCTGAAAATGCCTGGTGCTGCAGACTTCCGGAAATGGAGATTACCGGCGAGAACTGTGACAGTGAGAGTCGTTCACCTGTTTCTACTGCATTCAAACGGTGTTTTACCGCTTTAAGCGATGCGTTGTTCTCCTCCGAAATATCCTTCAGTTCATCCAGATCTGCAGTCTTAAGTTCATCCAAAAAATCTTTAACAGTCAGTTCATCGCTTATTACAAGAGAATCCTCCAGCGGCATATCCAGAAGCATTTTCAACCTTTGGTGAGCCAATAGCCTGTTCGACTCTGCAGTTTCAAGCTGCGGAATAACAGAATAATACTGGGCGCGGGCACGTTGAAGATCAAGCTGGGTGGCAGTTCCTTCAGCATGAAAAACCTCAACCTGCTTCATATTCACTTCAGCAACTTCCACTGCCTGTCGTGCTGATGTAACCAACGAATCGGCGAGAAGGATTCCAAAGAATGCCTGAAGCGCGTCAAGTACGGTCTGCTGCTCTGCTCCTTTAAGCTCTTCGGAAAGAGACTTGCGAAGATCCTGCTGTGCGGAGATATTAAAGAACCTCGATCCACCGGTAAAAAGCGGAAGGTTAAGATCGAGGGAATGCTGGAATGCATAGTTGGTTCCGATCTGAAAACGCTGCCCCATGAACACCAGAACCGGCAGTTCAAGATTATGAATTGCTATACCTGTGTACTGCAGGGTGGGGAGGAAGTTTGAATAAGCACGCCACACCTCCAGGTTCTGCGCATCATAGTCCAGCATCAGTGACCGGAGGGAAAGATTCTGGTCCAGCGATTTTCCGACTACATTATCCCAGGACAGGTGCACAACGTTTTTCTGCTGTCCGGAAACTGCAGCCGTTAATAAAATAAATGATAATATTATTCTGAACATTATTTATCAGCTCCGTTTTTTATCAGTTTTTCAGAAACTTTTTTTTCCAGAAATTAAAATATTCCTGCAGGGCCTCGGTTACGGGCTTTCCCAGATCGTTGAGAAAAACACTTGTTGTCAGGAGAACGCCGATGGGTCCCAGCAGACTCAATGCCATCATTTCACCTTCCTGCTCATTTTTCAGAATCCCTTCCTTACTCCCCTTTTGGAAAACTGTTTTAATGCTTTCTTTCAGTTCGTTCGATTTTTCTATTCTGATCATTTTTATTTTTTCGGGAAGGGGAGAAAAGAAAATAAGAGTTGAAAGCTTAATCAGGTAAGGGTACTCCAGTGCGAAGGTTGAATATGCCTGATAAAGACCATCCAGGTTTTTTTCGAATGATTCTTCAGGCTTTATATTACTGTCGAACAGCTGCTGCAGACGGGAATGTACTTCCACCAGGAGACTCAGGAGAAGGTCATCTTTATCTTTAAAATAATAGTATAGAACAGGTTTGGATACACCGGCTGCCTCACAGATCTCCCTTACTGAAACATGGTAATAACCGTGTGCAGCAAAAAGATCCGCTGCCGCGATCAGTACTTTTGTACGTGTTTCCTGCAAATCCATAAATTTCTATACTTACCGGTAAGTAAGTTATATATATAGTAAATAAATAAAAACCACAAAAGTACGGGCGGTTAAAAATAAAGTTAAACGGAAGTAAATAAAGCAGAATAACATCCTTTTTTGAATATTTGCAGAAACCAGCTTATTTGGTAATGAATGTAAGTCTCCCGAAATTCCATTTTTCAACTCACCCAAATGAGATCACTTCTCCATTGGAATGCCGTCAAGATCTTATTGGGGTTCTTCTCCGTTATAACTAAGGCATACCTCCGGCCATCCTCCGTATCCGGCAGCCAAATCTGGCTGCCTGTTACGAAGGCAGGAGGAGATTACTGGCTGAGATGGACACTTGATAATGCCAATGGGATCTGTTTATGTTAAAATGCTGCACACCAAGGCCAGATTTTGATCCTACCTCTCTTCCTTACTATTTTTATTATATTCATTAAATCATTTATAGCTTATGAACTGGGATGGCATAATTTCGCTTTTATTTTTTTGCATCGAGGCTATACTGCTTGTAAATGTGCTTTTTTTCAGCAGGAAGAACGGATCTTTATGGAAGGGTCCCCTGATTATTGCACTCCTTGCGGGCTATCAGCTGATGGAATATCTGATGTGCGGATTGGATCTTAAATATTCATTCAGTGCATATATTGCCTTGTCGCTTATTTCTTTCCTGCCCCCGCTGGGACTACTTTTTGTAATGGATCTTTTAAATAAAAGATTCAAAATGGATATGCTTCTTCTGCTTCCCCCGGCAGCATTTATGATTCTTTATCTTTTCACCATGGAGGATTTTGCAGTGGTTAAATGCTCTGTGCTTTATGCAGTGTATAATTACCCGTTTGGTGATATATACGGCGGGTTCTACTATTTGCCGATTCTGATAACTGTTTTTTTATTATTTTCGGAACTCAAAAACAGGCACTCTCCGCAGAGAAAAAATTCCGCCTTACTTCTCACAGGGTATCTGGTTATTTCTGTTCCTGTTATAATTGCATTTACATTGCATTTTTCGGGAAGTGATGTTCTGCTGGGCATGGTTGAAAGCATAATGTGCAAATCAGCCCTGGTGCTTGCGATTTGTTATTCTTTTGTAATTCTCAATATTACCGGTTTAAATAAAGTTGAACGAAATAATTCTTAATATATATCTCATAATCAATAATAATTTTGTTGTTGAATTCAGGGCCGCCGCTTATGAAAAAGAGGGGGGCGATGATTATAAGATTAAGTTTTTAAAGGGCCGCGCGGCAAAGGATATTGATTCTGCCTACAGATTCGATGCCCCTTCCGATAAAAACGGAAAGTTCATGAAGTACAAAAGTTTTGCGCGACTTGAACAAAGGGGAAAACAATTCCAGCTGTTCGAAGAGATCTTTTCAAAATTCAAGGTACCGGAACATCCTCTTATATGTGTTACCCCGGTTGTAGATGGAAAAGCGCTGGCAGAGGATGCCGAAGAAATTGACTGAGAGATAACGGGTCCGGGAAAAAACTGAAAGATCTTTCACTCTCTTAAATAATACCTGTTTATAATAAAAATTAATCAATTGGAAGTTTATTGTTCATATCTGAAAATTTAAAGACTGATGCCTTAGAGGGTCAGAAAAAAACCGACTGTCTGTATTCAAATAAAGAGCTTGGTGTTGTAACTGCAGAAAACACAACGGCGTTCAGAATATTTTCTCCGAACGCTGAGAGTGTAAGTCTTATTCTTTTTAACCGTCCGGAAGATGAAGAGGGCGAAATTTTCGAAATGCACCGGGACGATGATGGTGTATGGGAAATTTCTTTGCAGGGTAATTACTTCGGCAGGTTTTATAATTTTATCGTCAGGCATCTTAATTCAGAGCCTGTATTATGTATTGATCCCTATGCAAAAGCAGTTGCAACCTTTGCTGATTACTGGAGTCCCCGCAAAGCAATTATAATTAAAAACGATTATAACTGGGAAGGCGATAATTGGATCCGGCGCGACTGGCGTGATCTGATAATTTATGAGATGCATATAAAGGATATGACAGCTCATTCTTCTTCCGGCGCTGCATCTCCGGGTACTTACAGGGGACTCACGGAAAAAGGAATTCCCGGAGGAATAGACTACATAAAAGCTCTTGGCGTTAATACAGTTGAACTTCTTCCTTCAATGGAATTTGCAAACCTTGAAACCCCGTTTCATGGTTCCTCCAGGGGCGTATACAATACCTGGAATCCTTATGAACGTAATCATTGGGGGTATATGACCGCTGCATTTTTTGCCCCTGCTTCAAATTATTCGGCAAGTCAGCCGCAAAGGAATAATTGGAACGGAGCGGACGCGTCACAGGTTAATGACTTCAAGGATATGGTTAAAGCTTTCCACAAAGAAGGTATAGCCGTAATAATGGATGTTGTTTATAATCATTTATCGGAATATGAGTACGGGAATCTGAAAGAGATAGATAAAAATTATTATTTCAGGCAGGATAAAAACGGACATTATATTTCCCGGTCAGGCTGCGGGAATGACTTAAGAACTGAAGGACCTATGACCAGGCGGCTGATCGTTGAAAGTGTTCTTTACTGGATGAAGGAATATCATGTTGACGGCTTCCGTTTTGATCTTTGTAAATTAATAGACTGGGAAACAATTGAAGAAATTAATTACCAGGCAAAAAAAATCAATCCTCATGTTGTACTTGTATGCGAGCCATGGGGCGGAGGGTATGATCCTTCCGGATTTTCTGTCAGGGGCTGGGGAGTATGGAATGATCAGATCAGGAACGGAATTAAAGGAGAAAATCCGGTAAGCGGAACGGGCTGGATCTTTGGAAAATGGTACGGCAGCAATAATCAGGACAGCATAAAAAGTTATATAAACGGCACTCTTATAAAAGACAGGCATGGTCTGTTTCAGAAAAAAGAACATTCCGTGAATTACCTTGAAAGTCATGATGGCTATACCTTGGGTGATTTTATCCGCATAGCTTCAGGTTCGTTAAAGACAGATGATGTAATTTCCGATATTAATAAAAATGCTGAGCTTACGCCTTATCAGCTTAAGCTGAACAAGCTGGCGGCGGCATTTTTGTTTACCTCACAGGGTATTACGATGATCCATTCCGGTCAGGAATTTGCAAGAAGCAAGGTGATATCTGTTAACACTTCTGCGGATGACAGGCATAAGGGAACTGTTGATCATAACAGCTATAATAAGGATAATGAGACCAATCATATCAATTATGAACATGCTTATGCGAACCGTGAGCTTATTAATTATTACAGGGGACTAATACAGCTTAGAAATACATATGATTGCTTCAGGAGAGCTGATTATAGCGATGTAAAATTTTTTGATATAAACGAAGACCGGTTTGCACTGGGATGCACAATAAGCAGGGGGGACGATAATTTTATTGTTTTATTTAATGCTTCAATGGAGAGGGAGAATGAATTTTTACTGCCGGCAGGAAACTGGAGCGTGCTGGTCGATGAAAATGCAGCGGGAATAGGAGAGATAAAGCAATTAGAGGGCAGGGCAGTTCTGGCATCTTCTTCGGCAATGGTGCTGAAGAAAAACAGTTAGAGATTTTATCCCCTCAGGTATCCTTTACGGAGCAGCTTTTCAATAGTTGATTTGAACTCAACAAGGTTAACCGGTTTCTGAAAGACAAACTGGATACCGGCATTCATATAAGCGCTGATCGTATCCCTGTCCAATCCGCTGCTTAGAATAACAACGGGCGGCAGATCGGGGATATGCGAATTATTCAGTTTAATTACAAGTTCATATCCGTTAAGTTCCGGCATAATATGATCAGTGATAATTAATGCAGGCGGCGATTTAAGGATTTGTTCATAGGCCTCATTGCCGTTTGCTGCAGTTTCAATATTATAGTCGGGTGCGAAATTTTTAAGAAGTTTTGCATAGAGCAGCCGGTCGGTACTGTTATCGTCGACAAGCAGTATATTTGAAGGAGTAACAGGAATAATAAAATTAAATTCGCTTCCTTCACCAGGTTTGCTCTGTACTGAAATCTGTCCGCCGTGCTTTTCCACAATTTCCTTTACCAGCGACAATCCCAGTCCGCTTCCTTTTTCACCGGACGTACCTTCGGAGGTGAATTTTGTTTCAATCCTGAAAAGGTTTTTAAGGTTCTCCTCGTCGATACCCACCCCGTTATCCTTAACTGAGAATTGCAGGAAGCGCAGTTTTTCGGAAGGAGCTGACGAAATGATTATTTGTCCCCCCGGTCTGGTAAACTTAATGGCATTTGAAATGAGATTATTAAATGCCTGCAGCAGCAGCCCTTTATCGGCAAATACAATGCTGTCTCTTTTAACACTGCTTATAATTTCAATATTCTTCTGAATTGCTGATCCCTGCAGAACGCGGACGGCCTCGTTTACAACGCTCTCCGCATCGAATTTTTCAGGTTCGAATTTTATTCTGCCGGTCTGCAGCCTGGTCCAGTCAAGCAGCGAATTTACAAGTGCGAGCATGGATTTTGAGGATTCCTGGATATAGCCCGCATACTGTTTTTTCTCTTCCTCGGTAAGTTCATCATCATTAAGCAGGAGGTCTGTAAATCCGAGAATAGAGCTGAACGGAGTTCTGAGGTCGTGCGAGACGATGGAGATAAATCTGTCTTTAGCTTCATTTAGCTTAAGCAGATTTTCGGAAGAGCGCTTAAATTCATCCTCAGCTTTTTTTCTCAAGGTAATATCGCTTATAAGTCCGTATATTTTTTGTATAGAGCCGTCTGCATTTCTGATCAGGTTAATTTTATTCCTGACCCATACAATATTTCCGCTCCGGTTGATTATTCTCAGTTCAAACTCATCGGATACCTGCAGCCTGCTTCGGAAAATAGTTTTGAGCTTCTTTTTAACGGAAGGAAGGTCATCGGGGTGTACAAGTTTCAGCACCAGTCTTGAATCATTCAGAAATTCAGCATTAGTATAGCCGGTTATTTTTTCTACAGAGGAGGTATAAAAAGCGGGATACAGGCGTCCCCTGGAATTTTCAAACGAATAAAGGAAATCATCGATATTCTCGGTGATATTTCTGAATTTCTCTTCTGATTCTCTTATGGCTTGCTGTACGCGGCGCCGCTCTGTAATATCTCTGCATACGAGGATAGTATATGCAAGCTGAGTGCTGCTGAATGTGGCAAGGGAAGCAGACACAAAAAATTCAGTGTCATCCTTTTTCCTTCCTGAAAATTCAAAGCGGCTGGAATTGAAGCCGGATATTTCGATTTCCCTGATCTGGTCAAAGATTCTTTCCCGCTCTTCCATGGAAGAAAGGTCACTGATTCGTTTGCCTTTAAGTTCTCCTTCATTCTCAAAGCCGAATAATTCAATGAATGAACGGTTAGCTAAGTGGATTCTTCCGTTTTTAATAACCGCAATACCATCGCCGGCATAGCTGAAGATATCTTTAAATACCCGGAGCTCATTCTTTTCCTCGCTCAATGCATTGATGTTTATTCCGGTCGCAGAAATATATCTTACTTTACCTGCCATATTCATTGCAGGATTAAAACAGAAAGAGAATTTCACAATTTTATTATGGCTTGTCAGCGGTATTTCGACATCACTTTCCTTCCGGTCGGGTATTGCAAAACCGGTCTGGAACGACTTGTCGATAACCTCATAAAAGTTCATTTCGGGGGTGTTGAAATTTTCGCGGAAGTACCGGTTGGAAAAAAGGATGTTTCCCTGCGGTGTTAAGTTGAGAACGATGATATCGGTTCCCGAGATAATATTACGAAGGAGTTCTTCGGATTCTTTCAGCTGGTTCAGTTCCTGCTTTTCCGGGGTGATATCTGTGCAGAAGCAATTAATAAATTCATCTTCAGACGTGGTAAAAGTAACTTTAAATATTTTACCGTGTATTTCAATTTCAGTTGAGAACACCGGATGCTTCTTAAGCATTTCGGAAATAAAAGCTTTATCCAGATGTTCGGCAATGTTGGGAAGATTTTCGGATTTCCGGTTGGAATAATGAAGATGAAAATTTTTATCGTAAATGTAGATCATCTGATCGGCGGTATTAACCGCAGCTCTGAATTTTTCAGAGCTCTTAAGATTTTCCCTGAGCTTAAGATTTTCGTTTATGGTCCGGCTAATCTCATTAAATGCAAACAGGAAATAATCGGGGATACCCTCATCATTCAGAAGGGGATCAATCCTGCATTCATATGTGTTAAGATCAAGCGAGGTAGTCGTAATTATTTCCGCCGGTATTCTCTTTGCTGCGGAGGTGCTTACAGATTCACTGAATTCAGCAAGTTTGTTTTCGGGTATTATATCAAATATGCTCTGGTATATTTTATCTGACGAATATCTTCTCCCGGAAGAAAATCTTATCCTGCCGTTTTTATCGGTAATAAACAGATAATCTCCCGAGACCTTAAGTACTTCCTTGAATTGATATGTTTCACCGGTCAGTTCATCCTTGGCGGAAAGCCTGAAATCTTCCGCGGTGATAATTCCTCCGGCAAAATTTTCACCCTCATAGAAAGGAATTCCTTTTATTACAAGTGATATTTTTCCTATTCCCGGAGTTACTATATCCTTAACTGTTTTCTCAAATGAATAACCCATGGAAAGATAGCTGAGGTCATCGCGGAGTATTTCGATATCGAGAAGGTCTTTATTAAGATTATCGGTAGGATATTTAAAATTGTAGTACCCGGCAATTTTTTTAAACGAATCGCTTATATAATTTATCTCAAAAGCGCCGGAAAAAATCAGCACTCCAACCGGGGCTTTGTTTATTCGTTTCAGCAAATCAGCGGGAGTTATCCCCATGAATAATATGTCGCTTTCTTAAGTTGTTTGGATTATTCGCTAAATTTCAGCAATTATAATGCTAAAAGCATTGACAGGCTAAAAACCTTATTTATAGGGTATTTTCGAAGAAAAACTCAGAATTCGGGATTTCAAAAATTGTATCATTATGAGCACAAATATCATATTATTATAGGAGTTCTTTCCGTGCTTATGGGTTGATCATCTTCACTTCCTGCAGCGCAGAAATGCTCTTTTGCGGGAGATTTTGCATCATATCTTACACCGTCATTGAAGTAAATAATGGTCATCCCTTTTCTTATTCTGCCGGTGGCATTTGGTTTTGTATAGTGAACTGTAAGACCATGGTGAAACGTTGCATCACCCGGTTTAAGATTATAAACTACCGGCTTCTTGTTGACTGCCTTGGCCGAGACTTCAAGAATCTTGCTTTTTCCGCTAATTGAGTCCTCGATAGTAAAATTATATCCATCGATGCCTGCCTTATGTGTACCGGGAATAAAATTCATTGCACCCATTGCAGCGGACACTTCATCAAGGGCAATCCATATAGTTCCTGCGTTGCGGTCTTTCATCGGCCAGTATGAAACATCCTGGTGAGGTTCGGTGGCATCCCCGCCTGGCAGCTTATAAAGTGCCTGGTCATGCCACAATCTGATGTGATTGCCGTTGAGGAGCTGTTTGGCAATGGAGGCAGCTCTTCTGCTCAGTGTTAATTTTTTTATTTCAGGATATTCCCACCAGAGATGTCCGCACTGCAGGAATTCCCTTTCATAAGGTGATCTTTCAGAAAGTTTTCTGTTATCTCCCTTTGTGCGGTCATCAACTGCTTTGTCGATTATTCCTCTGAACCAATCGGTTTCCTCAGGTGAAAGGACGGAAGGAAGAAAGACAAATCCGTTTTCCTCAAAAAAACTGATCTGCTTCCGGGATACCGGATATTCATTATCAAGATTAGGGTTCATTATATTCCTGCCGGATATTATTCTGTTTTTATTGTTATGACAAAGGCTCGTATAAAAATATAAATAATGGGATCCGCTATCAATCGTTTCTGATAAAGGTGTGACGCAGGTAAATATTCAGATAATATTTCATTTAGAAGAGCAGCATCCAGAGAACATAGTCAAGGATAAGTATCATTGCTGCGGAGAGCACAAACGAGCGGATAGTTGAGAGACCGACTCCTTCGGCACCGCCTTCTGTTTTAAATCCTATATGGCAGCCCAGCAGGGATGTAACCCCGCCGAAGAAAATAGTTTTTATGAGTCCTGCCACCATATCCATAATTTCAAAATATCTCTTTACCGATTCAAAGAATACTGCAAAGGAAACTCCCAGGAAAAACTGGGATACTACATATGCCCCGATAATTGCAATAACATTGGCAAAAATTACTAGTACCGGCATCATAAAAACGGCCGCAAGAAACCTTGGCATGGCCAGATAACGGACAGGACTTACTGCCATAATCTCCAGTGCATCGATCTGTTCGGTTACTTTCATAGTTCCAAGCTCGGCTGCAATGGAAGCTCCCACCCTTCCCGCAATTACAATACCGGTTAAAACCGGAGCAAGTTCTGTAATAATGGCCCTGCTGGTTGCCGCACCGAGAAATGAAAGCGGGGCAATTCCTTTTAACTGGTAAGCGGCCTGCCACGCAGCTACTGCGCCTGTGAATAATGCTATAATAAGTACAAGCGGAAGAGAGTTAACACCGATATGTTCCATCTGGTAAAAAATAATTTTCCGGCTTCGCGGAATAGAGGGGAAGCTTTTAATTATACCCCATAACAATGAGGCTACCTGGCCGAATTCCTGAAGGAAATCCAGAACTTTTCTGCCCAGCTTTTGTAAAAATCTGCCTGTCAAATTATTAATTTAATGTTGTTGTTCTAATTTAGGTTTTTAGAATTCACCGTGCAAGAATCATAGCTTTGCAGTTATAAATAAAACTGCTGTTAATTACTCCCTGTTAAGCAGCTTTATGAACTCCCGGGGTGTCTCCGCGGAAAGATATTCGTTTGATATATCCTGACTCCTGAATTTCTGCCCTATTTCGGAAAGCAGTTTCAGCTGCATTTCGTTTTTGTTTTTCGGTGTGAGCAGCAGAATTATAATCCTCGATTTTTCGCCGTCGAGTGCGCCAAATTCAATTCCCCTGCTGTTTATTGCTGCGGCAGCAACAGGTTTGTTGAATTTTATTCTTCCGTGCGGAAGTGCAAGATAATTTGCAATACCTGTGGAACTCTCATTTTCCCTTTTGAGAACGTCATTTAAAACATCCTTCTTATCAAGTTTATGGACTGCCGCAGTGGAGTCAACCAGATGCCTTATAGCTTCCTCCTTAGTTGAAAAATCAGTGAAGAAAACAAGCTCCGGTCTGAGAATGCCTGTAAAGGTTATTTTCTTCCTGTTGATGAAATAATTCATCAATGGTGCACTGCTAACCGAAGTTGTAACAGCCATTATTACAAGTGCCACATACAGTTTCTCGGTTATCAAGCCCGATTCCAGTGCAATAAGACCGAGGATTATTCCCATGGCTCCTGTCGAAATCATTCCGAAGCCGACTGCCAGTGAATCATTTTTGTTCATGCCTCCTAAATATGCACCCAGTCCGCAGCCGGCCACCTTTCCGGTGAATGCCAGTACCATGATTATGATAACCAGCGGAAGATCAAAATGTGTCCAGAAGTTAACTCTCAAACCGATGGACACAAAGAACAACGGTGCAAACAGGTTTGTTACGAACTGGTTTATATTTTCCCGTATCTCCTCTTTCAGATGAACAGAATTGCCGATTGCTATACCAATTATAAATGAACCGAAAATAGCATGAATCCCGATATACTGAGTAAACGCTGCTCCCAGCAGACCGAGAATAAATATAAAACCAAGCATTCCGCCTGGATATGAAATCTTATTCTGAATGTAGGGAATTATCCTGTTAATTAATTTCCTGAGAAAGACAACAGCGATAAATGCGAATGACAGGGTTAATATAAGCGTTGTGGCAAAATTAAAAGGGTTATGAGCTGTTCCCAGATTACCGAGAATTATTGAAAAAATAAGCCACCCGATTACATCATTAAACATCGCTGCCGATATTATTACGGAGCCTATTTCAGTTCTGAATATCCCGATATCCATCAGGATTTTTGCTATTACCGGCAAAGCGGATATCGAAATTGCAATACCGATAAATAAAGCGAAGAGCATCCGCGGGTGCGAACTGTTGTGCTCAAATAAGCCCGGGAAAGCATATACGGCAACAACACCCAGAGAAAAAGGAATTATTACCCCAAGCGAGCTTATTAAAATTGCTGTTTTTCCCTGACGCAAGGCAATGGTCAGGTCAACCTCCAGACCTGATACCAGGAGTAGCAGTACCACCGCAAGCGTAATAAGACCCTCGATTGAAGTAACTATACCGCCGTCGGGAAATAACCACTGGTGAAATGAAGGGAAAAAAGTTCCTATCACGGTTGGGCCCAGGATTAATCCCGCGATAATTTCACCCATAATCGCCGGCTGCCTTATGCGCGTAAATAATTCTCCCAAAGCCTTCGCAGTAAAGAGAAGAAGACTTATGGTTATTAAAAATCTGGTGATGTTAATACTTTCGCCGGACATATATTACAAACTATTTAACCCGATATTTTTCAGAAATTCTCTTTCTTCTTTAGTTAATTATTAATCTCTTATAATCAATAGGTTTGAAGGAAGCTTTTCAAATGCGTATTCAGCTTCGTGGGGGAACAGCCTGTCGATAAATTTCATCTTTTTTGCAGCAACATTGAGTGCAAAAATGTCTGCGTTATTCTCTTTTGCAAAATTGCCTGCTCTCCATCCCTCGCGTCCGTACAGGCAGAATGAGGTGACCTTAATTCCTTTAAGATTCAGTTCGCGGATGAATATTCTCATTTTTTCTTCTTCCTCGGACTGCCATAATTCTCGTGCGTGCTCAAGATCCTCAATATCACCTGAATCAAGTACAGTACTTGCCAGTCCGGGAATTCTGTAATCTCTTACAATTACAAATTCCTGCGCCGCTTCCAGTAAAGCGAACTGATATGTTTTCCTGATCGCATATTCGCTTTCCTCCGAAAAATCAGTGGATATATAAAACTTTTTAAATCCGGCAGGGTTATCGGAAGGAGATTTAAGAATAAGAGCGGAGCATTCCGCATCGCGCATGATCTTTCTTGCCACCGAACCGATGTAATATTTCAAAATGTTTTCTTTTTCCAGGGCACCGGCAATAAGAAGATCGATTTTTGCAGCCTTTGAGGATGCCAGGATAGCATGTCCCGGTTCCCCGCGTGTCCATAAAATATTTACTCCTGATGCAGATAAGCCGGCTTCATTAATAACCGCGGAAAGATGGTCCTCCGTTTCAGCAGTCCGTTTCCCGACGTGAATCAAATAAAGGGAAGCATTAAATAGTGTTTTTAACCTTATTGCTTCTTTCAACAATGCCTTCCCGGTGGGGGAAAAGGTTATGGCCAGACCTAATCTCTTAAAAGGTATATCCATTTAATTATTATCCGCAATTTGTGTGATTTGGGCAAGTAACATTAATGCTTAATATTATAAATTCCCGATTAATAAACAACAATATAATCTTTATTAATATGAAAGCCCGTGACAGTAATTTTCATTACTAATTGTATAGATTAATTGAAATCAAAAGTAGTATATTGCAGATCAAATAAAACCATTAGTAGAGATTCCAATGCTAAAATTAGAGTATCATATCAAAGAGAGAAGCGAGGAAATAGTTCTTCCGGAAGTTCTTGGTTTTGGTCTTTTATATACCGATCATCTGCTGGAAATGGATTATGATCCGAAGCTAGGATGGCACAAAGCCGTTATAAAACCTCTTCATAAGATGGATATGCATCCGGCTTCCATGTTTATACACTATGGACAAGCTGTTTTTGAAGGATTAAAAGCATTTAAAACCATCAGCGGTGATGTAGTTATTTTCAGGCCTGAGCAGCATCTTGAAAGATTGAACCGTTCAGCCCGGAGAATGTGCATTCCCGAATTCGATGTTCCTTTTGTTCTTAATGCTTTATCGGAACTAGTTTCAATTGACAGGGACTGGATTCCCACCGATGAAGGGGAGGCCCTGTATATNNGTAAAAATTCTGGCGCAGGATAAATATGTAAGAGCGGTAAGAAAAGGACTGGGAGACTGTAAAACGCCGGCAAATTATGCTGCCAGCCTGCTGGCCACCGAAGAAGCCCATAAAGAGGGTTTTACTCAGGTGCTGTGGATGGACGGCGTTGAACAGAAATATATTGAAGAGGTCGGAACTATGAATGTTTTTGTCCGCTTCAAAAATGAGATTGCAACTCCAAAGCTTACCGGGAGTATTCTTCCTGGAATTACCCGTTTGTCGGTTATTCAGATTCTGAAAGACTGGGAGATGAATATTACCGAAAGACTGATCAGCATGGATGAAATTATCTCAGAATATAAACAGGGAAACGTGCTCGGTATGTTCGGTACCGGTACCGCAGCAATTATTTCAACAATTGGAATGCTGAAGTTTAAGGATTTCGAGATGAAATTTGACTGCGACAAGCCGGGTGATCTTGCCGTAAAGCTGTTCCAGAAACTTACTTCAATTCATTACGCTAAAACAGAAGATAATTATAACTGGCTGCTTCACGTTGAGAAAAAGGAATTAAAGCCGGTTAATGGTTAAAAAAGTTTTTCTTTACTTTATTCTTTTTACAGGAATAATTCTGTCCCAAAAACTGCCCGAAAACATCATTATTCTTATCGGCGACGGAATGGGGCTTGATTATGTTACTGCTAATATTGTTTCGGATAAGGATAATCCGTTCGTGAAATTTACATCGATCGGATTATCCCTTACTTCATCCGCAAAAAATCTTATCACTGATTCAGGGGCCGGGGCTACCGCACTATCCACCGGCTACCGATCTTATAATCATGCAATCGGGGTTGATACCCTTCAAAAACCGTTGCTTAACCTTCTCGAACTTGCTGAAAGATCGGGTAAAAACAGTGGTGTTATTGCAACCGGCTCGGTTACTGATGCCACCCCTGCATCTTTTCTTGCCCACGTTGCGGATCGCCAGTACGAAACTGAAATAGCTCGACAGACTTATTACGGCGATGCCGATGTGGTTATCGGCGGCGGGAGATCTTTTTTCTCTTCGGCTGGAAAAGGGGGCAGGCAGATTGAAACTATTGACTATATAGACTCCATGAAAAACAGAGGCTATAATTATTTTGAGGATCTTAAAAATCTCAGAAATATTAAACCGGATAAACCTCTCTTTATTCTTCTTGAAAATAAGGGACTTAAACCTGCCGGTGAAAGAGATTATGGACTGGCCGACATGGTTTCCGCTGCACTTAATTACTTTACTCTCAGCAAAAAGGGCTTTGTGCTGATGGTCGAGGGATCCCAGATAGACTGGGCAGCCCACGATAACAAGACCAGCCAGATGTTAAAAGAAATTGACGATTTTACAGAGGCTGTAAATACCGCGCTGGATTTTGCCGGAAAAAATAAAAATACGCTCGTAATTGTAACCAGCGATCATGAAACCGGCGGAGGCTCACTTAATGGTGGCAACCTTGACGGTACAGATCTGGATATAGAATTCAATACTACCGGACATACCGCCGGCATGGTAGGTATCTTTGCCAAAGGCCCCGGTGAAGAAAATTTCCGCTGCATTATGCCCAATAATTATATCGCGAGAAAACTTTTCCGTCTTCTGGATCCCGGTTATAAATTTCATTAGAAAACCCGGATCCGGCTCTTAAATTCTAACCACTACCCAAAATCTATCTATAAATTTTATCCCCCGTATATGTTTCCGGAACTGTTTTTAATCAGAATCTGAACCCGGTCTAATATGAGTATATTCTAATAAAAATCGGATCAGAATCGGGTTAGACCGGGGTTAGAATCAGGTCAGAACGGAATCAGAAGCCCAACCTGGACAGAATGTAATTAATGTACTTGACAAGTGTCCATCTGTTCACTATATTAGTACTAGTAAACAAATGAGCACTATATGTCACTGGAATTAACAGAAAAACAAGAACAGATTTTTAACTTTATAAGGGAATTCAGAAACAAGAGCGGTTTTCCTCCTACTTTAAGAGAGATTGGGCAGCGTTTCGGTATTTCTTCCACTTTTGGAGTAAAAAGGCATCTCGATGCGCTTGTTAAGAAAGGGTATCTCAGCATTGAAAGCAATGCCAGCCGCGGTATTAAATTTACAAGGTCGGCCGATGAAGATGAATTTTTATCCGGTGTCAGGAAAATCCCTGTAATCGGTCGTGTGGCTGCTGGTACTCCTATCCTGGCCATGGAAAATATTGAAGGCAGCATTATACTGGACCAGTCGCTTACCGGTAAATCTTCAAACTGTTATGCCCTAAAGGTAAAAGGGGACAGTATGATAAACGCAGGGATTTTTGAAGGTGATCTTGTAATTGTCGCTCCCCAGAAAAATGCACAGAACGATGAAATAATTGTAGCCCGCATAGATGACGAGGTAACGGTTAAAAGATTTGAATACAGAAATAAAAGGGCAATGTTAATTCCTGAGAATGAAAGCTATTTACCGATAGATATTACCGGGAAAGAAGATTTTTCCGTTGTCGGAAAAGTAATAGGTGTTCTCAGGTGGATGAATTAGAGGAAAATAAAATGAAAACAGAAATATTTTCTAAGGCAATTTATTACAGAAACATGATAAAGTTTCTTTATTTTCTGAACGAAACAGTAATTGAACCATATTTTATATCGTGTGAAAAAACCGGCAAGAAATATTTATATGGCCGAATTCCTTCATCGAACCATGTTAAGCGTTTTGAATTCAGCGCCATAACCAACATTAAGATCCTGGGGGATAAAAAGTTCTCGCCGGTTATCCCGATAAGAAATATGCCAAATTAAAGGAGCTCATAATGATGCTTGGAAAAAGAGAAAGCGTGGATTTACTTGTTGAAGAATTCTGGCGTAAAGGTTATTTGACCTTAAGGCGCCGGTACGGTACATATCTTCCGGAACCTTCCAAAATAGGCGATTTTGAAGTTGATGTGGTTGCAAAGCATGGCAGAAGCTATGCTATCGGAATTACTCTGACCAGCGAAGATCTGAATAATCCTGATATCTCGTCAAAGATAACATACCTAGCATCCAGACAAACGAGATTTACAAGCGACAAAGTACTTCTTTTTATCGGTGTTCCCCTTGATAACCTGATACAGGCAAAAGAGCTGATCAAAATTCTTGATAAAAATATTGCAGCCAATATAAAAATTATCCCTATTTCGGAAAGAAAAGAGCTGACTGCAGGAAAAAGAAGAAACAGAACTTTGTTTTCATAAAGTTCGAAGCTGAAAGATTCTGGTGCTGAAAATTTCAGGGGCGGTAATTAGTTCCGCCCCCCATCCTCCCTTTTTTAACAAACCTTCTTTTTACCCTTTTAATAGAATCCCGTTATTCTTAATTTTCTGCATATAAAATCAGCCGGCTCATTTCTTGACATTCATCAGCCCTGAATTTATTTTTACAGGCTTATATCATTAATTAGGATAAAGATTGGCAAAAAGGCGGTCTGCCGCAGATGAAAGTATTCAGCAGGAGCTAAAAAGTTCCGGTGAAATACCGTTACATATTGCAGTTATTATGGACGGCAACGGGAGATGGGCAAAAAGAAGGGGTCTTCCGAGGGTTGCCGGCCACAAAATGGGTGTCGACTCTGTACGGGATACGGTTGAAGCATGCGCCCAGCTAGGTGTAAAATATCTTACTTTATACACTTTTTCCACAGAGAACTGGAACAGACCGCGGGAGGAAGTCTCCACGCTGATGCGTCTTTTGCTGAGAAGCTTAAAGGACGAAACCGATGAACTTCATCAGAATGATATTCGTCTAACCACAATCGGTGATATTTCCGCTCTTCCGGTTGAGGTTCAAAAGCAGCTTAAAGAAGCAAAAGAAAAGACCAGGAATAATAAAAGAATGACATTAAACCTTGCCCTTAGTTATTCCGGCAGGTGGGAGCTTCTCGAAGCATTCAGGAATATTTCATCAAAGATAAAAAACGGTGAGATGGAGCCTGATGAAATAAATGAGCAATGTGTATCCGAATATCTGACAACTAAAAATATCCCCGATCCCGATTTACTTATCAGGACAAGCGGGGAATTCAGGGTAAGTAATTTTTTATTATGGCAGATTGCATATACGGAATTTTTTATATCTGATGTATACTGGCCTGATTTCAGACGGAAACATCTTTACGAAGCAATAAAGGTTTTTCAGAAGAGAGAAAGAAGATTCGGGCTTGTGAGTGAACAAATAAAAAAGAAGATTAAAGGTTTAAAGGATGTTTCAAAATCCTCCAAAGACACTGCATAAGGCATTTTTTATTTTATTGATTTTTTTCTTATCGGCACCTGCCTTTTCCCAGGTTAATGTAGAAAATTATAAAATACTTGCAATTTCTGTACAGGGTAATAAAACTGCGGAAGCAAATATTATAATCGCAAACAGCGGATTAAAAGTGGGGGAAGAAATACAGATACCCGGGGATAAAACTTTAACCGCAATCAAGCAGCTGTATGCGCTGAATATTTTTTCAAATATAGAAATCATAAAGGAGAAAGAAGTAGGCGACGGAATTTTTCTCTTGATAAAAGTTGAGGAATTTCCAAGGATAGAAAAGGTCGAGTTTAAAGGCAATGATGAACTGAGCGAGGATGATATAAATGAAAAAATCACATTTATAAGGGGGCAGATATTAAAGCCTGCCGATATTTCCAGAATGAAACAGCGGATACTTGATGCATATGAGGAAGAGGGGTATCTTAATGCCGAAATATCGACAAAAACCTACCGTTATTTTACTGCAGATACAACCGAAGATGATATAACAGTGATTTGGCGTAACGAAAAAGATCTTTCAGACGAATATCCTCTGGAATACCCGATTGATGAAATCACTTATTCAAACCTTATTGATAAAATAAAGGACCGTGCACTTTTATTCCTGGATATCGAAGAAAATGAGGAAGTTACAGTAAGAGAAATCCAGTTCTCGGGGAACGATGCTTTTAGTAATGATGACCTTAAAGGCGAGATGGATGAAATTGAGGAGGCAAAGTGGTGGAAGTTCTGGAGCTCTGCTTCATTTGACCGGAAAAATTTTGAAAAGGATAAAGAACTGATAGTTAACTTCTACAGGAAGAACGGGTACCGGGATGCCGGGCTGCTTTCTGATTCCATTATTTATTATAATGACAATAAGGATATGAAGATTGTTATGGAGGTTTATGAAGGCCCCCAGTACAAACTCAGAAATATCGAGTGGGAAGGCAATACTGTATATCCGAACGAGGTTTTGAACCAGCGCATGGATTTTTCACCGGGTGATATTTATGATTATGAAAAATTCCAGCAGAACCTTCGCGGCAACGAAAAACAAAATGACGTTTCATCATTATATCTGGATAACGGCTACCTTACTTTTAACCTTCGCCCAACGGAAATTAAAGTTGGTGAGGACTCTATCGACGTGATGATCAGGATTGAAGAAAAAAACCAGTTCAAGATCGGCAACGTAAATATCTTGGGAAATGATAAAACCAAGGACAAAGTAGTAAGAAGGGAATTATATACAATCCCCGGAGACTATTTTAACCGCGCGCTTCTTATAAGAAGCATTCAGCAGCTGGCTAATCTTCAGTACTTCAATGTTGAAAAATTATACGGCCCGCAGGGCGTTGAATATAATCTTGCCAACGACAGTACGGTAAACGTTAGCTTCAGGGTGGAAGAAAAATCAAGCGATTACCTTAATGCATCTGTCGGCTACAGCGGCAGTTTCGGTTTCAGCGGGGCAGTCGGAGTTACACTGAATAATTTTTCAATTGCCGAACCTTTTTCACTGGGAGGCGGACAGGTATTAAGTTTTAACTGGCAGTTTGGTGTCGGCAACCTTTACAGAACATTTTCGCTCGGATTTACCGAACCATGGTTTATGGATACCCCTACCCTTATCGGTTTTGAGGTATTCGACACCAGGCAGGCCTACATATATGATTTAAGACAGAGCGGAGGAACAATAAGGGTCGGCAGAAGGTTAAAATGGCCTGATGATTTCTTTTATATCCAGGGACTGTTCAGGTACCAGTACAATAATGTTATTGAAGGCCAGAATTTTTATGCAGAAGGAAAAACAAACCAGTTTACTGTCGGTGCCACTATAACCAGAAGAGATATTGATAATCCGATATTCCCCTCGCAGGGATCCAGCTTTAGTATTGACGGCGAACTTTCAGGCGGACCTGTTCTTCCCGGTGACGTTGATTATTACAAACTTGGATTTAAGGCTGAGTGGTATAAAAGGTTATTCGGTTCTAACAGAATTGTTCTTTATTCCATTGCTGATCTGGGTTACCTGCAGGAACTTAAACTCGGAACCCCCATACAGCCCTTCGAGGAATATTATATGGGCGGCAACGGACTTGTAATTGCAACGGTGCCTTTAAGAGGTTATGATGACAGAACAGTTGGTCCCAGGAACCGTAATGGTGATGTTATCGGCGGACGAGTAATGACACGTTATACTATGGAATTAAGGTTTGCCGTTACACTGGATCCTATTCCGTTATACCTGCTCGCTTTTGCTGAAGCAGGAAATACATTCCGCAGTATAAATACGGCAGACTTCTTCGACTTAAGAAGATCTGTAGGTTTCGGAGCAAGAATTCTCATTAATCCGATCGGACTTATTGGTTTCGATCTGGGATACGGATTTGACAGAAAATTAACAGATAATAAAGATCCGTCCTGGTTGTTTCACTTCCAGTTCGGCAGAGGATTTTAAACTATTTTCTAAACTATTTAATATCAGAGGTAATCATAGTGAAAAAATATCTTATAATGGCAGCTGCATTTATTGTGTGCAGTTCATTTACTTTCGCCCAGAGTCCTTTAAAGCTGGGTTATGTCGATTCACAGACAATCCTGAATCAGTTCTCAGAGGCTGTAAAAGCTCAGGGTGACCTGGATGCTCTTACGAGCAGATGGACAGCACAGCTCGACAGTATGACAGTTGCCTATCAGCAGGGTCTTGCCGACTATCAGAAACAGGCTACTAATATGCCCGAAGATAAAAAGCTTAATGCACAAAAGGATCTGGTTGCTAAAGAGCAGGCAATACTTGATTTCAGGAGACAAAAGTTTTCTCAGGGTACCGGAGAAATTTATCTGAGGCAGGAAGAAATATTTAATCCCGTAAAAACCAAGATTTACAGGGCTATCGAGGTTGTAGCCAAAGAAGAAAATATGCAGTTTGTTTTTGATAAAAGCGGTGACATTATGCTGCTTTACGCAGATTCTGCATTCGATATTACTTTTAAAGTTCTTGACAGGCTGAAGAGAGGGATATAAGTTTAAATATACTGTGTTAACTTTTTACGCAGATTTAAGTGTACAGATAACACAAATTTTTATTTCCATCTTATAACGGTTGTAAAATGAAAAGAATAATTATTGCAGCATTATTATTTTTATTTGCAGGGATGACATCTGCCCAGTTAAAAATAGGGTACATTGATTCGGATGCAATAATGGATAATATGCCCGATGCCCAGGATGCCCGCAAAAGACTTGATGTATTGATCCAGGAATGGCAGACTGAAATAAACAAGCTTGAGAAAGACTGGAAAACGAAGTACGACGATTACGAGAGAAGAAAACTTATTCTTACCGATGCTTCGCGTGCGGAACTGGAGTCCGAGCTTGTTAAACTTGAGCAGCAGATTGCTGATTTCCGGGAAAAGAAGTTTGGTACGAACGGTGAACTCTTCCAGAAACAGGATGAAATAATGAAACCTATTCAGAACAAGGTATTCACAGCCATCAAAGAGGTTGCCGAGGAAGACGAACTCGATTTTGTATTTGACCGGAGCGGTGATATAATGCTTCTTTATGCAAAGGAAAAATACGATATGACTGCCAGGGTTCTTGAAAAATTGAAACTTCAGTAAAATGAATATTACTTTGAAAGAAGCCGCCGGATTTACCGGCGGCATTTTAACGGGTAATCCCGGTGAAGTTTTTTCGGGATTAGCCAAAATAGACGAAGCCCGTAAAGGCGACCTCACATTTCTTTATCTTCCTGCATACGAAAAATATTTCCCGTCAACTCAGGCTTCCGCTATTCTTGTAAAAACAGGATTCAATAAAACCAGGAGCGATATTAATTATATCGAGGTTGATGACCCCAATAAGGCTTTCTACAAAATTCTGCTTCACTATTTTGCTCCCGAATTCAAGATAGAGGGAATTGATCCTTCTGCATCAGTGCACCCGGATGCCAAACTGGGTAAAAATGTTTCTCTTGGCAAAAATGTTGTCGTTTCTGCGGGATGCAGCATAGGCGATAATACGAAGATATTCCATAATTCGGTGCTCCTGGATGATGTAAAGGTGGGCAACGACTGTCTATTCTTTCAGAATGTGAGTATAAGGGAAAAATGTATTATCGGAAATAACGTAATAATTCATCCTGGTACAGTGGTGGGTTCAGATGGATTCGGATACTATACGGATGATAATGGTGTTTATATTAAAATACCCCAGATTGGTATAGTTATTATTGAAGATGATGTCGAACTCGGATCGAATGTTTCAATCGATCGTGCTTCGCTGGGTGCAACTGTAATAAAAAGAGGTGTTAAACTGGATAACCTTGTCCAGGTTGCTCACAATGTTGTAATTGGCGAAGACACAGTAGTTTCAGCCCAGTCGGGAATTTCCGGAAGTACACATATAGGTCAGAAATGCATTATCGCCGGGCAGGTGGGCATTATCGGTCATATTGAAATTACAGATAATGTTGTACTGATGGCTCAATCGGGAATATCGAAAGGAATTACCAAACCCGGTTATTATTTCGGCTCGCCGGCCAAGGAAGTGAAAACTGCACTGAAACTGGAAGCCCATATCCGCAATCTTCCCCAATACTCGGAAGAGTTAAAAAAACTTACCCAGGAAATTGAGGAATTAAAGGCACAGATAAGGAAAATAGATCCATTATCTTAATTTAAACAGTCTAACTATAATCGATGATCCTGTTTAGATGTTTCTTTTTTCTCCCGGTATCAATCTCTGCTGTTTTTGTTCCAATCCGCAATTTTCGCACAAATAAGCCAGTTTTTATTCGGTTAATAAAATTTAAAAACTTAGTGAATTTTTCAATCTAATTTCATATCTTATTTGATTATAATCAGAGAGTTATGGCAAAAAAAGAGTTAATTGAGAAATTTTTATCGTCCGGAAGAATTGCTGTTGCAGGCGTAAGCAGGAACACTAAAAAATTCGGGTATTCCGTATTCAGGGAACTTAAAAAGAAGGGATATAACCTGGTTCCGGTTAATCCGAATCTTTCCGAAATTGATGGTGAGAAGTGTTATCCTTCATTGGGAGAAATTCCCGGAAGCATTGACGCACTTTTTACTGTAGTAAAGCCTGAACAGACTGAAACACTGCTGGACGATTTACGGCCAGATATCAAAATTATCTGGATGCAGCCAGGAAGTGAATCAGCATCAGCAATTAACAAGTGCGCGAATAACGGGCTGGATTTAATAACCGGCGAATGCATACTTATGTATGCTAAACCGGCTGGCTTTCATAATGTGCACAGATTTATTAACAGAATTTTCGGAAAACTGGCTGTGTAAACTGAATTATATGTAAGTATTTTCCTTTTAGTGTAACTAATTAAATTTTCCAAATATGCGTTATCTAATTCCAATTCTATTAATTGTAATAGCTGGCTGCCAGACTAACCCGCCAGATGCTTATGAGACTGAATTTACCACTGTAAATGTATTTGTCAATTCTGATATAACCGGTGCTGAGATATTTGTTGATAATGCCCCCAGCGGAAAAATAACCCCCGATACATTAGCCCTTTCAGAAGGTATGCATAAAATTTCATTGTATAAGGAAGGATATTCTGTAAGTGATACTGTCCTCAATGTTCAGGGTGAGAATATTATTACGGTTTATCTATGTCTCCGGGAATGTACTGAATCAAAAATAGTGCTGGTTTCAGATTTTGCCAATGTCAGCTGCGACCCCTGTGTAATAAGCAATAAAATCATTCATTCTCTTGAAAGCGGTGCTTACAGGAATAAAATTGTTGTCTTAAAATATTCGACTTACTGGCCCTGCTCAACCGATCCTTTTTATCTCGCTGCCAAGCAGGAATGCGATTCAAGAATCAGCTTTTATAATGTTATGACAGCACCGACCATATGGGTAGATGGAATTAAAAAACCTGTCCCTACTGATTCAAATAAAATCAAGGAGGCAATTGATGAACAGCTCTCCAAGACACCCAGGTTCGGTATCAGGGTAACTAAAAATATCAGTGGAGATAATCTGCAGGCAAATGTAAAGGTAACATTTATTGATACTGCGGGACTTGATTTCAGCAATCTTGTTCTGCATGTAGTTGTTGTTGAATCGGAAATTGAATTTTCAAGTCCACCCGGCAGCAATGGCGAAACCAAGTTTTATCATGTTGTCAGAGATATGCTGCCTGCGCACGATGGCGAGGGTTTATCAAAAGCTGAGACGGAATACCAGAGGGGAACAACCTGTAATGCTGTTTGGAATAAATCAAAAATTAACGTAGCCGCATTCATTCAGAATAAGGCAACTAGGGAAGTCTATCAAACGGGAATAAATTAATAATATTTTTTTCGGAGACGTCATGAAACAAATTTCTACTTTAATATTTTTCGTTCTTTTCCTGATCACCATTCCGCTTTCATCATCCAACGCTCAGCTTCAGAGAAATGTTGTGCTGGAATACTGTACTGGAGTATGGTGTCAATGGTGTCCCTGCGGCCACGCAATTATAAGAGATGAAATTCTCCCCGCATTTCCTAATACCATTGTAATCGGATACCATGGCCCGGCAAATAGCAGCTCGGAGCCGTTCAGTTTCTTCAGCGGAAATTCAATTATATCTGCTCTCGGCTTCAGCTCCTATCCTACAGGTATAGTTGACAGAACTTCTGCCCCGATCAGCCGAGGTCTATGGTTAAGCACGGTAAGTTCAAGAAACTCGGTGAATGCAACTGTTGATATAAACGTACTTAAAACATATAATGCTTCCACCCGCGTTCTTGATCTTACTGTTAAAGCTTCGGCCTTGGAAAATCTCACCGGGAATTTCTATGTAAATGTAATACTCACGGAAGACGAGCTGAAATATCCGCAGACCGGAAATTCTTCGTGCGCTGGAGGTACAGAATACAGCCATTCACATGTTGTCAGATCAATGCTTAACGGTGCATCCGGAGAGATGATAAATGTAGGAGGAAGCTGGCTCCAGGGAGTGGAACTGCAAAAAGATTATTCATTAAGTATTCCCGCCGGAATTTATCCGGCAAACAGCCATATTATCGTTATGATATATAAGCAGGGAAGCACCATGAATACCGGGAATATTCAGCAAGCTAAACATTGGACCGTACCGGGTGACATTGTTCCTGTTGAGTTCAGTGCATTTACTGCATCACTTGAAGGAAAAGGTATAATTCTTAGCTGGGAAACAGCAACCGAAAAAAACAACCTGGGATTTGCAGTGGAAAGATCAACCGACGGAATAAATTTTTCTTCGGTCGGCTTTGTCAGTGGTAAAGGTACTACTGCTGAAAGACAGATCTATTCGTTCCTTGATAATCCGGAAGCATCAGGCATTTTCTTCTACAGGCTGAAACAGCAGGATTACAATGGAAACTTCAGCTACAGTGAAGTTATTACAGTTAAGCTGGATGTACCTCTTGAGTTTGCTCTTGCCCAGAATTATCCGAATCCGTTCAATCCATCAACCCTGATATATTATTCTCTGCCGGTTGAATCATTTGTGACTTTATCTGTTTATGACCTTATGGGACGCGAAGTTGCTTCACTTGTAAGTGAAGTGAAGAAGGCAGGGACTTATGAGATTGAATTCAATGCTGCAAATCTTGCATCCGGAACATATATCTACAAAATCACCGCCGGGAATTTCATTGAAACAAGAAAGCTTATGGTCCTTAAATGAAAAAATTACTTCTCATAATTTTAGCTTTGTATACTTATGAAGCCTCTGCTCAGTCGTTTTCATTTACGACTGAGCATACAACTCTATCCGATACTCTCGGAAGTGAGATAGTATTTGATTTCTTATTAATCAATACATCCCAGGATACTATAATAGTTTATTTGAAAAGAACCTATCAGCAGCTGCCGGAAGGATGGGAATCATCTTTCTGTTTTGATATCAGCTGTTTTCCGCCTTTTATAGATAGTGTGGCAACAACAGTGGATTTCGGAAGTGCACCAATTCCTCCCGGCGATACGGTTGATTTCTCGCATCATTTTTATACAAGCACAACAAACGGAACCGGCATCACACATATTTTTGCTGCCAATTTGGATAATCCTTCGGATTCCATGAGTGTGTTTCTTACTGCAACTACAGCGGCCGTTTCCGTAAATGAGCATCCGCTTGCAGCATCATTCAGGCTTTACCAGAATTATCCTAACCCGTTCAATCCGTCAACTGACATTTTTTTCGAACTTGACACCAGGAGCAATATATCCCTTGATGTCTACAGCATAACCGGGGAAAAAATTGCCGTGCTGGCCGAAGGCGATTTTCCGGCCGGAATTTACAAGAGATCGTTTAATGGAACGGGACTTGCCAGCGGCCTGTATATTGTGAAACTTAATTCCGGCGGCCGGAGTTCACTGATTAAATTATTATTGGAGAAGTAGTTGAGAAAAAAAGCAGCAATCATTTTTTGGCTGGCATTTGCCGCAGCAGGCATCTGCCAGTCTGATAAAACAGCACCGGATTTTAAACTGCAGGATATAGATAAAAATACTGTTCAGCTGAGCAGCCAAACCGGAAGGGGTCCTCTGCTTATAAGTTTTTGGGCTACCTGGTGCAAACCCTGTGTGGAAGAAATGCAGGAACTTGTAAAAATACATAATGAATTTCATGATAAGGGTTTTGATATTCTTGCAGTTTCTATCGATAACGAGAAAACCGTTGCAAGAGTTAAGTCTTTTGCCAAAGCTAAAAAATATCCCTTTACTGTACTTCTGGATACAAATGGTGAAACTGCCCAAAAATATTATGTGGGCCAGTCCGTTCCTGCAGCATTCCTGCTGGATAAAGATGGCAGGATAATTTACCAGAGCTCCGGTTATAAAAAAGGTGATGAACTGAAGCTGCGTAAAAAAATAGAAGATTTACTTCGATAATAAAGCAAAAACCATTTTCCATGATAAAAAAAATTACACTGCTGCTGCTTTTATGCAGCATTTATATGCCTGCACAGGAGATCGGCATATCCAATCAGCTGGAGTATTCTTACAATACCGGGAAGAAAATTGAGATACTTGAAAACTGGTTTAATGCCGATTTCAGAAAAGATTATTTTTCAGCAGGGATAAGACTGGATATTTTTCAGCCCAATGATCCCGATCCCTCAATTTCCAGGGGTAAGGAAAAATTTGCGGGGATAGATTTTAAGTATCTCAGACTTGATATCGGCAACATTGATGAGTCGCTTGAAATAACTGTCGGAAATTATTATGCGCTTTTCGGACGGGGGATGATTCTCAGGAGCTATGAAGACCGCACCATTCGGGTGGATAACAACCTACTAGGTCTGAAGCTCAAAGGAACCTATAACAACTTTGTGCTAACTGCTCTTTCCGGATCTTCCGAGAACAGCTCGGCGGAAAGAAAAGATATCCTGCATGCCTTCGATCTTAAATACCGCGGATTTAACTTTCTTAACCTGGGTGCATCCTATGCAATTAATATCCCGGAAGACCAAAACAGCAAACGAACTTCTCTTGCTTCGGTGAGATTGGAACCGTCATTCTGGAATTTTGATATCTATACTGAATATGGCGTTAAACTGAATGAAACTATACGCAATGAAGTTCTGGGTGGTGATCAGATTGCCGGAAGAGGATTCTACGGGAATCTTAATTTTTATTATGACAATCTGGCCTTAACCGGTGAATATAAATATTATGATAATTTTGGTTTTGGCAATTCCGACAGGACAACAAATTACAACCAGCCTCCCGCTGCCAGGAAAGAATATACTTATTTACTTTTGAACAGGCACCCTTTTCCCTTAAATCAGGCGAACGAAAAGGGCTTTATGTTTGACATGAACTATAACCTTTCGGATGAGACTTACTTAAACGCCTCATACGGACAGACAAAATCGCAGGCACCCGGTTCTTATTTTCAGAGAGTTCTTAAAACAAACTCGCCGGAGAGACTGCTGCAGGAAGAAGCTTTCTTTCTAGCCAACCATGCCTGGAATGAAAATTTTATTTCCGTTGCTGCCTTAGGCTATAGCTCTGAAGCGCAGTCCAATACAAAAAGCATTACCCCCGTTATCGAGAATAAATTTTATTTCGGCGGCATCAATACTATTCGTGTTATTCTGGAACATCAGCAGACATCGGTTTCGGCAACCAATGAAAAATATTATGACGATGTTCTGACTCTGGAATATCTGCGTTCCCCTCTCTTCTCAGTCGCTGCAATTATTGAAATGAAAACAACCGAGTCGGTGGAAGATCATGTGATCCGGAAATTCTGGAGCATGATTCAGTTCGGATACAGGATTGGTGAGCATACTGATATAGCTGTTCTGCTCGGATCCAGACAGGCCGGGGTTATATGTATCGGCGGTGTGTGCCGGTATGAACCGGAATTCAGCGGTGTTGAGCTAAAGCTGTTTACAAGAATTTAGAACCCTTTCAAATAAAAAAACCCGCCGGCCGGCGGGTTTTTTGTAATCCTGTTTTTAACTTTTAATTTTTATCTATCTTGCTGTAATCCAGCTCGGAACCGAGCACGCTGTGCGGTATGAGAAATATTATCAGCATAAGCACTGCAGCTGCTATAACCCAGAATTTCGGTTTTTGATTACGGAATACCTTGTATCCTGCAATAACCCATCCGATTAATGCTATAAGGGTTTTATTGTCCGTTAAATCGTAACCGAACGGTACACCCGTCCACAGAGCGCCGAAAGCGTAAAGCTGGGTCAGCGGACCGAAAATCATTCCTCCCAGGATTAGTGTAATTAGTGTCCACCATGTTAATGTTTTTAGCCTGCTTTCGTTTATAAAAGCTTCCATACCGGTTCTTACTGAAAACAGCATCGCACAAAAAATCAATATTATATGCGGAACAAGTATCAGCGGCGGAACATCTCCTTTATACCTTGTAACTACATTATGATCGGGAGGAAGTCTGTATTCCTCATTATTTCTGTTTGTAACCACATAGTATTCAAGTTTGCCGGCAGGCGGCTGTGCAGGGAGGTTTGCCGAAACTTTATTTTCCGAGTACTGCATCTTAATTACAGTAAATTCATCATTTGTTTTATACCTTTTCCAGTGAAGATATGCCTCCTCACCCGGATTTTCTGCAGGGATTTCAACAACCTGATCGGAAGATGATGAATGACTGCGTTCAAAGTTGTATGCAATACCGTTGTGAGTATCGGCTTCAGGGTAAGTCGGACCGGATATTTTCTGATAATATGCGCTCGCTAATGTAATTATAAGGGCGGCTGCCCAGTATAAAGCTTTTTTCATATTGCTACTCGAAAAGTAAATTTACTCTTTCAGCCGGACGTGCAAGAACTGCCTTGCTGCCCATTTCAACTATGGGACGCTGAATAAGATCAGGCTCAAGCACCAAAAGTTCAATAATATCATCCTCGGTGTAATTCTTGTGTGCAAGATCCAGCTGCTTATACATCTTATCTGTTTTTCTTAACAGCCCGGAAGCAGGAATATTCATTTTTTTCAGAAGATTTTTCAGTTTAACCTTTGTGAATGGATATACGTAATAATCTATCTGCTCATAAGGTATACCTTTCTGAAAAAGGATATTGGATACTGCCCTGCAGGTTGTACAGGAATGTTTTTCGTAAACTGTAATTTTATCCATATACCTCTGATACCGGAAAATTTTTAATCCTCTAATATAAAGAAAATTAGTGTCTAAAAATCAAAGGTTGTTATGAAGGATTATTTATGATTGNNTTGTCCAATATGAATAATTTTCCATAACAAAAAATCAACTGATTGATTGTTAGTTTCGACAGGGCCAGATCAATTAAATTAGACCAGATACCAGGCGTATATTAACGGCGGGCTATTTTTTCTTCAGGACAAAATTTATATATTCATCAGGTTAAATGATGTTATTATGAAGATATACCAGTACCTTGTAAATACTATCCGTCAGAAAGGGGCAGCTTACCTTGTCCTTATTGATCCGGATAAAAATGAGGATAAAAAGCTCGCTTCATTCGTTAAACACTGCGGCAATTCCGGGGTTGATGGATTCCTGGTAGGAGGAAGTATTCTTCTGAACAGTAATTTTGATGAATGCCTTCATACCATCCGGCAGAATACAGCACTGCCGGTTATAATTTTTCCTGGTAATGTTTACCAGGTCAGTCAATATGCCGATGCAATACTCTTTCTTTCCGTAATCAGCGGAAGAAACCCGGAGGATCTTATCGGCAAGCATATTATTGCAGCTCCGGTAATAAAAAATTCCGGCATTGAGCCTGTGTCAACAGGATATATGCTGATTGATTCAGGCAGGATAACTGCAGCCCAGTATGTNNAAAAAGATCCTTCTACCGCCAGTAGAAAAGTTAAAAATGGCGCAGGTATTATTGTAACCGGCAACTTCTTTGAGGAAGAAGATAACTGGTATCTTATAAAGGAATTTGCCGCTGCGGTTCATACAAAACTGCCTGCAGAAGTATAATCAGAAAGAAATATTTATGGATAAAATAAAATTTATAACCGAATCACTTAAAGAGAGCTCGGAAACAAAGTTAAAGATCATTGAAAGCTGCAGCACTTCAATAGCCGAAGCAGCTGATGTTTTAATATCGTCATTCAGAAACGGGAAAAAGCTTTTATTATGCGGCAACGGCGGAAGTGCAGCAGACTGCCAGCATATTGCTGCGGAATTTGTTATACGACTGAGCCACGATATTGTCCGTCCTGCTCTTCCGGCAATCGCATTAACTACCGATACTTCAAATCTTACGGCCGGGGGAAATGACATTGGTTTTGAAAATGTTTTTGCACGATCTGTGGAAGGGCTGGGCAGCGATGGCGATGTTCTTATTGCAATTTCAACAAGCGGTAATTCCTCAAATATAGTTAAAGCTGTGGAGAAGGCTAAAGAAAAGGGAATGAAAGTTATCGGGTTCCTGGGCGGCAGCGGCGGAAAGCTTAAACCCCTGGCAGATGTTGCGGTTATAATTCCTTCTTCAAGTGTCCAGCGGATACAGGAGGGACACATAACCGTGGCGCATATTATCTGTGAATTAACAGAACGCGGTTTATTCGCCTGACAGTAGAATTTATTAACGCATCGCAAAACCATGCTTACCTTAAATTATGATGTACTTGTAATTGGAGGAGGGGCTTCAGGCTCTGCTGCCGGAATTCAATCCGCGCGGTTGGGCGCCAGAACATTGATCGTTGAAGAAACACCATGGCTGGGGGGAATGATAACATCTGCAGGGGTTTCCGCATTCGACGGGAATAAATATGCACTGGGCGGTGGAATTTTCGGTGAGCTGCGGAAAAAAATTGAAGATTACTACGGGGGTCCCGGTAAAACCTTTACCGGCTGGATAAGTCTGACCTGCTTTGAACCCTCTGCCGGCAAAATGATTCTTCACCGGATGGCTGAAGCCGAAAAAGATCTTGATATCTGGTTTGAAGCAAAATTTATTGAAGCTATAATAAAAGACGACAGGGTTGCAGGCGCGGTTATAAAAAAGAAGAACGGGACCCTGTTTTCCGTTAATGCCGACGTTACTGTGGAGGCAACTGAATTTGGAGATGTTCTGGCATCTGCAGGAATTCCGTACAGACTGGGGAGAGATTCAAAATCCGATACCGGAGAGTTAAACGCACCTGAAAAAAGCGATAACTTTATCCAGGACATGACTTATTGCGCCATACTCAAAAAATATAAAGGCAATGCACCTCCTGTTCTTCCTTCTGCTGACTATGATCCGGGATTGTTCCGTAATTCAACTGCGGAAGATTCAGATACGCAGGATGAAAAATATTTAAATCATAAGCTGCATAACTGGGAGAGCTTTATAAGTTATGCAGGCCTTCCCAATGATAAGTACCTGTTGAACTGGCCTTTCCATTCCAATGATTACAGATACACGATTCCGGAAATTTTTGAAAATCAGAAAACAAGGGAATATCATTTTAAGAAAGCAAAAGAGCTTACATTATCTTATGTTCATTATATTCAGACGAAATTAGGCCACCCGGAATGGGGTCTTGCCGAAGATGAATTCCCCACAAAAGACAAGCTTCCCTTTATTCCCTATATAAGGGAAAGCAGAAGGATGAAGGGGAAATACCTGATGGTGGAGAGTGATGTAATTCCCGGGGAAGGGTCGTTCCGGCCGCCGCTTCAGAAATCTTCCATAGCAGTAGGAGATTATTTCCTGGATCATCATCACAGCCAGTTCTTCGGTACTCCCGCAGACAGGCTGGTCGAGGAGCTTCCTGCGAACGCTCCGTTCCAGGTTCCCTATGAATCTTTAATTCCGGCAAATGTTTCAGGATTCATTGCTGCCGAAAAATGTATTTCGGTATCTCATATTGTTAACGGCTGTACCCGTCTGCAGCCAATCGTTATGCTAATCGGTCAGGCAGCTGGAGCCGCGGCAGCATTATCTTCATCAAAAAAAACCGCACCGGAAAGCATTAATGTAAGTGAACTTCAGGAAATCCTGCTGGACGCCGGATGCCAGCTTTTTCCTTATTTTGATTTATGGAATGACTTTCCTCTTTTTAAGAAGGTACAAAAGCTTGCCTTGAGAGGAATATTTACAAGTAATAATGAGTACCAGTTTAATCCTTTTAGCATTGCAGAAGAAAAAGACATTGCCAAATGGATTAAAAAGNNTGTCCCCCTCCTTTATATTGAACTTATCAGTAAATCCGGCAATAACCTCAAGGACGTATATTGACGGATCAGAGGAGGGATAGGACTGATCGGAGAGGATATTAGTGCCCTTATGTATTGTTACAATTTTTTTCTCCTTATTAATAAAAAGGATATCCAGTGAAAGTTTCGTATTTCGCATCCAGAAGGACTGGATGGTCTGGTAAGGAAAAATAAAAAGCATCCCCTGGGATTCGAGCATCTCCTCACGGAACATTAATCCAAGCTGCCGTTCATAGTCGTTATCTGCTATTTCAATATCGATCTTCTTAAGGACAGCTCCTGCTGAATCAATAAATGAAAGTTCCCCCTCTTTTTTAAATAAATATTTATTCTCCACTGGCTCTTCTTCTTTTAAGATATTTACTATTAGAAATACTGCAGCTGCAAGCACAACTACTCCGGCCGTTATTTTGTGCCATTTATTAATTCCCTGTTTTTTCTTTCTGACGCTTGTTGTTTTCTTGCTCATAATGATTCATTAAATAAAGGACTAAAATATAAACTACTTTCGCAAAGAAAAATAATTTAGCTGTGTTTTCTTATATTTTCCCTGTAAATATTTTTTTATGGACAATATTATAATAAACAGGGAAAAACTTAATCTCAGTTCTTCCCAGGAAAAAATGATAATCAGCGGATGGGGGAAAGCGGCAGTTGCAGAAACCGTAGTTGAGAAAATTGTATATCTCTCGGATGGATTGAAGATCAGCGGATATCTTGCATACCCCCTGGAGAAGGGGAAATATCCCTGTATAATCTGGAACCGGGGCGGTATCGGCAGCAACGGAGCAATCGATTCATTCAATGCTGCGGGAATTTATGGCCAGCTTGCATCCTGGGGATACTGCGTTTTTGCTTCACAGTACAGGGGCAATGCCGGAAGCGAAGGCAGGGATGAATTCGGAGGTGGCGACGTAAATGATATCCTTAATCTTATTCCTGCTGCCGGAGAAATTGAACAGGCTGATACTTCCAGGTGGGGAATTGAAGGCTGGAGCAGGGGAGGCATGATGACATATCTTACACTAACCCGGTCCGATAAATTCAGTGCAGCGGTAGTATCAGGAGGAATTGCAGATTTAAGATGCAGTTCAGCGGAAAGCAGGTATATGCGGGATCTTTATTCAGTTGGTCTCGGGAATTATAATAAAGAAGAATACATTGAAAAATGTGAATCCAGGTCAATTATTAATTTTGCTGAGAAGCTCAGCAGAAACACATCTCTATTAATAATACATGGTACTGCAGATGATCGTGTACCCCCACATGATTCGCTTGACCTTTCTCTGAAGCTTGTAGATCTTAAATATCCTTTCAGGCTGGTGATGCTTGAGAATGGTGATCACTTTCTGAAAGGTCACCGCAGGGAAGTTGATAAGATGAAAAAAGAGTGGTTTGACAGGAATTTGAAGTAATGAGCGAAAAAACATCACAGCATAACCATCCAGGTTATGCTGTGGCAATGATGATTATATCTGGATATATTTAGAAGGTACTGCTCCGCAGATGGCGCATTCTTTGGTCGGTTTTCCGAACTCGATATTTCCGCAGACAGGACAAAGATATATTTCAGAAACGTCCAGATCCTTTCCCATTTCGGCTGCTTTCAGGGCAAGTTTGTAAAGATTGGCATGTACTTCTTCGGCTTTTGGGGCATATCCGAACATCCTTTTTGCTTTATGATTTTCCTTCAGAGCCTGCTCAAGCATGGGGGGGTACATTTCAGTATATTCATATGTTTCACCTGCAATTGCACTTTTAAGATTATCTGCTGTTGAACCAACACCATCCATCGCTTTAAAATGACCTTCGGCATGCAGCTTCTCAGCTTCCGCAGCAGTGCGGAATAATTTGGCAATATTAAGGAATCCTTCCTGCTCGGCTTTTTTCGCGAATGAAAGATACTTCTGGTTTGCCTGGCTTTCACCGGCAAAAGCTTCTTTTAGATTATCAAGGGTATTTGACATTGAAACCTCATTATTTTTGTTATTTCATGGAATAGTATTACAAAAATAAGAGAACCGGGGTTTATTATCACTAATGGTTGCTATTTTATTTTAAAGGAACAGTTATCATAGTAGGTTTTTGAGGCGATCAGCTGGGATGAAGCCCCTTTCAGGAAAATTTTCATGCTATCGTTCAAGCCTGCGGATATGATACCAGTTAAATTGTAGGATTTCCAGCTGGTATCTGATATTACTTCACTGGAGATGCTTGCCAGGGAATCACTTATCAAATATAAGGATATATCCGAGGAGAGCCTGTTTGCTTTTGCCCAGCATGTAAAACTGTACACATACCTGCCCCGGGTAAGCGGAATCGTTGTTGAGATATAGTATGGCTTTCCCCATACGGCATCAATGCCCGCAGAATACTTGCCCCCATCAGGCGGAGCATCCTGATAAAAATTCACTTCACCTGAAACAGTCCACCCACTTAACGTCGGATTGCCATTTTCTTCAAAGGAAGGGTTGGAAATAAGATTTCCGCTGCTGTTGTCAACAGAATTTACCTCATCCTTACAGGAGGCAAGAAATAATACGATTACCGCTGTTAACAGGTATTTCATTTTTTATACTATTCGGTTATATATAATATAATCCGGGCTGATGAATTATTTTATTAACTTCAGCACTTCCGTAATTTATTAATTATGCCTGCTGAAGCTTGCTTTCGGGTTTAATTTCCCTGTTGAAAAATTTCCGGATAACAAGTATGACCACACCTGCGGATAGTACCAATAAAAGCAGGTCAGCCATTATTAAAAGATAATTTTTCTTTGACCAGTATTCCGCGAAAAGTATAAGCAATGAAGTTATGGTAGTAAGTATCATGAATAAAGCCGGAATCAGTGCAAAGGAATATTTTTTCCCTTTAACCAGAAGCCAGCTTGACACGGCCAGCAGCCCCAAAGCTGCAAGGAGCTGGTTGGCAGTTCCGAAAATGGGCCACAATGCACTGAATGCGTTTGAGTATCCCAGTACCCACATAAGTATAACGGAAATTCCTGCATTGAACCAGTAGCTTTTTAAAAAAGCAGGAGGATTTTTTAATAAAACATTCCACAATTCTTCAAACAGGTACCGGTTCAGTCTTACTGCGGCATCAAGAGTTGTGATTACAAATCCTTCAACCAGAAGAATTCCGAATATTGTACCGAGTGCAGCCGGAATGCCGAGGGCAGTATTGAACAGGTGTCCCGCAGCAAGGGAAAATCCAAGGATAGGATTCGATTTTACTGCCGGATCAGCGGGCCATACGATAGCTTTATAATCGACAAAATTTAATCCCGCACCAATTGCAAGAAGAACGCATACAGCAAGGACGGATTCAAGCAGCATAGCATTATAGCCCACTTTTCTTGCATCGGTTTCTTTAGGAAGCTGTTTTCCGGTTGTTCCTCCGGCTACAAGCGAGTGAAAGCCTGAAATTGCCCCGCAGGCAATAGTTATAAACATCATCGGCCAGATGAGTCCCAGATTTTTAATTCCATCCTGCAGATTGAAATCGGGAGCTGATACACCAGTTCCCGAAAAACCGGTGATAAGCAGAGAGGTTATCATTAAAAGAATGCCGCCGTAAAGAATTTGTACATTTATAAAATCTCTCGGCTGAAGTATAAACCATACAGGTGTACCTGCGGCAATTAATACATAAACAGAAATTATGATCATCCAGACAGTGGGGTCAAGCATTACAGGATAAGCGATTCCGAGAAAAACCGATATCACACAAATGGCAGCAGCGATAAGATATGTAATGAGGGTCTTCATCCCTTTTTTATAAATAAGCCACCCCAGGAATGGCGACATAAAAGTAATAAAGATAACAGAAGTGGAGGCTATACCGCCTATTTTTCCATAAACTGTTCCATCAATTGTTACTGTTTGCAGTATTGTATTTCCTTCAGTTACACCGAGTTTTTCCAGGGGCCACAGAGAGGTAAGTGAGATTGCTGTAGCACTCAGGAATGAAGAAGTAACCAGCACCATCATAACTATTGTAAAGGCAATAAAAAGATTGAAGCCGGTTCTTCCGAGTGTTCTTCTTGCAACCTCAGCCATTGATTTTCCGCCTTCTCTCATGCTTACAAAAAGCGTGGTGAAATCGTGCACTGCGCCAAAGAAAATACCGCCGAATAAAATCCACAGCCATGCAGGTAAAAATCCGTATAAAATGGCCATAGTAGGTCCGATAATTGGTCCGGCCCCGGCAATAGCCGAGAAATGATGCGCAAAAACGATATATCTTTTTGTAGGTACATAATCCCTGCCGTCATTAAATTTTACAGAGGGTGCAGGATTACCGGGATCTTCTCCCAGTTTTCGGGCGAGATACCTTGCATAAAAGCGGCTTGCAATTATAAATGCAATAATTGCTCCGCCGAGATAAAACAGCACATTCATATTAATATAAAGGTAAAATTAGCATAACTTATGATTCGTTCTTTGTTCTGAATCCTTTCATCATCCAGTTTTTTGAAAGAATTAGAGCAATCGGCGAAATTATTGCTATAAAGCCATAAATTAACCAAAGGGTTTCAGTATTCGTAGCTTCGGGCGCAACGCCTTCAGGGCAATACCGCATAAGGAACCAGCCGGAATAAAGACTGACGATAATTTTAGTAAGGAACCATGGAAATTGTCCGATACCCATATAAATTCCGGTCATTCCTTTTGGTGCAATCTCAGCAATCCATTGAAGGAAGCGGGGCTGCCACATAGCTTCACCAATAGTCATAATAATAAGGTAACCGAACAGGGTAAAGATATTTGGTCCGAGAACGAGAATAAATGTCGGAGCCGCCATTACAAAAGTTCCTATGATCATCATCTTATATGTGTTTTTCTTTATGGTGAGAGCAGCTACCATTGGCGCCAGGATAAAGATGAGAAGCGGGTTGAAGTTTACAAAGAATTCAAAATTATCACTTACTATTCCTGTAAAAGCACGCTTGGTATACTGGGGCAGAGTCAGCCAGTTATGTGCAAACAATGTTTGTACCGGTATAAGCATAAAAATAAAATATACAAACCTTGCATCTGTTATTAACCAAATGAATAAGCCCAGCGCAAGAAATATTGTTATCAGCCAGCCGTTATTATAAATGAAATCAGCCGCAATATTTGTAATACTTGAAGGATCAATAAAATATTTAAGCAGGTTCAGGATTACAAGCACAGCAACTATTACTGAGGCGGCATACAATCTGTTTTTGTTCTGCTTTAATTGTGTCTTTACAATATTCATGAAATTACGGAAGCCACCCTCTTTCTGCTCCTCCTTGGCGGCAGTATTCTCTGCATCCTTAACAGCCTTCTTTGTTAATATGAAAGCGACGCTGGTTATTGCAATAACCGTGAGCGCGATATATACCCAGAAGACACCTGTCATTCCGAATGCCTTTCTGACAGGTGGAGAAATTAGACCGGGAAGGAAACCTCCCAGATTCATGAGGGCATAAAGCATTGCGTAGCCCATGGCTGCTGCGTTTCCATCGGTGAATTTTTTAACTGCAGCATAGCAGGCAGGTTGAAAAATTCCATAACCAAGAATAATCCATAAAATTCCGAACATCGCAGTACTATGCATTGCTGACCATAATCCGCTCGTTCCGAAAACAGCGGGACTTACAGTAAGAAAAATCCTTCCTATCAGCATAAGAGAGAGAGAAATCAGAAGAGATTTTCTTACTCCCACTATATCAACCGTAGCACCGAGGAACAGCATGCTTAATGTAATTCCTCCTGTAAGCACGCCTACCATGCGCCCGGCATCAATATCATCCAATCCAATGTATTCATTAAAGTAGAGGGCCAGCAGGCTCAGCACCCCAAAATATGTAAGCCCTTCCAGAAAATAGGCAATATTTATTCCCCACAAGGCTCTTGATGCATGCACCAGATCTTTAAAAGGCTGTGAAATTTCCTTAATAGTTTGTCTTAAAACTGATTTTTCACTGACGGTTTCGGTCGGCGGCAGCTGTGCCATAAGTAATTTTCCTTATTCTTGATTTTTGACTGTTCAACATAGCAAAATGTGCTGATAACAGGCAAGAGATAAATAAATTAAAGCCTTTGTGATTCGTTTTAACGGTTTCTGGTGCAGTTAGGGAGAAACAACCCAACCCTCTCATTAAAGAGAGGGAAGGGAAGTAATTAGAAAAAATTATTTATCAGGTGAATTCATTATCCGGTTATTTTAGGAGGCTCATCTTTTTTGTGATTGAATAATTCCCGGCATTCAGCCGATATAAATATACGCCGCTTGAGAGACCGGAGGCATCGAAGCTGACAGTATACCTGCCTGCTGTTTTCGTCTCATTTACAAGCTCTGCAACCTCGGCTCCTGAAAGAGCGAACACTTTCAGTACGACTTGCCTGCCGGATACATCAGCAGGAATTTCATATACTATAGTTGTTGAAGGATTAAAAGGATTTGGATAATTCTGTTCGAGTTCGAAGGAACTGATTATATTATTATCATCTACACCGGTTGAAACATTTACTGCAATTATTTTATTTGCTGCGAAATTCCAGGCATCACCGGTGTTATCTCCATTCTGGTTCACGCTGTTGCCGGCAGCGTATAAAGTAACTTCACCAGCTGAATTTGGCGCAGTATAAGTAAAATTAAAAACAACACTTCCCGATGAAGATGTTTTAGGAGATGAATGTGTTAATTCATTATTCGCATTCCTTAATCCATCCATTGGAGTAAGAATTCCTGATGAAGCGGCAATATTTGTTCCGCCAGCAACTAAGGGACCGCCGGTAATTGTTACGGTAAAATCTGCAGTTTCGTTAATCGTCAGATTATCAGGGCCTGATATAACAACAGATACGCCTGATGACGGATTTTCGGCATGGCAATTACAACCGGTTCCGTTTTTTAATGTTCGGCCGGTTATGCCGCTCTGGAATCCATAAATTAAAAATGTTGAAAAAACTAAAAGTATAATTACCCCGTTAGTTATATAGCGTTTTTTATTTATCATCTTCTTAATCCTTCTATTTGTTTAATATCATTTTGCGGACAGATTTTTTTGTACCTGCTGTAAGTTCATATAAATAAATTCCGGTTGAAATATTTTTCAATTCCCGTGTATTAAAGATTTTTTTATACGAACCAGCTGGCAAATAATCATCAAGAAGAACTGCTATTTCCTGTCCAAGCAGATTATATACTTTAAGCTTTACAGTCTGTGCAGAGTTTATATCAAATTCAATTAAAGTAGATGGATTAAATGGATTTGGATAATTCTGATAAAGGACAAATTCTGATGGCGGGTTAACCTCAACCTCTGAAATAAGGTTATAATAAGTTGAAAAACCATTAAAATCTATCTGTTTCAGCTGATACGAATACATGCCCGGTTGCAGATTTTTGTCAGAGTATGAATAGCCGGAAACTTCAATTGAATTTCCTTTTCCTTTAATGAAGCCAACAACTTTCCATTCCTGGTTATCATTCCTTCTTAAAACCTCGAAACCGTTGTTATTTTTTTCTGATGCTGTCGACCAGTTAAGGTGCACATCAGCTCTATTAACCTCAGCAGTGAATGATGAAATTTCAACCGGTATTACAGGTATAACCGTTATGCTTTTATTAGCTGCAAAATTCCATTGATCGCCGGTATTTTCACCGTTGAAATTAACGCTGTTTCCATTAGCAAATAATGTCTGATTGCCTGAGGTTGATGGTGCCGTATAGTTGAAACTGAAGGTTACGGTACCTGTTGAAGGTTCTTTAGGTGCTGTATGAGTAAGCTCATCACCGATAACCTGAAGATCAGCTCCTAATATGCTCAATATCCCTGCCGAAGCAGCAATATTTGTTCCTCCCCTGACCAGGGGGCCTCCCGATAATGTTACTGAATAGACTGCCGTTTGGTTATAAATCAGTGTATCTGGTCCGCTTATTTGTACCGTTACTTCTGATGATGGACTCTCGGCATGGCAATTACAACCGGTTCCGTTTTTTAATGTGCGACCGGTAATACCAGTTGAATAAGCATAAAACAAAAATGATATGGCTGATAAAATAAGTACTGCCCCCGTTCCGACTTTTTTTGAAAAGTAAAATTTTTTCACATATTCTCCTTTTTTAAAAGTAAAAGTATAAAGGAAACAAAAAAGATGACATTAAATTGGAAATAGATGTTCTCCTGGTCACAACAGTATGGTTTGAAATTAACTAGTGAATTCAACATTTTGATATAATTAAAAAACAAAGGCATTGTATGAGGTTTATCTGGATTCCGGTATTATGGTCAATTTTAAGTTCTGCGGTTTATTCACAACAGAGCGATGTGATAAACAAGGGTGACAAACTTTACCTGTCAAATACTGTCATTTTAAAGCTAAAGGAGATAAAAAGGCATTCGCTCAGTAAGGAATTTGTTCCTACACCAGGTATAAATGATTTCCTTATAAAGGAAAATGTTAAATCGGTTCGGTATCTGTTTGATGAATCGGAGTATAGATCCAGCGAATTTCTTAAAGAGATATTAATAGTAAAATATGACAGTCATACCGACCCCGAAGTATTGTCTGCAAAACTAAAAAATTATCCTGGGGTAGAATGGTGCGAACCGGAGTATGTTTACGAAACTGATTATATTCCTAATGATCAATTATACGCGACACAATGGCATCTTGATAAAATTCAGTCTCCCCAGGCGTGGGATGTTACAAAAGGTGATTCTACAATTATAATAGCTATTGTTGATACCGGGATAGACTGGGATCACCCTGATCTTTCGGCAAATATCTGGATAAACTCGGATGAAATTCCCGGCAATGGAGTTGACGATGATAATAACGGATTTATTGATGATATCAGGGGATGGGATTTTGGCGGACTGAACGGCACTCCCGATAATAATCCGATGGAGGACAGGCCTGACCATGGCACCCATGTTGCAGGGATTGCTTCCGCTGTTACCGATAACAGCATTGGCGTTGCATCCATAGGATATAAAAGCAGGTTAATGGCTGTAAAAACATCAAGAGATGATGTTAGAGATCAATCCGGCCGTGCCCTTATCTCTTACGGTGCGGATGGTATATTATATGCAGCAAATAACGGAGCAAAAGTAATAAACCTGAGCTGGGGCGGAGGCGGGTATTCAGTATTCCTCCAGGAAACAATTAACTATGCCGTATCGCAGGGTGCTCTTGTAGTTGCGGCAGCAGGCAATAATTCAAGCAGTACGGCTTTTTATCCTTCCGCTTATAACGGTGTTTTATCGGTGGCATCCACAGGAAGCGATGACAAAAAATCAAACTTCTCAAATTACGGTACCACTGTGGATGTTTCAGCACCCGGTTCATCAATAAATTCAACCTGGCAGAATGATACTTATATTTATTCCAGCGGCACTTCCATGGCATCTCCTCTTACTGCAGGACTGGCCGCACTTGTATTTCATGTCTTCCCTTCATTCAATCCGCTGCAGGTCGCTGAGCAGATCAGAGCAAACTGTGATGATATATATTCATTGAATCCAACGTATAATTATTTGCTGGGCAAGGGGCGTATAAATGCATTTAATGCGGTTGGCAACACTTCATCAAAGTCGGTTCGTGCATTAAATTTTGTTATAACGGATGATGCCCCCTATGGTGATGGCGATGGCATATTCGAACCAGGTGAAACTTTATATGCAGGAATTGAATTTATAAACTACCTCAATGCTGTTGATAATCTGGTTGTTACACTTACTACATTAAACAGCTACTCCGGTATTGTTAACGGTACATACAATGCCGGTTCAAGAGGCACCCTGGAAAGTTTTAACAACCTGCTGTCCGGATTTACATTTCAGCTTAACAGCAGTATTCCATCTAACTCTGAACTGACATTCAAATTGAGTTATAGTGACGGAAACTATGAGGATTTTCAGCTCTTTAAAGTTCTTGTTAATCCTTCCTATGCAGACCAGACCAATGGAAATATACTGCTTACCATTGCCAGCGATGGCACATTGGGTTTTAATGATTTCCCAAATAACACCCGCGGAAACGGATTTAAGTATATGGATGGACCAAATCTCCTGTTCGAAGGAGCTCTTATTCTGGGTACATCTGCGTCGAAAATATCGGATGTGGCCAGAGTCTCTACTACGCGCCATTATGAGTTCGCTACGCTGCAGCCCTTTGTGGTAAATATACCCGGAATTTCTGCAGACCAGGAGGGCCTGACTCTTTTTAACGATGATCCAGCAGGATCGAATAAACTGGGAACTAAAATCAGCCTGAGATCCTACAGCTACTCTGGTAGTGAAGATGATGACTACATTATACTCAGATATAATATAAAGAATACCTCATCTTTGGCGCTTACAGGTTTATATGCAGGTCTGTTTTTTGACTGGGATTTTGCAGATGCGGTCAGCGACTCCACCGGTTATGATCCTTCCGGAAATTTAGGCTATGTCTACCGTACTGCCGGAAATCCGTCAACATGGGTTGCAACAGCTTCAGCATCACAACAAACAGCCGGTTATTATGCTATAAGAAATGACGGCTCGCAGGGAAATATTAATTTATTTGATACTGACGGATATTCTGATGCAGATAAATGGACTACCATATCTTCTGGTATTGGTGTTCAGGGTGCCGGACCTGGAGATATTTCCCAGGTCGTTAGTAATGGAGCCTATGATATAAATCCCGGAGACTCTGTTGATGCTGCTTTTATTATTGCTGCCGGGAATAATCTTGAGGCATTAAGGACAGCTGTATCAAGAGCAAGAATTAAATATGAATCTGTGATTCTTGATGCTGAGGGAGAAGAAAATCCGCTCCCTGATGATTATTCTTTATCCCAGAACTATCCCAATCCTTTTAATCCTTCCACAGTAATCTCATATAACATTATGGAAACCACCTCTGTGTTGCTGAGGATTTATGACATAACCGGTCAGACTATCTCAACACTTGTAAATGAGGTCCAGAATCAGGGCAGATATATTGTAAACTTTAATGCAGCAGATTATTCAAGCGGGACATATTTCTATGAGCTGAGAGCCGGCGAATTCAGGGAAGTGAAAAAGATGATATTGTTAAAATAGTCTTGAAAATTGAAATTTTGCTGTTTTATAAACCAAACGGGTGCTGATTTATAATTAATCAGATAAATTTCTTATAATAGGGTTAAAATTTGTTATAACTTTTCAATGGAAAATCTCCACCTGAAAGATAAATTATTATGTTACCACTGCGGTGAGGAATGCCCATCTCCTGATATTTCTGCCGATAGTAAATACTTCTGCTGTGCGGGATGCAAAACCGTTTACGAAATACTGAGTGAAAATAAGCTCTGTAACTATTATAACCTGGAAAAAACCCCCGGTATTTCCCCGCCGATACATCATAAAAAGTATGAATACCTTGATGATGAGAAAATTGTAAACAGACTGTTAAATTTTCAGAATGAAAATATCGCTTTTGTCTCGTTTTATATCCCGCAGATTCATTGTACCTCATGTATATGGATCCTGGAAAACCTTTACAAGCTGAATGAAAACATATTCTTTTCGGAAGTGAACTTTCTTAATAAAACCGTCTTAATTAAGTACAAAAAGAATATTACATTAAAAAAAGTTGTTGAGCTGCTTGCATCTATAGGATACGAACCGCAGATACAGCTTGATTCCGTTGAGAAGCAGAAAGCTTTTCCGGGTGATAAAAAGCTCCTCTATAAACTGGGAATTGCAGGTTTCTGTTTCGGCAATATAATGCTGTTAAGTTTCCCTGAATACCTGTCAATAGATATAACAGATCTCTTTTATAAAAAACTTTTCGGTTATCTGAATTTTCTGCTGAGCCTGCCGGTACTTTTCTATTCTGCATCAGATTACTTTTCATCAGCATTTACCTCGCTCAGAAAAAAAATAATAAATATCAATCTCCCTCTTTCTATCGGAATTGCTGCACTTTTTTTAAGAAGCTGCTTTGAAATATTTACCGACACCGGAGCCGGATACTTTGATTCAATGAGCGGTCTTGTATTTCTGCTGCTTATAGGCAGGTATGTTCAGCAGAGAACTTACAGCATGCTGAATTTTGAAAGGGATTATAAATCCTATTTCCCTCTTTCCGTTATAAAAAAGGAGAAAGATGCGGAAAGGTCGGTCCCGGTTTCCTCATTGGTACCGGGTGACAGGATCATTATCAGAAATAATGAAATTATTCCTGCCGACAGCATTTTGTTTGAAGGTGATGCATTTATAGATTATAGTTTTATTTCGGGTGAATCTGCTATTACTGTATTAAAACCGGGCGGACTTATATATGCGGGCGGGAAGCAGAAAGGAAGCGCAGTCGAACTTGAAGTAATTAAGGAAGTATCGCAAAGCTATTTAACAAGGTTATGGAATAATCCGCTCTTTAATAAAGAAAAAGATTTCACAAAGTTTACCAATACTGTCAGCCGGTATTTCACGGCAGGAGTAATTTTTATTGCTGTAACTTCAGCATTATTCTGGCTGCCCGACTGGTTTACAGCAATGAATGTTTTTACAGCAGTGTTAATTGTTGCATGTCCATGTGCTCTGGCATTATCTGCTCCATTCACATTCGGCAATGCAATGAAAATTTTGGGTAGGAACAAACTATATGTTAAAAATTCCCTGAATATTGAAGAAATGGCAAAAACCGACACCGTGGTTTTTGATAAAACCGGTACCATTACAAAAGCAGATGAAGCAGGAGTTAAGTATTTTGGAAGGGAGCTGACTCCCGGTGAAAAGACCCTTGTAAAAAGCACAGCTAAAACATCTCTCCATCCCCTGAGCAGGATTATTGCGGAATCTTTAAATGCAGATAATGGTGTATACCCATCGGATTTTAAAGAGATTGCCGGGGAAGGCATTGAAGCACAGTTTCCGGGAATCAGAATTAAGATGGGCTCCCTGAAAAGGCTGCCAAATAACAATGATCCTTACAAAACAAAGGTCCATCTTTCGATTAATGATGAGTATACCGGATACTATGAAATTGCAAATTCCTACAGGGAAGGAGTATTCACACTAATTGAAGAGCTGAAAAAACATTATAAAATTTATTTATTATCAGGGGATAATGAAGGAGAAAAAGACAAACTTTTAAATTATTTTAGCGACTATAGTAATATGCTTTTCAGACAGTCACCCCAGGATAAGCTTGAATTTATTAACAAGCTTCAGAGTGAAGGGAAAAAAGTGCTGATGATAGGGGATGGGCTTAATGATGCAGGTGCGATAAGCAGAAGCGATTATGGAATTTCAGTTGCAGAAAGTGTAAGTAATTTTTCGCCTGCCTGCGATGCAATACTGGAAAGCAGCAGTATTACCAGGACAAAAAGTATTCTGAAATTTTCCAGAGATTCTGTAAAAATTATTTATATTAATTTTATTGTGTCAGTGCTGTATAATATTACCGGTCTAACATTTGCAGTGGAGGGTCAGCTTACTCCGCTGATAGCAGCCATTTTGATGCCGGTAAGCTCGTTGACTGTTGTTGCGATTGCTGCAGCAGGTACAAGCATTGCCGCCAAAAGGAGAGGTCTGCTATTTCGGTAATTGCTTTATTGATCGGAATAAGCCTGATAGTGGCAGCAGGTTTTTTAATTGCATTCATATGGGCAGTAAAAAACGGTCAGTATAATGATACACATACTCCGTCAATAAGAATCTTATTTGATAGTCAGGAACAGGAATCAGAACAGAAAAACACTGAACAACAGGAGAAAAAATGATTGAAACCTTCAGTTATGATAACAAAATTGTAAAGCAATTCGCATTTGCTACTATCTTCTGGGGAATAGTGGGAATGCTTGTGGGATTAACAATTGCTGTCCAGCTTTTTTATCCGCCGCTGAATTTTAATATTCCCTACACAACATTCGGACGCATACGGCCATTACATACAAATGCAGTCATCTTTGCGTTTGTTGGCAATGCAATCTTTATGGGAGTGTATTATTCCCTTCAAAGACTTTGCAAAGCCAGGATGTTCAGCGACATATTAAGCAAAATTCATTTCTGGGGATGGCAGCTGATAATTGTTGCTGCAGCCATTTCACTGCCGCTGGGGCTTACTACAAGTAAAGAATATGCAGAGCTTGAATTCCCTATCGATATTGCAATTACTCTTGTTTGGGTGGTGTTCGGAATAAATCTCTTCGGTACAATAATCAAGCGGAGAGAAAATCATATGTATGTGGCAATATGGTTTTATATAGCCACCTGGGTTACAGTTGCTGTACTGCATATTGTAAATTCGATTGAAGTACCTGCCGGGATTTTTAAAAGCTACTCAATGTATGCAGGTGTGCAGGACGCTCTTGTGCAATGGTGGTACGGGCATAATGCCGTTGCTTTTTTCCTTACCACCCCTTACCTGGGTCTGATGTATTATTTCCTTCCCAAGGCAGCTAACAGACCGATTTATTCTTACAGACTTTCAATACTCCACTTCTGGTCACTTATTTTTATTTATATATGGGCTGGTCCACATCACCTGCTTTATACAGCACTGCCCGATTGGGCACAGTCACTGGGAACTGTTTTTTCAATCATGCTTATTGCCCCAAGCTGGGGTGGAATGATAAACGGACTTCTTACTTTAAGAGGTGCATGGGATAAAGTAAGGGAAGATCCTATTCTTAAATTTATGGTGGTTGCTGTTACTGCCTACGGAATGGCCACTCTCGAGGGTCCCCTGCTTTCATTGAAAAATGTAAACGCGCTGGCACACTTTACTGATTGGATTATTTCACATGTCCATATAGGTGCCCTGGGGTGGAACGGCTTTCTGACTTTCGGAGTTTTGTACTGGCTGGTGCCGAAACTATTCCGTACTAAACTGCATTCAAAAAAACTTGCCAACTTTCATTTCTGGACAGGCTCGCTGGGAATAATTTTTTATGCGGTGGCTCTCTACTGGTCGGCAGTTACACAATCACTTATGTGGAAAGAATTTAATCCCCTGGGAATGCTGCAATATCCTAATTTCCTTGAAACTGTGCTTCAGATAATACCAATGTATATAATCAGGGCAATTGGCGGTACTTTATACCTGATCGGTGTTTTTGTAATGGTTTATAATTTGGTTAAAACAGCAAAATCGGGAAGCTTTCTTGCCGAAGAACCTGCGGAGGCCCCGGCACTGCAGAAAACCACTGATCATTTCCGGAAAGGTAAACGCCACCGCTGGCTTGAAGGGAAGCCTGTTCAGTTCCTGCTTGTTTCCACAGTAGTAGTGCTGATTGGCGGCCTGGTGGAAATAATTCCAACATTTCTTGTAAAATCCAACATACCAACTATTGCAAGCGTTAAACCATATTCTCCGCTTGAATTGCTGGGAAGGGATATTTATATAAGAGAAGGCTGCGTTGGCTGTCATTCTCAAATGATCCGACCATTCAGATCAGAAACGGAGAGATACGGTGAATATTCAAAGGCAGGAGAATATGTTTATGATCATCCGTTTTTGTGGGGATCAAAAAGAACGGGTCCGGATCTCCACCGTGAGGGTCTTAAATATTCGCACCTGTGGCATTACCTGCATATGGAAAACCCTGCATCGATGTCCCCGGGTTCGATAATGCCGTCATACCCATGGCTGCTTATAAATGATCTGGATGTTTCATCGCTTGAAGCCAAAATTAATGCGATGCGCACAGTTGGCGTACCTTATGTGGAGGGATATGAAAAACAGGCGCTGGCCGAACTTCAGAAGCAGGCTGAAATGATAACCCTGGATATAAATAAAGCCGGAGCACCCGCGGAAAGCAGCAAGGAAATAATTGCGCTTATTGCCTATCTGCAGCGTTTGGGTACAGATATAAAATCCGGCAGCCTGACCGGGAAATAATATGCTCAGGGAAATTCTTGGAAATACCGAAGGCGCTGATCTGTATGCAGTAATTGGACTGATTATTTTTGTTTTGTCCTTTGCCGGTATTATAATCTGGATCCTGAAAAAAGATAGAGGCTATTTAAAGAAAATGAAAAACCTCCCCCTGGAGGATGAATCTCTTACAAGTAAAAACACTAATGGTGAGAATAATGAGATTAAATAAGATTTTGACATTTCTGTTCCTGGTATCTTGTTATAAAATTGTTCCCGCAGAGACGTCCGGTTTCCCTGATGGTTATTATGATACGGTTGCACTGGTACTTCTGCTGGTTATTGTTTTAATCTTTGCAGGATTTATTTTTTACGGAACAGGCGAGGGTAAACATAAACCGGCAGTTAAAAGAAAAAGCATTTTCCAGCTCAGCTTTGTGAATAAGTATATCACAGGTTCAACCCCGATTGAAAAAGAAGGTGAAATTCTTCTGCAGGATGATTACGACGGAATAAAGGAACTTGACAACCGGGTGCCGCCCTGGTTTAATTATCTTTTTTACGGATCGATTCTTTTTGCAGCATATTATATGCTGGATTATCATGTTTTGAAAACAAGCAGCCTTCAGGAGGCTGAGTATGCCGAGGAAATGGCTGTAGCGTCACAGCTCAAGGAAGAGCTCGCAAAATCCGGTACCTTTATTACCGAGGAAACTGTAACTCTTGCTGAGGATCCTGCCCTTATAGAAAAAGGAAGACAAATTTTTAATGCCAACTGCGTTGCATGCCACGCTGCAGACGGAGGGGGACTGATTGGTCCGAACCTCACCGATAATTACTGGATTCATGGCGGTGGGATAAAGGATATATTTAAAATAATTAAGTACGGCGTTCCGGCTAAAGGAATGATATCCTGGCAGACTATTCTTGATCCTGCGCAGATGCAGAATGTTTCCAGTTTTATTATTTCTCTGAAAGGAACTAAATCTGCAAATCCAAAAGCACCGGAAGGAATTCCTTATAATGAAGACGCTGCTTCGGAGCCTGTCGCAGAAAAATGATGAAAGAAACTGAATTCCGGGATTCGCTCGGCACAGTAACCGGGGAAGGCAAAAGAGAATGGATATATCCAAAGAAACCTTCCGGGAAATTTCATAACGCAAGAATATTTGTCAGCATTCTGCTGCTGGGCTTCTTTTTTGCTGTGCCGTTTATAAAAATAAACGGTCACCCGCTTCTTCTTTTTGATTTTCCAAATAGAAATTTTGTCCTCTTCGGAACGCCATTCGGTCCGCAGGACTTTCATCTTTTCGTGATTGCAATGATCGCATTCATAATTTTTATAGTTCTTTTCACTGCTGTTTTCGGAAGGATATTCTGCGGTTGGGCGTGCCCGCAGACTGTCTTTATGGAAATGATTTTCCGCAAAATAGAATATTTTATAGAAGGGGATGCATCCAGCCAGCGCAAACTTAATGAGGCACCATGGACAGGCAGTAAAATAATCAGAAAGCTCACTAAACATTCAGTATTTTTCGTTCTTAGCTTCGTGGTTGCAAATTTTCTCCTTGCCTATATAATAGGCGTTGAAGATCTGAAAAGAATTATAAGTGAACCCCCTTCCCAGCATATGAAAGGACTGGCTGCAATAACGCTGTTCTCGGTCTTATTCTACTGGATATTTTCTTACTTCAGGGAGCAGGCCTGCATTATCGTTTGTCCATACGGCAGGCTGCAAAGCGTGCTTTTAGACCAGGATTCGATAATAATTGCCTATGACCATAAGCGGGGAGAGCCGAGAGGAAAGATTCAGAAAAACGGCAGCAGCAGCAATGGTGACTGCATTGACTGCGAACTTTGCGTTGATGTCTGCCCCACCGGCATCGATATCCGTAACGGAGTTCAGATGGAATGCGTTAACTGTACTGCATGCATTGATGCATGCAATATGGTAATGAAAAAAATAAAGAGGCGGGAGTGGCTTATTAAATATGCTTCCCTCAACCAGCTGGAAAAGAATTCCCGGTTCAGATTTACTCCAAGAATGATAGTTTATTCAGCAATCCTTTTACTGCTCGTTTCTGTTCTTGCATATTCATTAAGCATAAGAGATGATTTCAGTATTACTGTTTTAAGAACACCCGGACTCCTGTTCCAGGATCAGCCCGGCGAAAAAGTAAGCAATCTTTATGACCTTAACTTTATAAATAAAACCTTCAGCGGTTTTCCGGTATCTGTTAAACTTGAGAACCGGGCGGGTGAAGTAAAATTGATCGGGCCGGATATTTATGCAGGATCACTTGCCAACATCGATGCCAAGCTGCTGGTGATTATTCCCAAAGAAGATTTAACGACTATGAATACAAAAATCGAACTGGGCTTTTATTCCGCAGATAATCTGCTTAAGATAATCAGCACTTCTTTTCTGGGACCGGTGAAGGAGAAAGCCGAATGAAGTTTAACTGGGGCACCGGAATTGTTCTGCTGTTAGTATTATTTTTTGGTGCGATAGCATTTATTATAATATTTCCGTTTAATCAGAAAGTTGACCTGGTAACTGATGACTATTATCAGAAGGAACTTAAGTACCAGGAACAGATAGACAGATCGTCACGCACAAAAATGCTCAAAGAGGAAATAATCTTAGCGCAGAACAGGAAAACAGTGGAGATAATTTTTCCGGAATCCTACGGAAAGGTATCAGGTGAAATAATGTTTTACCGTCCTTCGGACCTGGCACAGGATTTCAGCATCAGTATAAATACCAATAATGAAGGAAAACAAACTATCGGAATTGGTGAACTTGCTCCTGGATTATGGAAAGTTAAAATAATCTGGACTATGCAGGGACAGGAATATTATTTTGAAAAAGCAATAATGATCTGATGGAATTTACTGCACTTTTTTTAATCGGACTGCTGGGGAGTTTGCACTGTATAGGAATGTGCGGTCCTATAGTGCTGGCAATTCCCGCTGCTGAAAAATATGATATTCCTAAAAGGCTATTATATAATTTTGGAAGAATTATTACATACACGGTTATGGGCGTCGGAGCCGGATTTATAGGGAGCCGTTTTTTTGCAGCAGGTTTTCAGCAGTATGCTTCCATAACCTTCGGAGCTGTAATAATTATTTATGTAATAATACCTTCATCAATTAAAGCAAAAGCGGGTGCGTCAAAAACAGCCTCATTCTTATTCATTCCGGTCAAAAAAGGCATGAGCAAACTTTTCGGATACAGGAATTTCCCATCTTACCTGCTTATTGGTATTCTGAACGGATTTCTCCCCTGCGGATTTGTTTATATGGCGCTTGCATCTTCCGCTGTATACGGATCTGTATTAAAAGGAGCGGCTGGGATGGCTCTGTTCGGATTTGGCACAACCCCCGCTCTGTTCTTTTTTTCAATAATCAGCAGGTATGTAAATCTTAGGGTCAGAAACAGGATCAAGCGGATTATTCCTGCCCTTGTAATTTTGCTTGGGATATTATTTATTCTCCGCGGATTAAACCTGGGAATTCCCTTTTTAAGTCCTAAAATCTAATAAAAACACGCATTTCTGCCGTGGGCTTCTATCTGACTTACCTTCATTTATGTCATAAATCAACTGTTTTAAACATTGTCCATTTTATGGTGGAAGGTCATTACCAAATATTTGGGTTACCTTACGCCTATCCTGCGCCTATCTTACGGCTACCCTCCGCCTATGTCCACAAAAATGCGGAGGATAAGCGTAGGGTAGGAAGCGATAATTAGAGAGTAATGTAAATTGATGAAAATGCTGTCTCAAAATAATAATTAAGCACTGGTTCCGGGTAATCCAGACATCTGAATGCCAATTCCCCTGATCATTATTATCGGCCGGTTATTGAAAACTCTGGAAACTGGGATCATAAATGATTATTTTTTGGCTTAAATTTTTGGAGAAATTAATGCGAAGATTATTAGTTACGGTTTTTATTGTTATCGCTTCTTTTTCAGCTTTAAATGCACAGCAGGGGGGAATTTCCTTTACTCTCGGCTTCCCGATGAATGAGTTTAAGGATAACCTGGATCGTATTGGTGTGGGCGTAAATATTGAAGCACTCCTTTTCAGGTCCGGACCTGCGCAGATGGGTCTTAATTTGGGATATCTTAATTACGGAAGTGAAACACGAAGAGAAAGATTCAGCACCACTATTCCCGATGTTTTTGTCGACGTTAACAGGACAAATAACATTGTGAACTTTCATCTGCTGTTCAACATTGCACCTCCGCTTGGTACTTTTACGCCATACGCAGAAGGGCTTTTCGGCGGTTCATATATTTTTACCGAAACAAATATTGACAGCAAAGAAAATGAAGTTGCAAGCAATACAAATTTCGATGATTTTGCATGGAGCTATGGTGTTGGAGGTGGATTTTTAATTCACCTTGCAACTAATCCATCTGACGAATTTGCAGAGATCCTTCTTGATTTCAAGGTCCGGTATCTTTTCGGGTCGGAGGCTGAATACCTGAAAGAAGGTTCCGTGAGAATCGAAAACGGGTATGCCTATTACGATGTCGAAAAGTCAAAAACCGATATAATCACTGCAAGCATCGGAGTGACCGTTAAACTCAATCCGCTTTTTTAGTACATCGGCATTAAAGTAATTATTAAATGGTCATACGATTGTCCATCCAATTCTGACAGGTAAAAGTATGACCATTTTAGAGCAGATTTTCTTCATTAATTCTGTTGTATTTAATTTTCCGGGGATGTAACTTTACCCCTTAAATTCCCGTGGATAGAATCTCCACTTTAACCAGCTTTTTATTAACCAGGAGTTGCATGTACAATTCTATTGTTTTAGTAAAACAAGTACCTGATACTGCAAATATTTCAGGTAAAGTGATGAAGGATGACGGCACGGTAAACCGTGCACTTCTTCCGGCAGTTTTTAATCCTGAAGACCTTATTGCTCTTGAGCTTGCTTTGCAGGTTAAGGAAAAATACGGCGGTAAAGTTACAGCAATCACTATGGGTCCTCCCAGGGCATCAGATACTCTGAGGGAATGCCTATTTATGGGAGCCGATGAAGTTTATTTAATTACCGACAGGAAATTTGCCGGTGCCGATACTCTTGCCACTTCATATGTCTTAAGCGCAGCTATCCAGAAAATCGGGAACTTCGATCTGATCTTTGCGGGCAGGCAGGCAATAGATGGCGATACGGCACAGGTGGGTCCGCAGACTGCTGAAAAATTAAATATTCCCCAGGTTACATACGTCGAGGAGATTGTTGAATTAAATGAAAAAAGGGCAAAGATCAGGAGAAAAATTGAGAACGGATATGAAGTTCTTGACTGTGCGCTTCCGATCCTTTTAACTGTTCTTAAGGATTCCGCCGAAGCCCGTCCTTTTTCAACAAAAAAACTGCTGGCATACAAAAACGCAAAATCCCTGATGGATATTGAAAAAATGGTTGAGGGGAACTCTCTTCTCTACGCAGATAAGCTGGTGCAGGAGTTTAAAGACAGGGGATTATTTATTCCTACAATTACTGCTGATGATCTGGATATCGATACAGAAAGATGCGGGCTGAAAGGATCGCCTACAAAAGTTCATAAAGTGGAATCGGTCATTCTTGCTGGCGGCAGTCATATTAAGATTGAACCCACTAAAGATGGTCTAGGTTCTTTAATCGATCAATTAATGGAAGATCATATTTTCGGATAAGGAATTTACAGATGAACAATTTTTCAAATGATGTTTGGGTTTATATAGAGCAGCGGGACGGCAAAGCTGCGGATGTAAGCTATGAACTTTTAAGCAAAGGAAGAAAACTCGCTGATTCAATGGGTGGAACTCTGAAGTCGGTAGTGCTGGGGCATAATGTTGAGCATCTTGCAGCCGAAACTTTTAAATTTGGTGTTGATGAAGCCATTCTTGTTGATAATGAAAATCTCTATCAATACCGTACCATGCCTTACAGCAGAATCTTCAGCAGTCTTGTAAATGAGCATCATCCCCGTATTGTTTTATTCGGCGCTACTATAACCGGAAGAGATCTGGCCCCGCGTATAGCTTCAAATACAAAAAGCGGACTTACGGCAGATTGCACAGATCTTCAGATTTCCGATGTTACCTACCTGAAGAAGGAATACAAGGACCTGCTTTTGCAGATTCGTCCTGCGTTCGGCGGAAATATCATTGCCACAATTATTACTCCGGATAATCCTACACAGATGGCAACCGTGCGGGAAGGTGTAATGGAGAAGCATTTAAGCGAGTCCCCCCGCCAGGTTAAAATCAGCCGTGTTGAGTATGTACCGGATCCGGTTGATGAACTTATACAGATTATTGAGCAGCACAGGGAGGAGAACAAGGTTGATATTAAATCTGCACCGATTATTGTATCCGGCGGATATGGTGTGGGTTCAAAAGAAAATTTCAGGATGCTGCATGAACTAGCTAAGCTGCTGGGCGGTGAAATTGCAGGCAGCAGGGCTGCTGTTGATGCAGGGTTTATAAATCATGAAAGGCAGGTAGGACAAACGGGTGTTACGGTTCGTCCCAAGCTTTATATAGCAGTCGGCATTTCCGGCGCAATCCAGCACCGGGCAGGCATGCAGGAGTCCCAGAAAATAATAGCAATAAATACAGATCCGGATGCACCCATATTTGGTATCAGCCATTATGGAATTGTTGGGGATGCAGCAGAAGTTATACCAAGATTTATTGAAGCTTTTAAAAATAAACTGAAGTAAGGAATTTTATGCCTAACTTTTTTCTTGATAATACAGATTTGCAGTTCCACTTCGATAATCTTGACATCAGTGAGATTGTCGGGATAATGGAAGATGATTACGAGCAGGCAAAATTATTTAATTATGCTCCTGTCAATTATGAAGATGCTGTGGAGGGATACCGGAAAGTTCTTGAGATGATCGGCGATATGGCCGGTAATTCAATTGCCCCCAGGGCTTCCGATGTAGATCTTGAAGGCGCCTCTTATAAAGACGGCAAGGTTTCTTATGCTGCAGGTACAGTAAAAAATCTTAAACAGCTTGCGCAGGCAGATTTAATGGGAATGATCTTCCCAAGAAGGTACGGCGGAATTAACATGCCTTTTCCTATATATATGATGGCAGTTGAAATGGTTTCCCGTGCCGATGCATCGCTTATGAATATCTTTGGTTTGCAGGATATTGCCGATACTATAAAAAAATTCGGTAATGAAGAACAGCGCCTGGAATTTCTTCCGAAATTCTGTTCTGGTGAAGTTACCGGTGCAATGGCATTGACTGAACCGGATGCCGGCAGCGATCTGCAGGCAGTTAAATTAAGTGCTTACCAGAATAATGAGGGAAAATGGTTCCTTAGAGGAGTTAAAAGATTTATTACTAACGGCAACGGCGAAGTGCTTTTGGTGCTTGCCAGGAGCGAAGCAGGATCCAAGGACGGCAGGGGATTGAGTCTTTTTGCCTGCTACGGAGATGAAACCGTTAAAGTAAGAAGGATTGAAAATAAACTCGGAATACATGGATCACCGACCTGTGAACTTCAGTTCAACGATACACCTGCCCAGCTGGTAGGCCAGAGAAAATTCGGTCTGATTAAATATGTGTTCGACCTTATGTACCGAGCCAGGATGGGAGTATCTGCACAGGCAATGGGAATTTCTCAGGCTGCTTATGAAGAAGCGTTAAAATATGCAAAGGAAAGGGAGCAGTTCGGAAAAGCGATTTATAATATTCCCGCGGTAACCAATATCCTTTTGAATATGCGCACCATGCTTGAAAGCAACAGGGCGTTGTTTTACAGTGCTGTGAACTCTGTGGCGATTAAGGAACAGACTGAGGAAAAAATCGAGAAACTTAAAGCAGAAGGGAAACCGGTCGCTGAGTTGAATACTGCGCTCAAACAGATGACCAAGAGGGCAAATCTGCTTACCCCCATGTGTAAATATATTCTTACCGAAAGCGCAAACAAGATATCATATGACGCCATCCAGATTCATGGCGGCACCGGTTACATGAAGGAGTTTAAGGTGGAGCGCCTTGCCAGGGATGCCAGGATCACTAATATTTACGAAGGAACTTCACAGCTTCAGATTGTGGCCTGCCTGGGCGGTGTAATTAATGATATTCTCAGTGAAGAGTTTGATGAGAAAGCGATGAAGGAATATAAGGGGGGACTGGTACGGCTGCATAATGTTCTTAAAGAAATCAGGATGATATTTAAAGATTGCCTGAAGTATATATTGGATAAAAAAGATCCCGTTTATCAGGATGTTGCAGCAAAAGAGCTGGTAGATTTGTACAGCTACCTGCATACCGGGTATCTGCTGCTGGAACAGGCAGAAAAAGAATCGCGCAAGGTATTTATTGCAAACAGGTATATAATTGAGGCGCTTGCATCTGCACGTAAGAATGCAGAATTAATAAAAAGCGAGCTTTTCAGCGATATACTGCATTCCGATAAGATATTAATTCATTAAAAAAAGTTATTTCCTATGAAACCGTGTAAATTTTTCTACTACCGAATTTTTGATGATAAAGAGGACTTCGACTTTATCAAAAGTACCTTTGAACATAAGAAGATGGAGAAACTGCTAAAGGATTTTGAAAAAACCCATAAAAATTATTTGAACAAGAATTTTGTTAAGTTTCTTCAGAAAAGCGATCCCCAGGCGGAGATCATTAAAGTAAGCGAGATAAGTTACTAGTTCAAAGTTCAGGATTTGAAGCATCCGGCCGAAAGCGGATAGTGCTAAACGAAAAGCTTGTCGGGTGGGCCTGAATATTAAAGAGATAATAATCTTGTGTATTATCAATTAAATAAAGATGCCATCCCTTAAATAACAATTTTATTTTTGTTAACCAGGGACGGCATCTTTATTTTTTTTATAAGGTGAAAGTTATACCGAACTTATACTGTTCATACATCAGCGGGGCAACACTATTAAACGGCCAGTTCATTTTGTCTTTTCTCAATTCATATATGCCATAATTGAGTCCGTTTTTAAGAAGAAAACTCATTACCGGGGCAAAATATGGTGATGAATCAAGTATCTCATCGACAAAGCTGTCGATTAAAAACTGTCCGATATTTTCGATTGCTGCACTGCCCAGCCATTTCCAGAAAAGGTGTCTTGGAAATACAACAGATCGTTCATAATCTGCTTCCAGGCTGATCTGGGGAACAATCTGAAATCTTATACCGGCTTCAAATGATGTTCCGAATCTGAAAGTGTTCTTAAAGAGATTCGTGGTTTCCAGGTCAAGGGAGTCAGCGGGGGTCTCGTTCATTTTCAATCTTGTCCAGTCCATTGAATTTCCGCTTGTTAAAAACAGCGCTGTAGGACCCAGCTGGTAACCATAGCCGGTAACTTTGCCTACCGCAATCTTCCATGCATTTGTTTCATAATCGGGGTCAGCTGCAGCAATATCTGCAAGGTCAGTGGTTATATTTGAAACAGAAATATAGTTAAAACGTGAAGACAGAAGATTCTCACACTGCCAGACCTCATTGATATCGGTATGGCCGAGTTTAAGCTGGAATGCTCTTGGTTCAGCAAAATTTCCGTTGAGATCATTATGGGATAATTTATATAGACCATAATTAAGAGATAGTGTAGGGGCGCCGGAAAATTCAAACATATTCATATCCATTTCCCAGTCGTGCATAACATTATGCTCCCAATCCTCCCAATCATTCCATTCATCTTCAGTACCAACTGTATCCTGGGAGGTTTGCGGCAACACATTTACTGCCAGGCCTAATGATATTAACAGGGTTAGTAAAAACTTATACATAATTACTCCTTAAAGATATTTGTTCTATCCGGAAAGCAATATTAATGCCGGAAATAGTGGGCGAAAAATAAGGATTTACAGAATTGATTGTATTCAATTTTATACAGGTTATAGTTTTCACTATACAAAGACGAATAAAATTGTTATGAGCGGTGAAAAATCAAGATAACAGGATTTTTGCAGTAGCTGCTAAGAATCAGCTTAAAGTATGAATTTGCTTAAATCCCTGTTCCTGACAATAGCATCAAGCTTATTTTTGACTGTCCCGGCATTAATTTCCACATTGCCGGAAGGCAGCTTATCCGGCACATCGAACAGAATATCTTCCAAAAGCGTGGTTAATATGGTATGCAGCCTTCTTGCCCCGATATTTTCCACCTGCTCGTTAACTTCGGTTGCTATTCTTGCTATTTCTTTTATCCCGTCATCTGTAAAGCTGATAGCAACCCCCTCGGTTTCAAGGAGGGCGGCATACTGCTTCAGCAGGGCATTCTGCGGAGTGGTAAGTATCTGGTAAAAATCTTCCTCTGATAAGCTTTTCAGTTCTACCCTGATCGGAAAGCGGCCTTGCAGCTCCGGAATCAGGTCAGATGGTTTTGAAACATGAAAGGCACCTGAAGCAATAAAAAGCACATGATCTGTCCTTACCACTCCATACTTAGTGTTGACATTGGTACCTTCAACAATAGGAAGGAGGTCACGCTGAACACCTTCGCGGGAAACATCCGGGCCCTGCGATTTACCGCCCCCGGCTACTTTATCAATTTCATCAATGAAGACGATTCCGGAATCCTCCACGCGCTGTACGGCTTCCCGCTGAACAGCATCCATATCAATTAGTTTTTGTGCTTCTTCCTGTGCAATTATCTTCCTGGCTTCACCGATAGGCGTTTTACGTTTCTTCTTTTTCTTGGGCATAATGTTGCCCATAATTTCCTGGAAGTTTATTCCCATATCGTCCATACCCAGCGGTCCGAGCACCTGCATTCCGATGGAGGGCTGCGCAACAGAATCGAACTCGATCATCTTTTGGTCCATTTCCCCTTTTTTAAGCTTTTCCATCATCCACTGACGCGTCTTCTGATTCTGGAAAGCTTCGGAGTTTTCATCATTTTCTTCTTCGGTGCCAGTTATTTTTTTCTTAACCGGGGGAATAAGAATATCTAGAATTCTTTCATCAGCAAGGGATTCTGCTTTCGTTTTCACTTCTTCGGTTTTTTCATACTTCACCAGATTAACGGCAAAATCTGTCAGGTCGCGTATCATCGATTCAACATCCCTGCCCACATAGCCGACTTCTGTAAACTTTGAGGCTTCCACTTTAATGAATGGGGCATTTGCCAATTTGGCAAGCCTTCTGGCAATTTCGGTTTTTCCTACCCCGGTGGGTCCGATTAATATTATATTATTCGGAAGTATTTCATCTTTAAGTTCATTTGCTACCTGCTGTCTTCTCCACCTGTTGCGAAGCGCTATTGCCACTGCGCGTTTTGCATCATCCTGTCCAATAATATATTTATTAAGCTCTTTTACAATCTGTGAAGGGGTAAGCTCATTTCTCGTTTCCATAAAAAACCCGGTTTATTTTTCAATGACTTCAATATTTATCTTATCGTTTGTATATATGCATATCTCTGAAGCCGTATGTAATGCTTCTGATATTATTTCCCTGGCTGATAATTTACTATGCTTTTTAAGCATTTTTGCAGCTGCCAGAGCATACATGCCGCCGCTGCCTATTGCAACTATATTATCATCCGGTTCAATAACATCGCCATTGCCAGAAATTATCAATGCTTTTTCGCTGGTTACAATTGCAAGCATGGCTTCAAGACGCCTGAGATATTTATCCGTTCTCCACTCTTTTGCAAGCTCCACTGCAGCACGGGAAACATTTCCCCGGAACTGTTCAAGCTTATCTTCAAATTTTTCCATTAAAGTAAATGCATCGGCAGAGGCGCCTGCGAAACCGCATAGAACATCTCCCCCTGCGATCTTCCTGATTTTAACGGCGTTATGCTTCATAACCGTATTGCCAAGTGACACCTGCCCGTCGCCCCCCATGGCAGCACTGCCGTTATGAACAATTCCGCATATCGTTGTTGATCTTATTTTCTCAGCCATGTTGTCCTCTGTCAAAAAATTGTACTTCAAAAAATAATAATATTTACGGAACTTCCTGATCTATAAAAATAGTATCTGTAAATATTCTCATTTTATCCTTAATTTTAACGGTATTATGCGGGGTACTCTTAACTTGTAATCCGCATAATTTTCACCAAACTCTTCCAGAAGCTTTTTCTCTTCGTAAACCGATCCTATATAAAAATATGCAGTGATGCAAAGGAATAAAGTCAGGTAGAACAGATCCATAATAGGACGGAAGAGAAGAAACATTATTGAAAAGAAATAGACTGGATGCCGCATGTACCGGTAAGGACCTTCTTCTTTGAAGGTAAGCTTTTCATCAAGCTCATCCTTATTATATTTTCCTTTTACCCACTTCAGCACCTGGGAGATGCCAGTAAAATCCCCTAAATCAAAATACATCGTACTCCAGATAAATCCGGCAAGCGCGGCTAATTGGGGAATAATAATAATCAGATCCCATGGAGAGGGGAGATCGTAAATAACCAGGATGGGCTTGGGAATCGCTTCATACAATATATATATACTGATGAATGACAATAAGTTATAAACCAGGCGGTAGAATGCAATGAGGTCTCCGAATTTCTTTACCGCCAGTTCTTTGATTTTTCTCGAAGCAAGGATTGAGTGCGTATAACCGAAGAGTGCGAATGCAATAATTATGATTACTACATCGGCAGATTCTCTCATAATTGTCTGCGCAGTCTTGCAATCGGAAGCCGCAGCTGTTCCCGGTATTTGGCAACTGTTCTGCGTGCAATGTGAATGCCCTCTTCATTAAGTATTTCGGCCAGCCGGTCATCGCTGTGGGGGGAATTCTTGTCCTCAGCGTCAATGAGCTCTTTTAATCTTTCCTTTATGTGCTTGTTTGAAACTTCCTCGCCGTTGTCGGTGGCAAGACCCTCGCTGAAAAAGTATTTAAGCTCATGAATACCCATCGGACTCTGAACATATTTTCCGTTTACCACTCTGCTGATGGTGGATATATCCATATTTATTTCTTCAGCAATATCCTTGTAAATCATGGGACGCAGGTATTTTGCTCCCATTTCAAAGAATTCGAACTGCTTTCCTACTATTGCCTGCATAATTTTCATCAGGGTTTCCCTTCTCTGCTGAATACAGGCAATAAACCATTTTGCGGATTCGAATTTTTCTCTTAAAAACTTATATGTGTTTTTTTCCCTTTCAGAGTTCTTCCTTGATTTCTTGTTTGAATTGAACATTTCAAGGTACTGACGGTTTATTGTTACCGACGGAAGGGTTTTATCGTTAAGCGTGATTATGAAGTTGTCATCCATTTTTTCGATTAAAAAATCGGGAGTAATCTGGTTTACTTCTTCAGATTGTATATTGCCTTCACCGGGTTTGGGATTAAGACTCTGTATAAGTTCAATGGTTGGCTTCAGGGTCTCATCGGTAAGTTCCATCTTCTGTTTTATTGCATCGTATCGCTTCTTTGTAAAATCATCGAAATATTTTTCAAGGAGCTGCTCAGCCAGGTAAGTATAGTAAGGATCCTTATCCGAATTTTTCAGCTGGACCAGAAGACATTCCTGAAGCGTTCTGCATGCAATGCCGATAGGGTCAAATACCTGGATCTGTTTAAGAAGCTTTTCCGCATCCTCTTCTGAAATGTTGATATGCTCAAACATTTCAAGCTCAGACAGGATATCTTTTAAATCCCTCTGCAGATAACCGTCCTCATCAAGATTTCCGATTATTTCTTCCCCCAGAATATATAATTCCTCACTAAGATTCATTACTCTAAGCTGATCCAGCAGGTGCTCGCTCAAAGTTTCCCGTGCCGGGGTTAATGGCTGGTAATTCTCATCATCTTTACTGCGATTCATTTTTTCAGGTTCATATTCCGACTCATAGTCGTTCATATAATCTTCAAGATCGAACTCCTCTTTATCGGCATCTTCAAATTCGCTCTTTGTTTCATCATCCTGGCTTTCCTCTTTTTCAGGTTTCTCCTGTTCCATGGAAAGTTCCATTTCTTCAGTAGCCATCTCCTCCAGGATGGGATTTAATTCCAGTTCCGTTTTAATTCTTTGTTCCAGCGCAAGGGTATTCAGCTGAAGCAGTTTCTGATACTGTATCTGCTGAGGGGATAATTTCTGCTGCTGTGATAACTTTTGACTTAATGATAACATATAATTTTTACATACCGTTTTTTTTCATAAGTGACGAATACCAGCTTTGTCCGTAGGACCGTATAAGTGATTCTTTACAAAATTCAGCTATTGTTATACCAATTTTAGTGCCATTCTCAAGAGCGGGCTCACACTCGCTGAATTTTTCATACCTTAACACGTCATTTCCAAACCTTGAAACCCTTATCGGGAATAAATGGCACGAAATAGGCTTGCGGAAATCAGTTTCTCCATTATTATATGCCTTTTCAATCCCGCATTTTGCAATACCATTTTCGTAATATACAAACACACAGGCTTTACGTCCGACTGTCTGTGTTAACAAATCCTTGCTTTTTTCGACATAAAAGCCCTTTTTCTGAATCTCTTCCACATGTTCTGCAGGAAGATATTTTTTTACAAGCGGAAGAATATCGGCAATAATCTTTAATTCTTCCTCCGCAAGAGGGGCTCCGAATTCACTCTCAAGAGTGCAGCATGCACCCTTGCATTTTTCAAGGTCGCAGGCAAAACAGGTATCTTTTACCTCCTGCCTTACCAGAATATCCTCAACCTTGATTATATCGCTTAAATACATGGAATAATTTTTGGTGGTAAAATAAGAATTTGATGCTAAAGACAAAAATTAAAACCGGAGTTTTAAAGATATTTTTATTTTTTTTGATCACCTCTACCGGCTTAATCCCGCCGGCGAAAAAGTGCCCGTTGAACTTTGAACCATTTTATTTAAGTTTAAAGATATAAATTAATTTAGTTTGTGATGCTTTTTAACAGTTCGGCAAAAAATCATTAATCCGCCGGGAATGTACCTCCAGTAATAAATTATTTTCTTCAGAGGAAATCAGATGAAAAAATTAGCGGTCGTTGCTCTTGGCGGAAACTCTTTATTGAGAGGAAATGAGGCGGGTTCTATCCTGCAGCAGGAAAAAAACACTTATGATACCTGCCTGAATCTGATACCCCTGATTGAACAGGATTATAATATCGTAATTACACATGGCAACGGTCCGCAGGTGGGGAACATTATGCTGCGGAACGAAGCAGGCTACAACCAGTTTAAAATTCCTAAAATGCCTCTCGATATATGCGTTGCCGATTCCCAGGGCGGAATCGGTTATATGATTGAAAAGGTTTTTAGGAATGTTCTTAACCAGAAAAAGATAAGAAAGAATATCGTTACGCTGATAACACAGGTGATGGTTGATATAAACGATCCTGCCTTTGCAACACCTACTAAACCGGTGGGAGCATTTTATCTGAAGGAGGAGGCCGATCTTCTTGCACGGGCTAATAACTGGATATTCAGGGAGGATCCCCGTAAAAGAGGATGGCGGAGAGTTGTTGCATCCCCGCAGCCGGTGGATGTGCTCAATAAAAAAATAATTAAAGATCTTTCCAGGAAAAATATAGTCATTGCTGTCGGCGGCGGCGGGATCCCGGTGTTCAGGGATAAAAAGAAACAATTGAACAGGATAGAAGCAGTTATCGACAAGGATCTTGCCAGCGGTCTTCTGGCTACGGAAATAGGTGCGGATTCTTTCATTATTCTTACCGATGTGCCTAATGTTTATCTGAATTTTCATAAGCCGGATCAGATTCCCCTTCACGAGATCGATCTTGACACGGCAAAAAAATATTACGACGACGGTGAGTTTGCCCAGGGAAGCATGGGACCTAAAATAAAAGCGGCAATCGGGTTTGTTGAAAACGGCGGTAAGGAAGCCCTGATAACCGAAGCTGCTTTTCTGGGACAGAAAGGATCCGGTACAATTATAAAAAACAAAAATTTTAACAGAACGGAGAATTTATATGGCAGTTAATATGAAAGGTAAAAGCCTGATATCAATAAATGATCTTACCCTTGAAGAAATTTATGAGATCTTTGATGTAAGCAAATCACTTAAACAAAAACTGCTTACCGGAGAACCCCACCGGCTGCTTGAAGGCAAAACCCTGGGAATGATTTTCTCCAAACCTTCAACCAGAACACGTGTGTCCTTTGAAACCGGAATTTTTCAGCTGGGCGGAATAGGAATGTATTTCGGCCCCAATGACCTTCAGCTTAAAAAAAGCGAATCGGTTTCCGATACCGCAAAGGTCCTTTCACGATATCTCAGCGGTATCATGATACGAACCTTCGACCACCAGGATGTGGTTGACCTTGCTAAATACGGAAGCATTCCGGTTATAAACGGACTTACAGACCTTCTCCATCCATGCCAGGTGCTTACAGATCTATTTACTATTCTGGAAAAGAAAAGAGTTCTGAAGGGATTGAAACTCGCCTACATCGGAGACGGCAACAATATGGCCCATAGCCTTCTTAACGGATGTTCTAAAGTGGGTATGGATATTTCAATTGCTTCCCCCGGCGGATATAAACCGCTGCAGGAAATCGTTAATAATGCACGCGCCAATGCAAAATATATGGGAAGCAAAGTTAGTATTACGGATGACCCGGTTGACGCAGTAAAGAATGCCGACATCATTTATACTGATGTATGGGCCAGTATGGGACAGGAAAAAGAGTCTGAAAAAAGAAAGAAAATATTTAAATCCTTCCAGGTAAACAGCAGCCTGGTTAAAAATGCAAAGGCAGATTACCTCTTTATGCACTGTCTGCCCGCTCACCGCGGCGATGAGGTTACCAATGAAGTGGCTGACTCTGCAAATTCGGTCATTTTTGATGAGGCAGAGAACCGCCTTCATGTCCAAAAAGCAATAATGGCCCTGTTAATGTAGCATTTTCTGCTTCAGTAACAGAAAATTCAGGCTTAAAATTCAAAAAATGCTCAAAAGCAGGGTAAATTGTCTCTGAGTGATTTGCCTGCCGGCTTGAATTATTACATGGCCTGTTCCTAATCCAATCCCGTTCTATCTTCGAAAAAATGGGAACAGAATGGGATTAGAATCAGGTTAGAATCAGATCAGAACGGGTTCAGGTGACCTATCAGAAATAGTTCAAAGTCCCTTTTCTTTTGAATCTGCAGGTGATATTTTTAATACAATGATCTTTTTTTTTAAGAGAGAATAAAGGTGGATTTCAATAATAAGGTGGTCCTTCTGACGGGCGCTTCCAGCGGAATCGGTTATGAGCTTGCCGTGAGGTTATCTCTGTTCAGCAATATAAAACTAGTGCTTGCCGCACGCAGAATAGATATTCTTAATGAACTTGCCGCACAGATCTGCCGTCCGGGTATTGAAGTATTGCCCGTAAAATGTGACGTTTCCCAGAGAGAAGATATTTCCTCAGCTGTTAAAAGAGTAATTGATACTTTTGGAAGAATCGATGCTGCAATTCTTAATTCAGGCACAAGCTACAGAATGAGCCACCAGGAAAGTTCTTTCCTTAAAACCGAAGAGATAATGAAGGTCAATACTATAAGTTATCTTTATTTTTTTGATGAGCTTATCCCTCTTATGAAAAAAAACGGGGGCCTGATCGCAGGGGTTACAAGTCTTGCCGGTACAAGAGGTTTTCCATATAGCGGAGTATACAGCGCCAGCAAGGCAGCCTCATCGAGAATTCTTGAAAGTTACAGGGGGGAGCTTAAAAAATTTAATATAAGAGTAATAAATATAAAGCCGGGATTCGTACGTACCCCGATGACCGATAAAAACAAATTTTATATGCCCATGCTTATGGAACCCGCCAGGGCAACGGATATTATTTTAAAAGGACTTAAAAAAGAAAAAAGAATAATCCAGTTCCCGTGGCCTGTTGCCATCCTGGCGAAACTTGTAAAACTTATACCAAATCCAATATTTGATTATTTTGCAGCAAGAGTAAAATAAAAAACTTCTCAGGGGAGGAGCAAAAAAATGAAAACCAGGGGAGTACTCATAGTACTCGTATTAGCATCTTTACTAAAAGCTCAGAGCGATTCCGTAATTATTACGGAAATAATGTTTTACCCGCTTTCCGGCAATAACGAATACGTGGAGCTGTATAACTTAAGCAAAACACAGAGTGTTGATCTGTCAGGGTACTCTGTTAAATATTACACTTCACTGCCCGACACAATAATTTCTGCAGGATCCGGCACTCTTCTTCCGCCTGAAAGCTATGCTGTGATTATGGAAGGGGACTATGACTTTGCAAACGGGATCTACAGGGATATCATTCCGCCGTCAGCACTGAAGCTAAAAATAAATAACAATTCCTTTGGCTCGAATGGAATGGCAAATACCGCTTCCCGACCGGTTCTGCTGCTGAAATCAGAAGGGGAAACAGGGGATTCGATTTTTTATTCTGCCGATAATGCCCCGGCAATCAGTGATGAAAAGAAATTATTATCACCGGATACATCCTCACTCTTATGGAGTAACTGTATGCTGCAGAACGGAACCCCGGGATTCCGGAATTCAGTGATGTTATATAGCAACAACATTAAAGCAATTTGCTTTTACTCCCTGCCCGCAATTCCTGTTTCAGGAGATGATGTGGAGCTTGTTGTAAAAATTATGAACAACGGCATCGAAACTGCAGGGTCGTTTAGTGTAAAATTCTTTTATGATGCCGATAATGATTCCGTCCCCTCACTCCAGGAATTGCTGTATTCTGAATTAAGAAACCAGCTGAATCCCGGAGACACTGTTTCAGCGTTTTATACACTGACTGATCTGCCTGCCGGCAGCTATAATTTTATAGTTCTTGCAGAATATCCACCTGATGAGTTTCCTGCTGATAATGCAGTATATGGAAATATTACGGTAATACACGGAAATGAACCCAATTCTGTAATTATAAATGAGATTATGTATGCGCCGCAGAACAGCCAGCCTGAATGGATTGAAATTTATAATAACACCGGTGAAAACATAAATCTGAAGAATTGGGCAGTGGGTGATGCGGTTTCTGCATATTACATTACGGCAGATGATTTTATCCTGACGCCCGGATCTTTTGCTGTGCTCACCAAGGATTCATCGCTGAAGAATTTTTATCCTTTTAGCTTCAGTTTCCTGGAAGTCAGTCTGCCTTCACTGAATAATACGGGAGATGCAGTAATATTACTGGACTCCTGGGGCAGAACTGCAGACACCCTTTATTATTTTCCGGATTGGGGAGGGTCTTTGAACCGGAGTCTTGAAAGAATCGATCCAGCTTCATCATCTGTGATTAAAAATAACTGGTCATCATCAGTAAACAGGTACAGGGCAACACCCGGCTTCATCAATTCAGTAACACCTAAAAATATTGATGCGGCAGTCGCTGACTTCAAAACTGCTGAGCAGTATGGTATCTGCGGTGATTATGTGAATTTTAACTTATCAGCGGGAAACATGGGGAAAAACATCATAGGCGATTTTAATCTCTCTGTGTACCATGATATGAATGCAGATTCGGTTATAAGTCCGGGAGAAGAAATAAGATCCTTCACCGCAGGTGAAATTTTGCCGGGTGGAAATGCAGACTTCCGGTTCAGCTTTAATCATTTTATTGAGGGCAACAATTATTTTATCGCTAAAATTCATTTTAACGATGACGATACATGCAATAACATATCGTTCTTTAAGCTGAGGGGGATTTCCGTTGACTTCGGCAGGAACGATATACTGATAAATGAAATTATGTATGCGCCTCAGGGTGAACCGGAATGGCTGGAAATTGTAAATAATTCCCAGACGCTTATCAATCTGAAGAATTTTAAAGTAGCCGATAATTCAGATTCGGTTTATTTATCGAGAGAGGATTATTACCTGGCACCGGGAAGCTATCTTGTTATTGCCGGGGACAGTCTTCTGCTCCAGCAGAGAAATATTCCTTCCGGTTTTATTAAATCATCTTTCCCCGCATTGAATAATACGGGGGACAAAGTGATACTCATTGATTCGTTATCAAGAGTTATTGATTCTGTACTGTATTCACCGTTATGGGGAGGCAAGAACGGGTATAGTCTGGAAAGAATCAGTTTAAACACTTCATCAATCGATTCACTTAATTGGGGATCATCGATAAATAAATATAAGGGGAGTCCGGGTTACATAAACTCACTATCGTTAAAGGACTACGACGGGTCAGCAGAGAATATTATCATCGATCCTGTTTATCCTGTTAAGGGAGATAATGTAAGGATCCGGGTTAATATTAAGAACAAGGGCTGCATTGATGCCGAAATGATTTTGAAATTATACAGGGATACAAACAAGGACTCATTACCTGATGACCTTATATCGTCTTCTGTTCTTCAGATTGAGGCAGGAGATTCGATATTGTTTTATCCCGGCTATACAATAGAAGGCATAAGCAATGCAGAATTTTTATATGCCGCAATTGAAGCGGATTACGATCAGGACACTACAAACAATTATTTTTTGAAAGCAGTAAAACCGGGATACCGGAATAACAGTATAATAATTAATGAAGTTCTGTACAGTCCCCAGAATGGTGAATCAGAATGGATAGAGCTGTACAACCGCTCGCCCGATACAATCAACATTCTGAATTGGAGCATAAGGGATGTGCTAACCAGTCCGTCGGCCGGAGTGATAGGAAAAGAATATTACATGAAGCCTTGGAATTATTTAATTATTTCATCTGACACCCTGCTGAAAAATTGTCACCGCACGGTTGCCTCGGATCTGATAATATGCAGTATACCTAATTTAAATAATGATGCTGACGGTGTAATTCTTTCAGACGACAGGGGCATTGTTATCGATTCAATGTTTTATACCGGTCCTGCAATTCAGAACAGGTCACGCGAACGGATTTCATCTGAAGCATCTTCAGTATTAAATAATAATTGGGGTAACTCAACCGATATTGAATTGAGTACGCCGGGACGGATAAACAGCATCACTTTTAAAGATCATGACCTGGCAGCAGCGGGATTAATGATTACCCCGGAATATCCATGTATCTCAGATACAATTTTCATCTCTGCTGCAGTGGCAAATTCAGGACTAAACAGCTGCGATGGATACAATGTAAATTTCTTTATTCAGGAAATCGACTCGTCCGGAGGTGAGTCTCTTTTAAGTAGTGCTGCTGGAAATGTAATCCATCCCGGAGAGACCGAAGCAGTAAATTGTCCTGTAAAAATATTATTGCAAAAACCATTGAAGATTTCTGTGTACATTGATTTTCAGGGGGATGCGGATACAGTGAATAATTTTATTGACCGGAAAATTTATCCGGGTGAGAAGCGCGCAAGCATTTTAATAAACGAGATTATGTATGATCCTGAAGAGGGTAACGGTGAATGGATAGAAATTTACAATCCAACCGAAATGCCGCAGAATCTTAAAAACTGGAGTATTAGTGACCTTCTGCCCTCACCCGGGAAAAGTTTGATTTCACAGGGTGATGTTATTATCGAACCTGGAAAATATATAGTTATTGCACACGATTCATCATTAGCAGCGGTTTTTACAGAAATACCCACACTGCTTATTGCAAAATTCGGATCGTTGTCCTCATCTGCAGACGGAATAGTTTTATATGATTACAGGGACGGCATTATTGATAGTGTAAGGTATAGCTACAGATGGGGCGGCAGAAACGGAAGGTCTCTTGAAAGAAAATCAGTAAATAAAGTATCATCTGATTCAACGAACTGGACTACCTCGTTATCCCCCTTAAAGGCAACTCCGGGAAAATATAATTCGGTAAGCGGTTTGCCATCTGGCAGGAGATCAACTGTAGTAATAAACGAGGTTATGTATGAACCTGGACCGGATAATTGCGAGTTCATTGAGTTTTACAATTCCACCGGTGAGGAAATTAATATAGGGGGGTGGAGAATCGAAGATGGCAGCGCAAATTTCTTTATTATTTCAGATACTTCATATTTTCTGGAAAGCGAAGGTTATTTTGTATTTGCTGCAGATTCGCTGATATTCTCTAAATACTTTTTATGGGACAATAAATCGGTATCAACAGCAGGAAAATCCGCATTTGGTCTCTCCGGCTCGGGTGAATTGATTTTACTTAAGGATATAAACGGTTCCACTATCGATTCTCTTTTTTACCTGTCTTCATTCCATAACAGAAATTATGTTGTTACAAAGAACCGCTCACTCGAGAGGATCAATCCATATATAGATAGCAATAATAAATCAAACTGGTCTACCTCCACTTCTGATAACGGTGCCACGCCGGCCCGGGAAAATTCTGTAAAAACGCGGATACCGGAAATATCTTCGGGTGCTGTAATTTCGCCAAATCCTTTTTCACCGGATAATGACGGGTGGGAGGATTTCGCAGTAATAAATTACAGTTTTAATGTTGAGGCGCCCCAGCTAAGGATAAGGATTTATGATAATTTGGGCAGACTGGTGAGAACACTCGCCGATAATACGCCTTCCGGCTCGCAGGGTCAGGTTATCTTTGACGGCAGGGATGATGAAGGAAGAACACTGCGGATCGGGATATACATTCTCTATATCGAAGCAGCAGGCAAAAATGGAACGGAAACTCATAAATCTGCATTCGTTATTGCAAGGAAGCTATGAAAATATTTCACATGCTTTATTCATTATTCGCAACAGTTACTCAAAACCCATCATATTATTCTAGATTTGAGGAATGCTGGGTGGCATAAGGCTTGACTGGTTAACTTGTGATTTACCGGATTAAGAAAACAGAAGGAAAATGATTCTGAGTGTTTCTTGAGTCTATGGTGATATGATTGATTATGTTTATGATAAGTTTGATGAAAATTCAGACAAATCATTTTTCGAAAGCCTGGGTTTGCCGGCAGCCTGTTTGAAAACCAGCCGGTATATGAAATAAAATATACCGTTCAAAGAAAAAATTTGTATATTTAAGTAACATTTTAACCGCTAGCATAGTCTAATGTGAAAATCAGGAAGATGGATGATGACCAAAGAACTGAAAATTGTGAAAAAAGAGGTGACTTGCGTGCACTGCAGAAAGCACTCCAGTGAGGTGCTTGTATGTGAGTGGGTGTCATCTTTTTCAGTTCATTTTATCTATTTCTGTATAAACTGCAATAAACAAATCGGTATTGAGGGGAAAGACAAGCAAAAATCACCCCAATTTTCCAATTAGTATTCCATAATAATCCCATTCTTTTTAACTTTGACAGCAAAATATTACCATTAGGAGCATCAATGGGACAGTGCAGACGCATTATCATATTCTTTTTGCTGGTTTTCGCAGCAGGTGTAAATGGACAGAAAAAAGATCTTACATTTGAGGCATTATTCGGCGAACACGGTTTTTCAGGAAAAAGTATTTCTGAAGCAAAGTGGTTTGATAACGACAATAAATACTCATACCTGGAAAATGATCCAGTTTCCCGGTCGAAAGCACTTTATCAGCACGATGTAAAAACCGGAAATGAGGAGCTGCTTGTAACCAGAGATGATCTCATAGCAGGCGGAGCTCTTCCCAACTGTTCAATTAAAAATTACGAATGGTCTCCCGGGTATAATTATCTGCTGTTCACCAATCTTATCCATGCCAGGAGTAATAAATCAGGAGGAGTATTCTATGTTTACGAGCTGCAGACAAAAAAAATAGTTCTTACAATTGCAGGAGAAAACCAGATGAATGCCGCTTTCTCGCCTGACGGCAGAAAACTTGGATTTGTAAGGGATAATAATCTTTATTACGCTGATATAAATAGCGGCAAAGTAACACAGCTGACCTTCGACGGAAGCGAATTAATTCTTAATGGTGTGTTCGACTGGGTTTACGAAGAGGAGTTCTCAATTATTAGGGGATGGGAGTGGTCGCCGGACTCCAGACAAATTGCCTTCTGGAGACTTGATCAGTCACTGGTGCCCAAAATAAAAATTGCTAAATGGGATTCCCTTTATCTCAATTATTTTGAAATGCATTACCCCAAGCCCGGAGCACATAATGCGTTGGTAAGCATAGGAGTGGTTAATGTTGAAGATATTAGTGCCTCCGGAAAACCTTCTGTTACCTGGATGAATACCGGCGACGATACCGATATCTATATTCCCAGGATAAAGTTTACAAAAAAACCCGGACTGCTTTCTATTCAACGCCTGAACAGACTTCAGAATAAGCTTGATTTTATTATGGCTGATACAAGAACAGGCCAATCCGAAATAATCTTTTCTGAAATTTCCGATACCTGGATTGATATTTTTGACGATCTCGTGTTTCTTGACGATAATTTATTTATCCGGACTTCTGAAAAGAATGGATATAAGCATATTTATCTTTATGACTATTCCGGAAATGAAATCAGGCAGTTGACAAGCGGAGAATGGGAAGTGGAAAAAGTGGAATATGCTGATAAGGAGAAAGTTTTCTTTACAGCAAACGAAAGGGGGACAAGATATATTGATCTTTATGTTGTCGATACCCGCGGCTCCGGATTCAAAATAATTACTGAAGAAAAAGGCTTCCATTCAGTTACTATGTCTGAATACGGCAGGTATTATTTTGATAAGTATTCGAACAGTTCAACAATTACATCAGTCCGTTTATATGATGCAGAAGGAAATAAAATCAGGGACCTATCCACTCCCGATTTTACTTTACCGGATAATTATGGATTCGGCAAAGTTGAATTCTTCACATTTAAGACATCCTACGGAGTGGATCTGAATGCAGCTATGATTAAGCCACGGAATTTTGACGAGAACAAAAAATATCCGGTGCTGTTTGATGTTTACGGCGGACCCGAATCGGGACCAACAAAAGATAAATGGGAGGGCTTTTCATCTGCCTGGCAGCAGCTTCTTGTAAAACACGGCTATATAATTTTTATGGTTGATAACCGGGGAATCTCCGGCAGGGGGAAAAAGTTTGAGCATATCGTGTATAAGAGACTTGGTGAAGTGGAGGTTAATGATATGATTGAGGCTGCAAAATATCTTTCATCGCTTAAATATATCGATGCATCAAGACTTGGAATATGGGGATGGAGCTACGGAGGATACATGGCAGCATTGACAATTACAAAAGCTGCAGATTATTTCAAAACCGCTGTGGCGGTCGCACCTGTTATACATTGGAAGTATTATGATTCAATTTATACGGAAAGATTCATGCAGACTCCCGAATTAAATCCGGAAGGATATGAAAACTCGTCGGTTCTGAATTACACACAAAATCTGAAAGGCAACCTGCTGATTATTCACGGAACCGGAGACGACAATGTGCATTTTCAGAATTCAGTTAAACTTGTTGAAAAACTTATATCTGAAAACAAACAGTTCAGAACAATGTTCTATCCGGAAAAAAATCATGGTATTTCAGGGGGAAATTCAAGAAGGCAGCTTTACAAAATGATGACTGACTTTATAATTGAAAATTTATAATATTTATTATATCAAGGAAGAATTATGAAAATGCCATTTACTGCAGAACAATTTTTCCAGGTTTTTGGAATATACAACACTGCAATATTTCCGATGCAGTTAATATTTTTTATTCTTTGTTTTGCTGCACTTTACCTTTTGTACAGAAATGCTGCATATTCGGGAATAGTTTCAGCGATACTCGGATTTTTCTGGGTATGGATGGGACTGATCTATCATTTGATGTTTTTTGCTGCCATAAATCCGGCGGCAAACATTTTCGGGATTTTATTCATTATCCAGGGTACTGTCTTCCTTTATTCGGGGGTTATAAAAAAGAACCTGGTGTTCGCTTACCGTACCGATGCCTATGGCGCAGCAGGATGGATAATTATACTTTATGGTCTGGTTTTTTATCCGGTTATAGGTCATTTTGCGGGACATCAGTATCCTTACGCACCTGAACTTGGTGCCCCCTGTCCTACTACAATTTTTACCTTCGGAATTTTTCTATTCACCACTAAAATTTCCAGGTGGATTATAGTAATTCCGTTTGTATGGGCGATAATTGGATTTTTTGCCGCGGTAAATCTCGGAGTAATACAGGATTTCGGATTAATTATTGCAGGATTGATCAGTGTATTATTGATTACTTACCGGGATGCTAAAACTAAAGCCGAAAAACAGGTAACTGCAAAAAAATAAACCGGGTGTTCCTTTTAAAGAAGGGGCAGTGTTACGCTGCCCCGGTCAGATATTATTTTCTTCTTTTCATCCCCTCATGCTTAGGAAGAGTTTCATCCTCAAATATTTTGAACTTTTCATCCCCGTCTTTTTTTTCCGCTTTCTTTTGGTCTGCAGGAATTTGATGTTTTTTGTTGAAGGTGTCAATTGCAGCATTTATTGCATTCCTGAAACTCTTTATCTCAAGCAGTATTGAGTCATTGGAAGCATTAAGTTTTCCCGCTGCCAGTGCTGAGGATTTATTATAAATACTCTCAGCCGCGGAGATCAGATTATCTGAGAATTTATTTGCGCGTTTTATCAGCAGTCTCCTTTTTTCATCAGCCCTGTAAAGTAAACGGTTAACATTGCCTGCTAATGAATCCCTGTTTTCCCTGCCGCTGGCAGGAGTAAAAAGAAGGGCAGCAGTGCTCCCAATAACACCGCCTAAAAGAAATGGGATAAATGGATTTCCGGATCTAAGGTTTGTCATACTAACTCCAATACTAAAATCAACGTATTTACTCTTTCTTCCGATAACTATAAAAAATAAAAATCATTTCCAGTAAGAAGTTAATCACACTTTTTATGTGAGAAATTTTGAATATTAATTGATTATAAGAAGAAGTGTGTTTACCGGTTGGAATTAAAGTTCAGGGACAACCGGGGTGCAGGTTGTCCCATTTTATCTATTAGAATAGTTAAAATTTAAAATCAACCCCTACATCAAGTGCGCCATATCCCAGAGTTCCAAAACCTATTCGTGAGGATAATGCAAGGTTTGGCTGAAGCCAGTACCTCAGACCGCCATGTAAACCAAGCCATATACCTCCGTATGATGGTTTATCGTAAAAAACTCCCGTCGGCCCGCTGAATTCAACCGAACCAGCATCAAATGCCAGAACAAGCCCCGCCCATGGATCAAATCTGTTATCATCAACTTTAAAATGATAATTTCCCTGTGCTCCGATCAGAAAATCGGTATAACTCCATTTGCCAAGGCGGTAGTTTTCCGAATAGGACCAGAAGCGGATTATTCCGCCAACCCCCACCTTGCCGAAATTTTCAATCTCCATTCCATATTCATAACCGGCGCCTAACTGATATGTTGAACCTAAAAAGGATAAACCAAGCATTGGCCCTACATAATGATTGCCAACCGTAAACTGCGCGAAGGATGAAGATATCGCTGTACTCAGAATAATTATTAATAATATTTTTCTTATCATTTCCTGTTCCCTTCAATTTCTGAAAAATTACATTATAAAAATAAGTCAGTTAATTATTAAATAACAGTTTTAAATCCAAGCATATTATGATGAGCTCGCTTTTAATTGTTATGTAAATCAAGTTATAATTTCAAATTACGCCGGTTTGTAAATGATCATGATCGTATTTGGTATTACTTCCGCCACTCCTCCGGCTTACTCCCGGCATACTCCCGGCACAGTCAGCTAAATTTGCCTTACAGAGCCGTAAGAAGGACGAACTTTGGACGATTTTGTGAGGCTGTAAAAAGAGAAGATGAACACTGCAGGCTTTATTAATAGCTATTAAAAACGGATTTTGATTTTAGCAGGAGCTGAGGATCCATTTCAATATTAAGTGAATTNNTGCGTTTGGGACTTTCTGACGGTACTACTTAGTTAAGAAAGGTTTCAACCTTTTTAAGTTCGTCGAATGCTTTTATGCTCTTGAAGTATTTCCGCGCATTATTCAGGTGAGAAGTGCTCTCACCGGTATTGCCCAATTCCTTGTATAGAAGTCCAAGCTCAAAAGAGGTTTCTGCATAGTTATATTTATTTGAAACTTCTTTATTGATTCTAAGACTGGTAAGGAAGCAGTTTTCGGCGGCGGTATAATTATTAAGGTTTCGATGAATCACACCTTTTAGCTTATAGATATCTGCAACTGACAGTTTGTCATTCAGCTTGTATGCAAGCTCCATCGATCTGTCGGCAAAAGCGGAGGCAAGATTATTATCGTTTTGTTTAATATAAATATGTGCTTTACCCTGGAAGCAAAGGATAACCTGGTTAAGATATCCTAATCTTTCCGCGATGGCAAGGCTTTCATCGAATTCGGAGAGTGCGGATGTATAATCCTCCATCTTCGAATAAACCATACCTGTATTGTAGTGAATTTCGGCAATGCGTTTATAATTGCTGATGCGCTTAAAGCTTACCTGGGCGCGTTTCAGGTAGAGAAGAGCATTTTTAAAATCTTCCATTATAAGGTTCATTATACCGAGATTTATCTCCACCATTCCGAGGAGAGAAATATCATTTGTATGTTTCAGCAGTTCAAAGCTGTACTCAAAATATTCCCGGGCCTTTGCCACATTGCCCATATCGCCATAGATCGTTCCGAATAAATTGTGGCATTTGGCTACCCCGTTCGGATTTTTTGAAACATTGAACAGTGCTAAAGCTCTTTTAATATATTTTATGCTGTTTTTCCATTTTGCCTGGCGGCTGAATATTTCGCCGATTGAAAGATTGGCATTAGCTTTAATATCGGCATACTTCTCCTCACCTTCAGTAAGTTCCAGAATACGGTTAAAGATATTAAGTGCGGTTTCAGGCTCCCCTTTGGTAATAGAAAAATCCCCGAGGAACGAGAGTAGCCCGAGTTTTTTATCTACACTGAACTTTTGTTCTGCAAATGTGGTAAGCAGATCCACCTGTGTATTAGTATAGAAGCTATTGAAAGAGTCAAGATTTCCGTCTTTTATTCCGGAAATCTTTGACGATAATTTATCAAAATCTTTAATATGCAGACGGAACTGCGAGTAAAATTCCTCAGCCTCACTCTTTGTAAGGTATCTGCTGATAAATTCTTCCAATAGGTTATCTTTATTGGTTCCCATTATTCAGATTTTTTTATTCAATTGACTTTGCCCAACCCCATCTCGAAAAATGAGGTATTCTTGCTCCAATCACTCCAAGAGTATTTGTCGAAGGATTCACAATAAGCGAATCATACTGAGCCTTGTAAAAAACACCGCTGTCAGAAAGGAAATAAAATCCGACTGTTGAAGGATCGGTACCGTCCAGATTAACATTTTTATAAATCAGGTTAAGAATTAACGGAATCTTGAAAACGAACGGGCTGGGACGGTAATCCTGGAAAAAGGTTTCTTCATTGAAAGTAACCGATATATTTTCGCGGCCCTGAAAAGAACCCTTTAAAATAGTAAGTGAACCGTTTAATTCAATTTTTCCAAGGGTTTCATTTACAAGTATTTTACTTCCGGTATTGCCATTTACAGTTTCCGAAATTGTTAATTCTGTTTCACTCCGCAAAAAGTTATTTGGAGCTGCCAGCCATTCAATTTTCTGATCTGGCGTGTTTTGGGGTGAATCAACAATCATATCATCCGAGGTACATCCAGCGAGTACAAACAGGGAAAAAATGCTTATAATCAAAAGTTTTTTCATGACATCAACTACTTTATTTATTTATAGATACCAAATAGTAATGCGAAGTATATGCCAGAAACCATCGGTAATATTTACTTAAATGGACTGATATAACGAGATATTTTTTGTTAGGAATAGGATTCCGAATAGGGAGATTTTTGGTCTGAAATTTTTAAAAAAGAAAGGGGATGTCCTTTTTACTTAGAACGGATAAGATTTGAAAGTAATATTTACTGTAACATTTTGAAATTGTGTATCGCATGAGAACAAAATTTATTTTTTCTTTAGTTTTCCGGCTATTTTCTTCAATTCTTCTATCTCATCGTCAATAATTCCGTGAAAAGAACCCTGATAAATTGTGGTTTTAACTGCTGCGCCCATTTCACTGAAAACTTTTTCAGTGAATTTCACTCTATCCAGCGGGATGTGGGGATCTTTCTCGCTGCAGCCTATAAAAACCGGCATTCCGGAGAACAAATTTTCTCTTCCGGTTATATTTGTAGAAATTATTCCGCCGCTTAACGCTGCCACACCTCCATACTTATCCGGATTACGGAATGCATATTCGAGCGCAAGACAGGCCCCCTGGGAAAATCCTGTAAGGATAATATTCCTTGTATTTATACCGCTCGTATTTAATTCCCTTAATACTTTTTCAATTATTCCAAGTGAATTATTAAGATAGGGCTGATTGTTTCCGATCGGGGAAAGGAAACTGTAAGGATACCAGGAATTCGACGGTGCATTCGGTGCCGCATAAATAATCCCGTCGTCATTAATTGCACTTGCCAGGGTCATAATATCTTCAGCGGATGCTCCTCTTCCATGCAGCAGAATTACCGCGTATTCAGGATTGCCGCTTGCCGGATATTTATAGACTACATCATTCAAGTAAATAAACCCTCTCAGGGGAAGGTTCCTTTAACTGCTGAAGCGATTTTTCAATTACATTCCTTTTCGACTCAAACCATTCGGGCAGCTGCAGGATTTTGCCGAGGTCCTCTTTTTTTTCATCAACCAGGAATCCGGGCAGGTCAGTTGCTATCTCGAACAATATTCCGTTCGGTTCGCGGAAATAAACAGATTTGAAATATTTTCTATCTATAACTTCGGTTACTCTTAAATTAATTTGCATTAATAATTTACTAATTGTGTGCTGGTGAACTCTGTCAGCAGCCCTGAATGCAATATGATGAATTGCCCCGGCACCCATAATTCCGGGAAAAGAATCAGGTGAGACTATCAAATCGATATTATTTCCAATGCTGCCCTCTGATTCAAAACGGTACCTTGATCCTTCATTTCCGATGAGATTAAATCCCAGCACGCCGGTAAGTACCGATTGTGATTTTGCCAGGCTTTCAACAGACAAGGTTGCGCTTTTAAATCCTCTGATAGCGGTATCTGATTTTTCCGCTCCGTTTTCGATAAGTTCAATTTCAATACCGTCCGGATCTTCGATACTTATTACATTCTCTCCGAATCTATCATACGGGCCATCGAAAACAACTTTAAATTTCTTAAATCTCTCTTCCCAATATTTTAAAGAACCTGAAGGCACTGAAAAGGAGAGCGAAATTACCTGTCCTCTGCCTCTTCTTCCTTTGTTCGCATTTTTGCCCCACGGAAAAAATGTTAAGATAGTACCGGGCCGTCCGACTTCATCGCCGAAATAAAAATGGTATGTTCCCGGATCATCGAAGTTGACAGTTTTCTTTATCAGTTTTAGTTCAAGAATTCCTTCATAAAAATCGATATTCGTCTGCGGGTTTCCGGCAATGGCTGTAATATGGTGTATGCCTTTTGAATTCATATAGATTTAATTAATCTCTGAGTTTATCAAGCAGGTTGTTTAATTGTCTGGCTTCGTCAAGCGTAAGAGATTTCATTATATTTTCGTTCAGTCTCCGGTTATTGATCTGCTTTAAAAGTTCGAAACCATCGTTAGTTAGGGTAATATCCACTGCACGGCGGTTTGACAGGCATTGTTTTCTCTCCACCAGTCCCTTTTTTCTAAGCTTTTCCACCAGTCTTGACACATTCGATGCATTATCGATCATATTATCGATGAGCAGGTTTACTGTAGCAGGATTGGGGAACCGGGATTCCAGTATTCTTAATACATTATGCTGCTGCGGGGAAATATCATACTGCCTGAGCAAATTTATCTGCTGATGATTTATCCAGCTTCCCGTAAAGAGCAAATTGGTATTAAGCTTGTGATACTCGCTTTCAAAAGTCTGCTGTTTTATTGCGTCTTCTATTTTCATATACTGCATGTAATATATGTGTCTATATATGTAATTTTTTTATTTCATATCACAGTAATGAATTGTATGAAGTTAATATTTTTATGGGCGGGTATAAAAGAAGTGCTGTTTAAAAAAAATTTATTCGCTGTATAAAGGATCCATTCCATATTTGCCGCATGAATACATCATCAGGAGGGAGGAAAGGTCGATAAGAGCTTTTTTCTGGTCCTCTGCGTGTATTACCAGGTCATAGACTTCTGCAACGAACTGCATATTCTTCAGAATTTTTCTAAGCTCTTCATAGGTTGGCGAGCCATGCCAGTTAGCGACTTCTTTTATAAGCAGTTTGTCATGCCTCCGGAGGAATTCAGCGAATGATATAGTTCTTTTTGACAAGGGATTCCGGGGTCTGCAGATATTGATGAGATCGTTAAAATAAGTATCCCACTGCTGGGCAAGTTGTTTATTGCGGGAATGCATTACATATTTTGCTTTTTCAAGGGAGAAATTCGCTTTTGTAAGAACTTTTATCATCGATGTAAGTGCGTAGCCGTCATAGCTTATAAAGCCGTTATCGTTATCCTTATATTTCCATCTTTTAAGAAGCTGTTTGGGAGTGTAAGTAACAATTACTTTTTCAAGGGCGCTGTCTACAACTATAAATTTATTCTGCTGTTCATTTATAACCGTAAGCCAGTGTTCCCAGTTATCAACACTTAATATGCAGGGGAGACCTTGCTTTAAATGATTAACAAGAACCCTTACAGCTTCAACCGGTGTTTCGCGCCTGAAGTACTTCATTTTGCAGTCGAAACTTTTTGCTGCTTTTGCAAGACCTATTTCATCAGTACCGTGCCACCATGTGCTTCCGGCCCTTTTACCAATTTCTTTTTCATTTTCAAACCGGCCAAGCATTACCAGACCATATTTTAGTGCAAATGGTCCGCATTGGTATTTATATGGTTGGGGATAAAAGCTCATTAATTATAATATTTTGATCTGAAATTTAATTAATCCTATTAATTAAAAAAGCATAAAATTTGGCTTAAAAAAGAAAAATCTCTAATTTGTGAATATGAAGAAAACAAAAGTAGCAATAATATTTAACGAAGCACAGCCTGAATTTTATGTTAAACCGGGCTTAAAGGATGTAAAAAACCTTGATTTTGTGCCTTATTTTGAGGTTGAGAATATTACACCCATTGAGGAATATAATCTCCTGGCAGAACGTCTTAAAAAAGAGGGTTTCAGTGCATATACTCTAAATTTGACTGACGATATTAACATACTGATCGACAGCCTGAAGAAAAAAAAGCCGGATGTAATCTTTAATTTTGTTGAAATATTCAAGGAAAATCCGCGTTATGAGATGAATATTGTCGGTCTGTATGAGCTTTTTAAGATCCCATATACCGGTGCTCCGGCAATTACCCTGGCAAACTGTCAGAATAAGGTTCTGGCTAAAAGACTGCTGAAAAATGCTGGTTTGAATACACCGGATTTTATGCTTTTTGATACGCCCCCCCACAGGCTCACCCATAATCTGAAATTCCCTTTAATCGTTAAGCCAGCGTTTGAAGATGCCAGTGTCGGGATTGAGAATGATTCGGTTGTGAATGATAACGTTCAGCTTAAAAAAAGAATTGCATATGTGTTCGAGTATTTCAATCAACCCTCACTTGTGGAGGAATTTATTGACGGCAGGGAATTGAATGTCGCAATAATGGGTGATCATGAGATAGAAGCACTTCCGATAAGTGAAATAGATTTTTCAGAAATGCCGCCGCAGCTTAGCAAAATTGTCAGCTATCAGGCTAAATGGGATCCTCATCATGAGGCTTATCATAAAACCATTCCTGTCTGTCCTGCAAAACTTCCCCTGAAAACAGAACAGAAAGCAAAAGAGATGGCTAAAAAGGCATTCAGATTAATGGGCTGCAGGGATTATGCCCGTGTGGATATCAGGCTATCTAAAAAGAATAAGCTTTATATACTCGAGGTTAATCCTAATCCTGATCTTACTGAAAGTGCAGGATTTCTGCGGTCAGCTGAAGCAGCCGGTTTCAGCTATGTGGATACTATGAAAAAAATATTGGAATTTGCTTTAGCCAGAAAAATAAGACGTAAATAAATCCCGGCCTGTTCAACCGGGATTTATATTAAAGCATTTTTTCGATTGCAGCTTCCGGATTTATCAAACCACTTTATGCAGACTGATTTCCTGTTCCTGAAGATTTCCCTGAAGAAAACTCTCATAGGCACTCAGGTCGAGAAATCCGTGCCCGGATAAATTAAACAGGATAGTTTTAGCTGTACCGGATTCCCTGCATAAAAGTGCATTCTGAATTGCTGATTTTATGGCATGAGAGCTTTCCGGGGCAGGTAAAATCCCTTCTGTCCTGCTGAATATTCTTGCAGCTTCGAAAACCTCCTGCTGGTTATATGCTTCTGCTTTGATGAACCCTTTGCTGCACAGCTCGGAAACAATGGGCGAAGCTCCATGATAACGAAGACCGCCTGCGTGTATTGCCGGCGGGATGAATTTACTTCCGAGCGAGTACATTTTTAACAGGGGAGTAAGACCTGCTTCATCCCCAAAATCATAGACAAACTCACCTTTTGTGAGAGTGGGGCAGGAGGATGGCTCAACTGCAATAACTTCTGTATTGTTTCTGCTTCCGTTAAGAACATCCCTTAAAAAACTGAAGCTCAATCCTGCAAAATTGCTTCCGCCGCCCACACAGCCTATTACGATATCCGGATAGTCATCAGTTTTTGCAAACTGCAGCTTAGCCTCCTCACCAATTATAGTCTGATGCAGAAGAACATGATTGAGCACGCTGCCCAGGGAATAATTTGTATCTTCACTTTGTGCTGCCTGTTCAACAGCCTCACTTATTGCAATGCCCAGTGAACCCGGCGATGAAGGATCAATGCTCAGAACCTTCCTGCCGGCATCTGTAAATTCCGAGGGACTTGCAATTACCTCTGCGCCGAATAGCTCCATTAGTATTTTCCGGTAAGGCTTTTGCTTAAAGCTTACTTTTACCATGAAAACCCGGCATTCCAGACCGAAATATCCGCAGGCCTGTGAAAGGGCACTGCCCCATTGACCGGCACCGGTTTCAGTTACCAGCTTACGGATTCCTGCTTGNNGGTGTATCCAGAAATTTTTCCAGATTGTATGCTCTTATCAACGGTGAAGGACGGTTGAGGGAGTAAGCTTCGATAACTTCTTCCGGAATTTCAATGTAACGCTCGCTGCTCATCTCCTGCTTTAATAGCTCCTCCGGAAATATTCTCAGCAGATCCTGGGGTGCCACAGGTTCCCTGGTAGCGGGATTAAGCGGAGGCGCCAGCTGTTCAGGCAGGTCAGCCAGAATATTATACCATTTATCGGGTACTTCATTTGCGTTCAGGAAAATTTTATTCTGTTTCATGATTAGCTCCTTTTATTTTTATATGATTATTGGTTTATGCAATAGCAAAAAAAAACCGCAGTATTATTCTGCGGTTCATTTGTTTAAAACAAAAAAACCGCGGACAGTTGTCTCACCATCCGCGGTTTAAATAAAATCTGTATTAATCTATTTATAAGATGGTGAAACGGAAAGCTGCCAGCGCCACCACCAGTTCATTCTTAAATCCGATATGTGATTTTCTTTTTTCATTACTAATTCAATATAAAGCTAAGATCAAATAAATGCAAGCAATTTAATTGACCGGCCGTACAATGCTGCCATTGTATGACCGGTTATAAATTACGATTTACCTTTATGCGAATCCGATCTCATCGAGTAAAATGACCTGTAAACGAATAAAAGAGCAACCCCCAGGAAAATTAATCCCAGGTAAGGGGCTGTGTTTCTGAAACCTTCGGAAATGGATATCTCCATTGCCAGAAGCCCGAACAATGTTGTAAATTTAATTATCGGGTTCAGCGCCACAGATGAGGTATCCTTAAATGGATCTCCCACTGTATCCCCTACAACTGTTGCTGCATGCAGCTCTGTTCCTTTTTCCTTTAATTCAACTTCCACCACTTTTTTGGCATTATCCCAGGCGCCGCCTGCATTGGCCATAAATACGGCCTGGAATAAACCAAACACAGCTAGCGAAATTAAAAAGCTGACGAAAAATGCAACCGATTCCGAGGAAACCGAAGGAGCTGACAGAAATGCGAATGCAAGTGCAAAACTGAAAATGGCAATGAATATATTGAACATACCCTTTTGTGCATACTTGGTGCAGATCTTAACAACCTCTTTTGATTTTTCAATCGAAGCACTTTTTTCTGCTGTATCGTCAAGACGGATATTTTTCTTTATATATTCAACCGCGCGGTGAGCACCGGTTGTAACTGCCTGGTTTGATGCTCCCGTAAACCAGTAAATTACAGCACCGCCGCAGATGAAGCCAATACTTGAATACGGATTCAGTAAACTCAGAATTGACTGCGGATCAATACCCAGGGTACGCTGAAGGAGCAGAATGAGGGAGAAAATCATCGCAGTTGCTCCCACTACTGCAGTACCTATAAGCACAGGCTTTGCAGTTGCTTTAAAAGTATTGCCGGCACCGTCATTAGCCTCCAGGTAATATTTTGCTTTTTCAAAATCCGGCTTGAATCCAAAATCTTTTTCTATTTCCTTATCAACATCCTTGATTTCCTCAATTAGCGACAATTCATAGATCGACTGCGCATTATCCGTAACCGGTCCATAACTGTCAACTGCAATGGTTACCGGTCCCATACCTAGAAATCCGAATGCCACCAGACCGAATGCAAAAATAGAAGGGAATATCATGAAATCAACAAGTGACTGCTGACTGGAGATGTAAGCAATAAACATCAGCAGGGCAAAAACCAGTCCCATCCAGAATGCACTGAAGTTTCCGGCCACCAGTCCGGATAAAATATTAAGTGAAGCTCCCCCTTCTCTGGAGGAAGAGATAATTTCCTTTACGTGCCTGCTTTTTGTACTTGTGAATATTTTCGTAAACTCCGGAATAAGGGCAGCTCCCAGTGTGCCGCAGCTTATTATTATCGATAATGTAAGCCACATATTGTTCGGAAGATGACCGATTAAAATTGCACTGACCACAAAAGTTACTACAATTGAAACGATTGAAGTGATCCAAACAAGCGATGTTAACGGCACTTCAAAATCAATTTCATCTTTTTTTGAATAAATTATATGACTTAATCCCTTATTAAGGTAGAAGGAGCCGATGGATGTAATAATCATCATTACGCGCATCGCAAAGATCCAGGTCAGAAGTTCAGTCTGATGAGCTATATCTCCAACAGCAAGTACAATCAAACTTATCAAGGCAACCCCGGTTACGCCATAGGTCTCAAAACCATCGGCAGTCGGTCCCACACTGTCGCCTGCATTATCACCGGTGCAGTCAGCAATAACTCCCGGGTTTCTTGGATCATCTTCTTTAATTTTAAAGACAATTTTCATCAGGTCGGATCCGATATCTGCGATCTTTGTAAAAATTCCGCCCGCAATTCTGAGAGCACTTGCACCTAACGATTCACCAATTGCAAAACCTATAAAACAAGCTCCGGCCAGATTTCTGGGTAAAAAGAGCAGAATGATAAGCATCATTATCAGCTCAACACATATCAGCATGACACCGATGCTCATACCGGCATCGAGAGGAATATTAAGAAGCTTGATCGGTTTTCTTTCCAATGATGCAAATGCCATACGGCTGTTTGCAAGGGTATTCATCCGGATGCCAAACCAGGCCACGCCGTACGAGCCGAGTATTCCTATAACCGTCCAGGAAAGTATTATCAAAACTCCCATAGGCTCGGTTTCAAGAAGAAAGCCGAAATAAAATGCTATACATGCAGCTATAAACAGGAACAGGATTATCAATAATTTTCCCTGCTGAATCAGGTATGTTTTGCAGGTTTCGAAAATTACCTGTGCAATTCCAAGCATGGATTTGTGGGCTTTTAGCTTTTTTACCCTTAAAAACTGGAATAACCCGAAAGTCATTCCAAGTAGACAGATAATTATTCCGATTATTAAAATAAATCTCTGTGCATCATTCAATTCCGGGATTACTATGTCCATTTCACCTGCATAGACATAAGTCGGAATCAAAAAGACAAGCAATGTATAAAGTGTTTTTTTAAACATATATTTTTACTCTTTTGTTTATAATCCGGTTGGCCAGTATCTTGAATTGGTACAGTTTTATGTTCGGATAAAAAACGAACAATATCTGTATTTACAAATTCAATTTGTGGATATTTTTGAAAAAAAACAAAAAATTTCTATCAAAATGTTAAACATGTCTCATATAAAATCGAATAATTGTACATAATCCGATAAAATTTTAACAGATTAAAATTTTCCTGAAAATCCCTGTAAATTTTTACACTTATTTTTCAGATTTTTTAGAATTGTTGGACTGCTCTCCGTGTTCTGATCCCGTTCTGATCCGACTCTAACCTGATTCTAACCCGGTTNNGCAGGAGTCTAATTCTTTTCCTATATGTACTGTAAACTGGTTTAAAAGACTATTTTTTCTTATAGGAAACAGGATTATTTAATAAAGGGTATTGATTTTCTGTTAATTTTAAGGCATCTCTCAGACCGCGGGAATCCATTGTTGCCCGGGGACGGGTTGAAAGTCCCGCACCTGCACAATAAATCGATATATTCTGGGAAACTATTCCTGCATCCATACCGGCCCATGCTAATTTAAGAGAATCGCTTCCTCTTGTAAATTTTGAAATATCCGAAACCAGCAGACAAATTAATGGCGCCTTTGCCATATTTTCCTGCCGACCCGCGGCAAGTTTACGAAGGTCTTTTGGGGTGACTAATTTAAGAAGAAGTTTCGACGCGTCATATAAGTATGCCCCTGATTCCATGATCACATAGATATCGATATCCTGTGCATTTATTGCGGATGGTGCAGTGCGCTTACCGTTATCTGGTCTGTTAATACCGTTCGCTGCCCATAAAAGATCCGACAGATCCTGCAGATTTAATTTCTCAGTATCAAACTCGGAAGCGGACTGTCTATTCTGAAAGGCCTCCATAACATTCATCCTACCTGATAAATCCGGCGGATTCAACCTTATATTATCCCCGTCCTGAGCTGAGATATTTAATACAAGGACAAACAGAGCAATAGTGATGGTAAGCTTTTTCATATAATCTCCAGATGTTATTTGTTAAGATAACCATACTCTGCTTGTTTTTCCATTTGAACCCTGCTTAAATCATTTGTCACTGCAGAGCGGGTCAGTTTTGATTTGGTGATGGCTGATACCATTTTAATTATCTGTTTTCTTTAAGGTTACTGCCGCCAATCAACAAATAAAATTAATTAGGAGGATTTATGATATACAAAGCGGTAACCTCTTCAATTCTGGTGTTACTGTTTACAGCGCTCATCATTGTTCAGGCCGGCTGTACAAAAAAGGAAAATTCCGCCATGACAAATGATGAAATGCTCGCCCGAGGAAAATATCTTGTAAGACTGGGAGGATGCAACGACTGCCATTCACCCAAGATATATACAGCGTATGGTCCGGTCGCGGATACTACAAGGCTTCTGTCAGGTCACCCTGAGGATCTGGCCTTGCCAAAAATTGATACCTCGATGATACAACCAGGAATGTGGGTTATGGGAAACAGCCACTTCACGGCCTGGGTTGGTCCCTGGGGTGCTTCATTTACTGCAAATCTGACTCCCGATGAACCTACCGGTATCGGAACCTGGACTGAAGATGTGTTTATTAATTCGCTCAGAACAGGAAAACATATGGGAGTGGGACGTCCGATTCTGCCTCCGATGCCCTGGGCTGATATAGGAAAAACAAGTGATGAGGATTTGAAAGCAATTTTTGCATATTTAAAGAGCTTACCCCCCATCAGGAATGCTGTTCCGAGTCCCATACCGCCGAATAAATTAATGGCTGGTAAATAGAGCAGTTTATAAAACAGATAGTACTATTGAAGAAATTAAAAATCTTCCCTGTACGATCTTAATAAATTCATTATTCCGAGTCTGAAGAAATTCAATGAGTGTGCGGATTTTTTCCCGTAAACTCCTGAATTATATTTAGCAGCGTAAATTACGGAGCAGGTTTTGTATCTTTGCATTGCATCTGTTGCTATTTTTCGATATCCTGTCAGAGTATATCTGATGCATTAACGGGTACGGAATAATGTTCCTAATTGAATTTAACACAACCACCGTAATAACCTTACTATGGACGCAGTTACATACTCGCTGAAAATTAATAATTCGGATTCAGGCAGATATTATGCTGACATTAGAACCTTTGCCGACGAAGTATTCGCTGAATCAGGTGAAAGTTTACAGCCGATTACTGAAAATTATACCTGGTATCTGAAAGAGTACGGGCTTGAAGAAATCCGGGAGACTGAAGAATATATTCTTGAACTACTGAGTTTTGGTGTCCTCTGGCGTAATTATGCTTCCACTGCGCTTGCTGCAAAAACAGCCCCATATATTACTCTTGCCAGGATGTCCGAATGGAGGAAAAAGCACCAGCGCATGAAACCATATATTGATTTTGCCAGGGGAGTTCTGTTTACGCTTTTTCTTCTGCCTTATAATAAGAAGTATGAGGATCTGCCGGTGCCCCGGCTTGAGGACATCGACCATGTGTGTAAATGGTTTGAAGCAACAGGTGAGTTCAGGGAACAGGCGCTTCGTTTTATAAGATGGCGTGCATACTGGGGAACCTTAAATGAAACGGAACTATTTAACATCTTTTTATCCATCAGAAAATTTACAGATTGGTTTATTCAGCGGTCAGCAGAAGTGCTTGGAAAATATACCGGAAATGTGGATGGTTTTCTTCGTAGATCGGAAAAAAAATACCGCTGGCGTGAGGACAGGATTCAGTGCAGCCGTTCCCGGCTTGAATACCATCTGAATATGGTCGGTGCAGAACTAATGAACCGCGCATTCCGCAGGGAATACTCCGAAACAAAAAAACGTATTGTCCTTCTACCCGGATGCATGCGCGCCCATGCAAATTCCGAGTGCAAAGCTGTAAAGGTTAAAGAAGGATTGATCTGCGGTGACTGTACCCCTGCATGCAATGTGAACAGACTAAGGCATATGGGTTTGAAAAAAAATTTTGATGTTTATATTATTCCCCACGCATCGGATCTTTCACTGTGGTCGCCCCGCAAGGGAAGAGAAAAAGCAGGCATCATTGCCACTGCATGTGCCACTACCCTTGTTGAAGGAGGATGGGAATTAAAGAGATACGACGTTCCTGCCCAATGCGTATTGCTGGACTGCAGCGGCTGTAAAAAACACTGGCATGCTGATGGAATTCCGACCGGCTTTAATATTCCGGAATTTAAAAGGATACTGAATTTAACTTATCTGTCCAAAACGTAATTAATAACCACATTTGAATGCACATCATTGGGAAAATAAATTTGTTTTCCCTCGTAGAGGGAACATAATTGTAGAAAAATTACCATCCCAAAATCCTCCTAACCTTCGTAGATGGTTTATAATTTGATCCGGATGATCACCAAATCGGTTTTTATGATCCATCTACGATGGATACAATGATTTTGGGGTGTCATATATTCTACAATAATGAATCCCCTACGGGGATTGATCTTAAAATTGTGGATAATCTATCCAAAACTGATTGTAATGCAATTATTTGTAGAATATTAAATTTATTTTGGACAGCACTGGAATTTTACAAGCTGAAAATTAAATGCAGATTGTTC